>CAVCVO010000001.1:0-7169 GCA_963606005.1 Anaerovoracaceae bacterium
GATGCTAAAAGTAAGTATGGAAGGAGATAGAAATATCTCCTTCTTTTTTTTGTATAACTATTGACTTTGAGTCAACTCTAAGTGATATTTTAAATTTGGAGGTAATTTAAATGGAATGTGAAGAGATCCGTGTAGATTTATCAGCAAAAAGTAATGATCACAGTGCAAATAGGAGTCGTACTGCTGAACGATTGTTCAAATTGAATCATACTATGCCTTTTACTGATGAGTATAATGCTTTGTTAAATGAGATATTAGGTGAAGGTAATCTTGGAGAGGGTAGTACTATTGCTCCACCATTGTATGGAGCAGCACTCAATATGTTGAAGATTGGTAAAGGTGTATTTGTTAATTCTAATTTACTAGCAATGGCTCGTGGTGGGATTACTATTGGTGATCATGTGCGTATTGCCGCTAATGTTCAACTCATTTCGAATAATCATGATCCTTATGATCTAAATGTTTTGACTTGTAAACCAGTAGAGATCGGTGATTATGCTTGGTTAGGAGCCGGAGCAACTATCTTACCAGGTGTGCGTGTTGGTACTCATGCTGTTATCGGAGCAGCTTCCGTAGTGACTAAAGATGTACCCGATTATGGTGTTGCAGTTGGAAATCCTGCAAGAGTCATAAGGATGTTAGATAAAAGTAAATTTGAAGAGAATAAAGACTAATGATCATAAACATTAAGACAGGTTTGTATAATAAAACTTGTCTTAATTTTTCTTTAGAATTGTTGTGAAGATCTTTTCGTTATCTTAAAATATATAGGCGAAAGGAATAAATTATGGTTGGAAAAGAAAGAAGAAAAAGACATATCGTGATATTAGTTTGCACTATCGTATTGAGTGTGTTCTTTGTCATCTTTCTAAATAAAGCTGATGAGAGTGTATCACTACCTTTGATCAAGCCAAAGGAAGTTATCGATATTGATCAACAACAAGCTATGGAAGTAGATGGACTTATTTCTTTGATCAATACTCCTATTTCTTTGACGCAAAAAGAACAGATCATCTATATTAGAGAATGTTATGAAAAATTATCGGATGAAGCAAAAGCAAAGGTGACTTTGTTGGATAAACTTATTGATGCTGAAAATCAAGTAAGTGAATTAGAAGATAAGGAAGCTGCTAAGAAGGTCATTGATCTGATAAATGGTTTGACTGATGATTTTGATCTAGCAAGTCTAACTTATGTAAGAAATGCTTATGATAGCTTGACTGAACAACAAAAGTGTTTAGTCACTAATCTGTTCTTATTAGAAAATGCTGAAGATGAGATCAACACTATCGTTACTAGAGACAATCTGAATATTGGTGATATTGTCATTTTTGATGGTGGTAATATCTATCGTAATAGTTATAGCAGTTATGTGGCTAACACTAAGGGAGAAAGTCGTTGTAAGATTACTGCTGTTTCTCGTAATAGTGATCATCCATATCACTTAGTATCACTTGATGATGGTGGTGTTTATGGCTGGGTTGATATCAACGATATGAGTAGGGAGTAAGTATATGGAGTATATCTATTTAAAAAATAGTAAAAGAGCAAAGACTTTATGTTATGGCTTATCTGCTGTGATACTTGCTTTAGCAGTTATCAATGTAGTCTTATTACTTACTGGTAGTAAATGGGGATTATTCATCAAATGCACTTTAACTTTTGATATTTTGGCATTAATGGCATTGCTTTTATTTTGTATGCATTATTTGTGGATCAATTGCTATGATAAAAAAGTTGAGAAGATCTTTTATTTAATGCAGATTCATTTATTAGTGACTATTTTGGGATTGTTTGTTGGTGATCTTGAAAGTTTTTCTTTTACTGTAATACATTGCTTGTTAGAAATTGTTACAATGGTCTTACTTGTAGAATTGTTGAGTGATAAAAAGAACGTGATAGTTAAAATAGTATTAAGCTTACTAGTAGCTTGTTTAACAATGTTACAAATGGATAGATATCTGTTGCTTACTGAATTAGTTATCAGTATCATTGTACTAGTATCTGTCATCGTTAAGCATGATGATGAAGGTTATTTTATCTTTGGCTTATTAGTTTGTTCTATAGTGATCATTGGATCAATGTTAGCTTTGTTTTTTAAGTTTACTTTGGTGCATGTTATAATGCATTATGTAATCAATATATCAGCTTTAGCTTTGACTTTAATAGTTGATAGTGATAGGAAAGAGGAAGTATTATGAAGAAAGTTTGGATCGTTTTAGGTATAGCTGCTGTTATTGGGGTTGGGGCATTTGTGATAATGAGTGTAAGTGATAAACCCACGACTTTACCGCTAACTGATAAAGATTATGATAATCCTGCAAGAATAGTTAATCCAATAACTGAGTATACTTCTATTGATGAGATAAATGATGTGGTTGGTTGTTCTATGAAAGCTTATCCTAATAGTAGTAGTGAAAAGTTTAGTGTCATTTCAGCTAATATTGCTCAATATGTCATTGATGGTAAATATACATTTAGAGCTTCACAAACAAGTGATGATATCTCAGGAGTATATGTTAGTGGTGGTACGATATCGCAAGTGGCTAATGAAGATGAGATATATGCTCAAGATGAGACAACTTACTATGTTTATTGGTTTGTTGGTGAGATGCAATATAGTCTTTATGGCCAAGATACAGATTTAGATAGTTTTACAGAGGTATATAACGCGTTAAGATAAACGCGTTTTTTTCTACTTGGGTGTTGATAAAAAGTAAAGAGATTACTCATTTATTGATTTGATATAATGAGGATGTAGTAAGTAACTAGCAAATATAAAAGCTATGGTGAATAGAAAGATTATTATTTACTTTAACTACTAGATTAGTTTTAGAACTTTAGGATGAGTCTTCACAAAACAAGATATTAAGGAGGTTATTAGTGCAATGTGAAGATGATAAAATAGTCATAAAGAGAATATATCTTCCTGATTTGACCACAGAAACAATTGAAGTTGAAACGCCAAGATTCGTTTCTTTAGAGCAACAAGAAAATTCTAATTGCATCATTTATAAAGGAGTAGATCCTGTTTATTATGCTAAGTATTTAGAATTAAAAGAAAATAGAGAATATGCAGACAGTCTTATTGATAAACATCAATTAACAAATCAATATCCTAATGTTAAAGATTATTATTTAGAAACACTGGATAATAATATCATGCGATATATTTTATGGTATGAATATGAGATTTATCCTTATTCTATATTTGAATATGATTTTAGAACAGGCGAAACTACGATCACTCAACTGCCAAATGGCATATTCTTCGAGGAACAACCTCAAAATGCTAATGGGGAGAAGTAAGAAGATCGTTTAATTGTAAAATAACTCAAAAAAATGAAAGTTAAAAGTAACAATAAGAAAAAAATGGTAAAATATACTTGCAATGTGGAGAACATGAGAAAAATACAATATTTGGTATTTAGGGTATGTTCAAAGAAAGTTAGGAAGTTATTTTAGGAGGGTAATTATGAAAAAGAAAGTAATCACATTCGTGGCTTGCTTAATGATGATCTTATCATTTATTCCAAGCACAAATGTATTTGCTGGAGAAACTGATGATACTGACATAGCTGAACAAGTTTCACGTTCAAAGACAGCTACAGAATTAGATTCTAATAATGAATCTACTGTTACATTATCTTTGCCAAGTGCTGAAGAGCAATTGACTAGTGACATTGTATTTGTTCTAGATAAGTCAAGTTGTAAAAAAGAGACTGCTGAAAATGCAGCAGTATTGCTTAAAGATTTGTATGATCAAGTAGCAAATCATGGTGCTAAGATCAATGTTGGTGTTATCATTTTTGGTGGCGATGCTAGGGTATCTTATGAGATGCAAGAGTTCCCTACAACTGAGGAAGGACTTCAAGCTCTTACTACAGCATTGACTACTAAACCAAGTGGCATAATGAGTGGTACTAACATGCATGGTGGTTTATTAGCTGCTAAAGCAATGTTAGAAGAAAGCACTACTGCTGCTAATAGAAAACATGTTATCTTAGTTAGTGATGGTTTGACTCGTTTATTTACAGGCTCTGATGGTAAGACTAAAGATATTTATTATCAATATTCTTATTCAGATAAGTTAGGTCAAAAAGAAGTTGGTACTGGCGAAGGTCAGCTTCATCCAAAAAATTGTGTTTATTTTGGCATGATCGGTGAATGGGTAATTGTTCGTACTCAAAGCACTAATGACGCAAATTTTGTTGTGCCTTATGGTGACTGGAATACTTATTTCTCTAAGGTTGAAGATTGGGTAGCTGCTGATGGCGATACTTATGCATTTAACTTTGAAGAATATGGTAATGATCCTACTGAGAAAGTAAAGGATTCGACAACTGGTGATATCATTGATGATAACTTTAAGTATATTGGTCATACTGATTATGAAAATCATGCTATGTCAGTTGACCGTGCTGTTTATGAAGGCTACTATGCATTTACTGATCTAGTAGATGCAGGTTACAAGTGTTATACTGTTTTGAATGGTAGCACAGAATTTGGCAAAGCATTTATGGGTGCTATGAATGAATATGCTGGTAATGGTGAAGTTGATTTCGCTACTATTGGCCAAGATATTCTTTATGCTGTAGGTGCTGGTTCTGTTGTAGAAGATAAGATGGGTGCTGACTTTGACTTTGTTGAAGGTTCATTTGAATTAACTGTTGGTGGAGTTAAACTTGATTCTAATACTGTTGGTAATGTAACTTACTTTGGTGAGAATGCTAGTGAAGAAAACTTCCGTTTTAAAGTAGAATATGATAAAGACGAAGATAAGTTCACTTGGTATATCAACGAGAATGTTTCTAACTTTGCTCCAGTTCAACTTTCTTATAAAGTTAAACTAGTTAATGTTAAGAAAGAAGCAGGAACTTATGAAGTACCTACAAATGAATATGCTGTATTAAGAGCTGTAGATAGTGAAGGACAAGAGCGTGAAGGTCTTCTTGAATTCCCAGTTCCAACTGTTAGCTATACAGTAAAAGCTCAACCATCTACTGGTGATCATGTAAGCTTAAAGTTATTAGTAGGTGTGATGGCTGTTAGTGCTGTTGCAGCAATAATCATTGTTAGCAAAAAGAAAAAGTTATTTAATTAGTTAAAATTATATATTTGCTGAATTTTAAAAAGCACGATCTTGATCGGATTGTGCTTTTTTTGGAACATATTACACAGTAATTGTTGCCATTGGGGGGAAAAAGTAATAAAATAAGAATGCATAAAAGCATAAGCATATCTAAATGCCTTGAGACATTTTGATATGATGACACTAAAAGTAGAAAGAAAACTCAAGGAGGGCAAAAAATGAAAAAGAAATTAGTTTCCATTTCTCTTTGTCTAGTGATGGTATTATCAATGTTTGCTAATGCTAATGTTTTCGCTAGTGAAACAGATGATACTGACTTAGCTGATCAAGTTTCTCGTTCAAAGACAGCTACTGAACTAGACTCTAATAATGAATCTACTGTTACATTATCTTTACCAAGTGCTGAAGAAGCTTTAGCAAGTGATATCGTATTCGTAATGGATGATTCTCAATGTGGCGCTGCTACTTCAGAAGCTGCATACAAATTAGTAAAGCAATTACTTGAACAACAAGAATTAAGTAATGCTAAGATCAAAGTAGGATTTGTATACTTTGGTGGAACAGCTATCGTTGCTCGTGAACTTAGTGAAGTAACAGATGCAGAAGAATTGATCGAGGCAATTGAAGATGGTGCTGCAGATGGTTTACATGGTTCTAACATTCAATCAGGTTTAATTGAAGCTGATAAGATGTTATCTGAAGATACTGAAGTTGCTGATAGCAGAAAGTATGTTGTATTGATCTCTGATGGCCACACTTATGAATTCTCTAAAGAAGGAGAATATACTGATTACGTTGATGGCGATGCTAAGTTTACTGGATTAAAGACATACGGTATTTATTCTGAAACAGACTTATATTCTTATGCTTATGGTATCTCTTATACGATCCATACTATGCATGATCAATACTACACTGGTGATTATGATGAGAATGGTTATAAAGGTGCTTGGGAAGGTTATTATTTAACTGATGAACAACATAGTGATAGAAACTGGAATACTGACTATCAGATGCCTTATGGTAATTGGGATGAGTATTTTGCTCATATCAGTGAAGTTGTTGCTAAAGACAATGGTAAGTATGATGTTGAATTAACTTATACTGCTTCAGGTAACTATGGTAACCAGTTGATTGGCCAAAATCTTTCTAAAAACGATCGTTATGCAGAAGCTGACAAGATCTTAGGCGAAGGCAATTATATCAAGTCAGGTCTTGATGCTGATGGTAATGATAACCAATTAATGCATGCTAGTGGTACTGACCGTGCTGTTTATGAGGCTTATACTAAGTTTGCTTCTATGGCTAGCAAATATCATTGTTATCCAATCTATGTACAAAATGCTGAAGCATATAATACTCAAGATTATGGTTATCAATTAATGCATGCTATGGGACAGATTAGCAATGATAATGGTACAGATATTGAACAACATGATATTACTGTTTCAGATCTGCAAGGTATGTTCTCTACAATCAAGAATGACATCTTATATGCTGTAGGTGCTGGTTCTGTTGTAGAAGATAAGATGGGTGCTGACTTTGACTTTGTTGAAGGTTCATTTGAATTAACTGTTGGTGGAGTTAAACTTGATTCTAATACTGTTGGTAATGTAACTTACTTTGGTGAGAATGCTAGTGAAGAAAACTTCCGTTTTAAAGTAGAATATGATAAAGACGAAGATAAGTTCACTTGGTATATCAACGAGAATGTTTCTAACTTTGCTCCAGTTCAACTTTCTTATAAAGTTAAACTAGTTAATGTTAAGAAAGAAGCAGGAACTTATGAAGTACCTACAAATGAATATGCTGTATTAAGAGCTGTAGATAGTGAAGGACAAGAGCGTGAAGGTCTTCTTGAATTCCCAGTTCCAACTGTTAGCTATACAGTAAAAGCTCAACCATCTACTGGTGATCATACTAATTTAGTATTATTAGCTAGTTTCATGGTAGTAAGTGCTGCTGCAGTTGTAATTACTTTAAACAGAAAGAAAAAGTTCTTTAACTAATTATATATTAAGAGACATTATATAGAGCTTTAGGCACGATCCTTGATTGGGTTGTGCTTTTTTCTTGT
>CAVCVO010000002.1:0-5610 GCA_963606005.1 Anaerovoracaceae bacterium
ATGATGCTAAAGAGTCATTTTATCATGGCATGATGCTTTCACTACTTAAAGTTGGTAATGCTTGGAATGTAAACTCTAATGATGAAGTGGGAGATGGTAGAGCAGATATCATGCTTGAAAAAGGGGTCAATGACTTAGGCATTGTAATAGAGTTAAAGGTTGTAAAAGATATTGAAAAGTTAGATGATGCTTGCCAAAAAGCATTAAAACAGATTGAAGATAAAGATTATGCTGCTGATCTAAAAGAACATAAAGTTAATAAGATCTTAGCATATGGTATAGCATTCTGCGGTAAAAAGTGTAAAGTTATCGTTGAACGGATTTCTTAGCATTGGAATTGTAAGATTGAATAGTGGTGTGAAGAGCATCACTGTTTTCAAATTATTTCAAAATGTTGCAATAAGTTTTAAAATAGAACAAGAAATGTTGCAAATCCTAACAAATGTGTTTACAATTATAGTGTAAACTAAACATAGGAGGTAAGTATGGTTGAGACAAAAGCAACAGTTTATGAAACTGTCAAAAGATTACGAAACGAATTACATCTTTCACAAGAATATGTTGCTAATTATTTAGGAATAAATAGATCAACATATACACAGATGGAAAAAGGGAATCGAAAGATTACGGCGGATGATCTATCAAAATTAAGTGTCTTATACGGTGTTACAGCTGATTCGATATTAAATGGTAACGAGTTAAGTCAACCTGCGATTTTGTTTGCTCGTACATTTGAAAAACTAGATGAGAATGATCAAGCCGAAATTATCAATTTGATGAAGTTTAAACATCAGATGAAGGGGAATCAAAATATTAAATGAATACTGTAAAGGACTTTTCTGGTTATGTTAATCCAGAAAAAATGGCAGAGGATTATTTAACTTATTATTATTTGAAAGGTCATGAAATAGTATTTCCGCTGAATCCGTTCTCTTTTTTAAAAGAGGAACGGATCCTTTTTAAATTAAATGATTTTTCAAAATTGGAGGGTGTATATATTCCTGCATCTTCAAATAATGATGTAGCAATTGTTGGTATAAATGCAAATAGGCCCATAACAAGACAGCGTTTTACAGCAGCGCATGAATTATGTCATCATTTGCATGATTCTACTAGACAAGTTTCGTGTCCAATTAATGGCAAAAAAACATATATTGAACAATTCGCAGATAGTTTTGCTGCTGCTTTACTCATGCCCATTGGGGCTCTTGAAGAACAAGTTTGCAAATATAAAAATGAAAGAGGATTTGTAGATTTTGATGATGTTTTAGATATTGCTAATTTTTTTGGAGTAAGTTTTGAATCTTGCCTTTATAGGATTGCATACAAATTATTTGCAATCGAAGGAGATACAAAGTCTGAAGTATTAAAGAAAAGTATAAGTCATTATAAGCCTGATAAGGTTCGTAAACAACATCACATAACCTATGCAAAATTGTATGCTGATCTCATAGATGAATATCAAGAACAATTATCTTATTTGCCTTCAAAAAGAGCCAAAATCCTTTTCCAAACTGACTATATTTACAATGATAGTAGAATGGAAGGCGTAAATGTAACTATTGAGCAAGCCTCTGAGATCGTAGCGGATTTAAGACTTAAGACGCAAAATAGCGTTTATTGTAACGAAGAATACGAATGTTATCTTTCAATTGCTGGACATTATGAGATGTATCAAAAAATATTCGCCAATTTTAATCAAAAAAAAGTAAGTGTGTTTGAAATTTTTGATCTGAACAAAAAATTGTTTTCTTGCTATCCTTATCCAGAGTATGGTGGGTCGATTAGACAAACAAATACTTTAGTCATGGGTGCAAAGTTTGAAACAGTCGATTATCATAGTATTTATGCTGAGTTAACTAATTTAGAGAAGTATGTTTGTAGTTATTACACTTTGTCCGAACATCTTAAAATAAGCGACTTTGTAAAATATGTTGTCATTACTCATCATAAGCTTACAGTGATCCATGCCTTTCAAGATGGCAATGGGAGGACAAGTAGGGCATTTATGAATATGCAGTTAGTAAGATTTGGCATACCGCCAATTTACATCTTTGTAAAAGATAAAGAAGAATATACGAGTGCTTTGGAGCTAGCTGATAAAACAGGTGATTATGAAGAATTATTTGAATTGATTTTAAAATGTATAATTAGGTCTCATATTGAGTTAACTAAACAGTAAAGAATATTATTGTTTTTGGCTTAAACCAATATGGCGTTTAAAATTTTCATTTTAAATGAAAGCAAAAGTATTGATTGGAATAAGAGTTAAAAATCCAAATAAGAAAGGTAATAGAAAGATTGTTTCAATATATCAGCTTGAAACATTGAAATGTTTTTATTGAAAAAAAGAGAAAAATATAGTAATTTATAGTTATAGATAGAGAGGTATCTAAAATGAAGAAAAAGATGAGCAAGAAAAGTACGATAGCATTACTAGTATCTGTTGCCGCTTTGACTGTTGCGGTAACTACAGCAGTTGTTGTTATCAAGATGAAGAAAAAGAATGATAAGTTCATTGAAGAGCAAGAGGAAGAGGACATTATCATCTTCTAGGTAAAATTTTACAAAAAAAATATAGGAATTTTTAATATACCTTCTAATTATGTATTAGGAGGTATTTTTATTATGAAAAAGATATTGATTATCTTAGCTATGTATCTTGCTTATGTGAGTTATCGTTTACTGATCTCTTCAAGGGGCAGGATCAAAATCTTTAGTTTCAGTATTGGTTGGCGTTAGAAAGGAGAATGGAGCATGAAAAAGATATTTGAAATACTGACACTTATCGCTTTTGGAATCGCGGTATTTAAGTTGATGTTTGCTAGTAGTGGTAGTTTCTCATTTAGAAGGCTACGTATCACTTTCCGTTAGAAGATGGCTATCAAACAATGGGATAAGTCAGCTAGACCTCGTGAGAAGGCTTTGACTTATGGCATGAAGGCACTAAGTGATGCTGAACTATTAGCTTTGATCTTACGTTGTGGTAATAAAGAGTTAGATGCTATTGGACTTGCTTCTTCTATCTTGAAGCAAGTTCAAGGTGTCAACACTTTAGTCAAGATGTCTGTAAAAGAATTAACAAAATTAAAGGGGGTGGGCTTAGCTAAGGCTTGTGAGATAGCAGCAGCAATGGAGATCGTAAGAAGAGTAAACTATAATGAAGTTTTAAATGCTGAAGTCTTGAAAAAACCAGAAACGATCGTGCAATGGTTAAGACAATATATTGGTAATGCCGATCAAGAATATTTTGTCATCATCTTTTTAAACAATCGAAATTGTGTATTAGGCTACAGTGAGATATTTAAGGGTTCAGGAAAGGAAGTGAGTTTTTCGGCCAAGAATATCTTTGAAGAAGCAATAAAGTATTCAGCTGAAAAGATCATCATTGCTCATAATCATCCTTCTCAAGATGTCAGTCCTTCTTTAGCTGATAATAATGCGACAAGAAAGATATTCGAAGCAAGTAAATTAATGGATATACCGATGGTAGATCATATCATCGTTAGTTATGATGACTATTATAGTTATCGGGAAAAAGGGGTTATTCTATAATTCTATATCGTGTTATAATAATAACTAACGGAGGTGCTATTATGAAGAAAAAAATATTGATGTTCTTAATAATGGCGATGTTAGCAACTAGCCTTTGTGGTTGTGCTAATGAAAAAGCGACAGTAACTACCACGGTATATGCCGTGAAGTATTTGATAGAACAGTTAGCCGGCGAAAAAGTCGATGTGGAGTATATCAGCTCTGACGAGATAATCCAAAGAGCAACTATTGTTGAGGATTATGATGAGATCTTACAAAAAACGACGGTATTCTTTTATATTGATGAGTTAGAACCTTATTTAGATATTTATCCTGAGATCTTACAGAATTATGATATGACTATCGTTAATCTTGCTAGCTTATCAGCAATCTATGATTTTAAAAGATATACTACTATCAAAGTTGGTGATGAATCAGTCTTAAAAGAAGATGTTTATTATGATTCTTCATTATTTGATCATGTTGATACTTACAAAAAGGATCCATTCATTTGGCTAGATCCGATCGCGATGAGCTCCATGGCTGCTACGATCAAAGATTGGTTGTGCGAATATTATCCAGAAGATACTTTAACATTTGAAAATCGTTTTAAAGATTTACAACAGACTTTTGTGAGAATGGATGCAGAATTTCAAAGTTTAAAAGAGATAAGTAATATCAAATTAGTCACAGTAACAGCATCATTTGGTAATTGGCAAAAGCTTTATGGCATTGAGGTATATCCATTGATATTATCTAAATATGGCGTGCTTCCTACTGATGAACAATTAGCTTTTATCGAACAACAGATCAAAGCTAATAATGTTAAGTATATTGTTTATGATGATACGATCACTGATGAAGATATGCTCAACTTATATCAAAAGGTGAAGGATGATCTAGGACTTAAAGAGATCGACTTATCATCTTTATCACGTTTGTCAGAAAATGATATTGAGAAAGATAAGAATTACATCACTATCATGTATGAAAATCTGACCGCATTAGAAAATGCCTTTAAATAGAAGTTTTACGACTTCTATTTTCGTATTGGAGGAACACTTATGGAAAAATTATTATTGATCGATGGCAACTCGATGTTATTTAGAGCATATTATGCGACAGTTTATGGACAATCTATGTCAACAAGTGAGGGCATACCTACAAATGCGATATATGGTTTTGCTCTGATGTTGTCAAAGGCTCTTAAGACTATTGAACCAGATTATATCTTGGTGGCTTTTGATCATGGTAAAGATACATATCGTCATAAAGAGTATCCTGAATATAAGGGTACTAGAAGTGCTACTCCAGATGATCTAAAGACACAATTTCCAATAATCAGAGAATATATCGATGCTTTACATATCAAAAGACATGAACAAGAGGGATTAGAAGCTGATGATATCATTGGTTGCTTAGCTAAACAAAATGAACAATATGATGTCAACATCTTAACTAGTGATAAAGACTTATTACAGTTAGTAGATGATAATATCAAAGTATGGTTAATGCATAAGGGCATCAGTGATATTGTCATGATGACTCCTCAAGCTGTTTATGATAGATTTCAATTAGAACCAAAACAGATCATTGATATGAAAGCTTTAGCAGGAGATCCAAGTGATAATATTCCTGGTGTTAGAAAGATTGGTGATAAGACCGCTATCAAATTATTAAATCAATATCAGACTGTTGAAAACTTATATGATCATATTGATGAACAAAAAGGTAAGTTAAAAGAAAATCTTATCTTAGATAAAGATAATGCTTATCTTTCTAAAAGACTTGCTACGATCATCACTGATGCTGATACTGGTATCAATATCAGTGATTGTAAGTATCAAAAGGAAGGTATTGATGTTTATAATTTCTATGTTAGATATCAAATGCGTTCTTTAGCTAATAGAGTAGATCTTTCTAGTAGCGAAGAAGAAAAACAAGAAGAAATAGTTGAAGAAAAGAAATTTCAAGAAAGTTCATTTGTTAATGTTAATGATGTTGATAAAGATAGATTGGCTAGTGAAACAGTCTTATATATTGATGAGGATGTTGTTGCTTTAAGTAATGAGTCCA
>CAVCVO010000003.1:0-4951 GCA_963606005.1 Anaerovoracaceae bacterium
AGTTGATATGGGTGGTTATCAATTAGCTACTTCGGTCGCAGTTGATCCATTGGTTGGTAAATGGGCAGGAATTGTTTATGGCTCGATGATGGGTGCAACGATTGTTTTTACGATCCCAGTGGGACTTGCAGCTATTGAAAAAAAGGATGTTTCAGCTTTTTCTAAAGGAATATTGTATGGTATTGCAGCTATTCCTTTTGGCACAGCTGTTGGTGGCCTGATCATGGGGATTAGTTTATCTACAGTGCTTGCTAATCTTATTATTCCAACAATATTTTCTATTATCATCATTATTTGCTTAAGTTTGTGGCAAAAACAAACAACAGAAGTTTTTAAGGCATTTAGTGTTATCATCAATGTTCTAGCAATGGTAGGTTTGGGTTTGGCTATGATCAATGATCTAATTTTAGTTCCATTAAGTGATAATGGTCTGTTTGATATTGCTAAGGTACCATTCTTTGGTATTTTAGGATCTACAAGTGAAGGAATAGCGGTTGCTGGCTCTGTTGGATTAGTTTTGTCTGGTGCTTTACCATTTGTAGCTTGTCTGAACAAGTGGTTAAAGAACCCCTTACAGAAACTATCTAAACGTTATGGCTTAACTGAGGCGGGTATTACGGGCTTCTTATTGAGTAGTGCTAATAATATGGCAATGTTTGCTACTATGTCAAAAATGAAAGAAAAAGAAAAGATTGCTAATACAGCATTTGCTGTATGTGCAGCATTTATCATTGGTGATCATTTAGCTTTTGCTGCAGCTAATGAACCAGATACTATAGGAGCTTTGATGTGTGCTAAGGCTGTCAGTGGCATCATTGCGGTATTTATAGCAGTATTCTTTTCAAAGGGTATAAAAGAAGTTAAGGGGGAATAATATAATATGAATAGAAATGAGTTCAATCTTCTTTATGCAATAAAAAACGAAGGCGTTAAAAGTGTTAGGGAACTTGCTAGCAACATTAATGCTTCGACAGGGTTAGTTAGTGGAAAATTAAATGAATTTCGTAAGAAAGGCTATATTGATTCAGAAAATATTACTGAACAAGGATTAAAAGTATTAGAACCATATAAGGTTAAAAATGCGATTATTATGGCTGCAGGTATGTCTTCAAGATTTGTCCCAATTTCTTTAGAAAAGCCAAAGGGACTACTGTGTGTAAAAAATCAAGTATTGATTGAAAGGCAGATCGAGCAATTACATGATGCTGGTATCAAAGATATCATTATTGTATTAGGATATAAGAAAGAGTCATTTTTCTATTTAGAATCAAAATATGACAATATTAAGATCATCATTAATCCTGTGTATCATTTAAAAAACAACATTGAAACTTTATATCTTGCACAGAAGTATATTGGTAATAGTTACATTTGTTCTTCAGATGATTATTTCGCAATCAATCCATTTACGGATTATGTTTATCAATCTTATTATTCTTCAATTCATGTAGAAGAAAAAACTGATGAGTGGTATATGGAAAAAGATGCTAAGGGCAATGTTAAAAAAGTAAGTCGCAGTGGTGAAGTTGGTGATATCATGTTGGGACATGTTTATTGGAATGAAGAATTTTCTAAGGCATTTATCAATCTTATCAATTACCATCATGAGAAAGGTGATTATGATAGTGAGTTGTGGGAAGCATTATTTATGGATAATGTTAAGAAATTACCACCAATGGAAGTTAAAACTTACCCTAATGATGCAATCTATGAGTTTGATTCATTAGAAGAATTAAGAAAATTTGACACATATTATGTAAATGATACTCATAGCAAGATAATGAAAAATATCTGTAAAACTTTATCGTGTCAAGAAGAAGATATCACTAACTTTAAGCCGATAAAAGAAGGATTAACAAATACTTCATTTGTCTTTGAAGTTAAGGGTGAAAGGTATGTTTATCGTCATCCTGGGGAAGGTACAGAAAGTATCATTTCTCGTAAAAATGAAAAGAAGTCTCTTGAATTAGCAAATTCTATTGGAGTAGAGCCTACATTCATCTATATGAATGAAAAAGAAGGTTGGAAGATCTCTCATTTTGTAGAAGGTATCCGTATACCTGATTATAATGATCCAAATGATAGTAAGCGAGTTTTAGAAGTAATGAGAAAGTTACACAAGCAAAACTTACAAGTAGATTGGGGATTTTATCCTTGGGAAGATGCATTGGATATTGAAAAATTGATCAGAGAAAAAGGACCAATCGAAGTTAGTGATTTTGAAGATCTTAAGAGTAAAGTAGAGAAGTGTTATAAAGCTGTACAAAATGATGGTGTGACAAGTAGATTCTGTCATTGTGATACCTATGCCCCTAATTGGATGATAACAAAAGATAAAACAATCCTAATAGATTGGGAATATGCTGGTAATGCTGATCCTGCTTGTGATACAGCAACCTATATCATGGATGCCATGTATGATGTTAAGACTTCTACAGATTTTGTCAAAGAGTATTGTCAAGATGAGTTTAATGATAAGATGTTGTTCCATCATTTAGCTTATGTAGCTATCGTTTCATATTATTGGTTTGTCTGGGCATTATATCGTGAGTCTTGTGGTGGAGTTTTAGGTGATTCTTTACATAATTGGTATGTGATGGCTAAACGTTATTCAGATTATTTAGTAAAAGAGTTCAAATTATAGGGTAAAAACAGTCGTTTTAAGTGCGACTGTTTTTTTGAAGTAAGTGATAAAAAATAAACGATCTTTTATTGTGAAAATTATATTGACATTATCATCAATGGCGATGATATTAAAAACATACAAAATATTAAGCATTAATAAATTGTATGATTCTTGTATACAAATTATACATATCATTCTAAAAAGAAATGATAGATAATGAAATTATTGAAAGGAGATGCAATATGAAGAAAGACTATTATAAAAAGTTGGGAGAACATTTGGCCGAACTTATTGATGAGAAATATTCATCAAGGAGAAAATTTGGTGAGGAATATTTAAAACAAAGTGATAGAGAATATTCTGGTAGTGAGGAAGAAAAAAATCAGATGAGTCACGTTTTATCAGAAATTATTAAAGGTAATAGAGGAATACAGATAGAACAAATACCATATTTTGCTAAGCTACTTGGAATCTCTTATGAGCAATTACTTGATCCTGACTTTGGGAAATTTGAACGAGATGACAGAGTTACTAATTATTCAATTGCTTTAAGTAATGACCAGAAAAAGTGGGAAGAGTATATAAACAGAGAGGATAAGCTGATATTGAATGATGATGAGTTTGGCAATACGGTTTTGGATTATGCTATTAGTAAAGGTAATTATAAATTGATAAAGTATCTTATAGATAGAAGATACATTTCCTTTAAGATTGAAGACCAGGTGAATGGATCACTTTTATCGGTATCTATCGAAAGAAGAGAAATAAAACAACTTGAATCATATGACAAGATAGTGCATGGAAGACAGTTAAAGGAAAATTTAAAAGAATTTGCCACCAAAAATAAAGATACAAAATTACTTAAGAAGCTTAGTGCTTGCGATAGTGAAGATTAGAATAGCTTTAATGATTAACGGAAAACACAAAGGAATGTTAAAAAAAGGAGTTAAGATGGTAAATAATACTAAGGACAGTTTAGTAAAACAAGAAAAAATAGTTAATTATCTTACAGAATGTATTGATGATAAATATAAAAATCGAAGAGAATTTTGTAGACAATATTTAAAGTTAAGTAATGGTGAATACACTAATGAGGAGCTGGCAAAGATGGCCAATAGACTATCGCAGATCTTAAATTGTAAAAAAATGATACAAGGATATGATCTCATATATTTCTCTAGATTGTTAGATATATCATGTGAAGAGATCTTAAGTGGTGGAGAACAATTTGGGCCAATAGTTAAAAGAACAACAAATTATACAGTTGCATCAAGCGATGATCC
Source organism: Anaerovoracaceae bacterium (assembly GCA_963606005.1). Taxonomy (GTDB): domain Bacteria; phylum Bacillota_I; class Bacilli_A; order Erysipelotrichales; family Erysipelotrichaceae; genus UBA1783. Next base: position 3,910 of record CAVCVO010000003.1, read on the forward strand.
TAAACAGTGGGAAGAGTATATTGCGTTAAGAGAAAAGCTAGGTAAAGCTCATGATGAAGATGAATATGGGAAAACATTAATGGATTATGCTTTAGAGTTTGGGAATAAGAAACTTGTGAGTTATTTAGTGGATAGAGAAAAAATAAGCATTGAATATACTTTAGATGGATATAATGGAAGAGTTCCTATTGCTACTACAGGTGTTGAAAAAGATATTATAAAGAAAAGAAAATCTAATGATATTGATACTGCTTTATTAAATGAGATGTCATTTATATCATCTGAACGTTATCGCCAAAAAATAATTGGTTTAGCAGTAAAAAATGATGATATAGAAATGTTGCAAAAATTAAGAGCAAAAGAAATGCTTGAACTGTATTATCTAAATTATATTTCAGGTGGCAATTTTGATATTTCGAAATCATATGATAACAAAACGATCAAATACATTAGTAAAGCAAGTAAAAAGGTATTGGATTATTTTACAAGTGAGTTTGTAATAATAGATGATTTAAAACACGAAAACCATTATATGTATCCTTACATATCAGAATTAATTGATGAATTAGTAGTTAGTGAAAATAAGTTTACTAGTGAAATATTGGAAAGGGCTATCCAGCATAATCAATACGTATATGGATATTTAGGGAATCTAGTTAAACTAGCGAATAAAGATGACAAGGAATATTGGATAAAGAATAATCGTGAATATAGTGATTTTTTAGAAAAAAGAAGAATCGCTTCATTAATTAATTTTTTGAAATTATGTTTTAAATTCAATGAAAAAAATGGACTTGTACACTTGTTTGTCGATTATGAAGTAAAACGAAAAAGAGATGGCATAGTTAGTAATATAGTTTGTTCAACAAAAAAATCGAAGGATAAGGAATTACAATCAAAACTTGACAAGCTAAACGAATTGCATGATAAGATAAAGAACTTTAAAGAAAGCTTGGAGGAGATAGTTGGATGACAAAGTTGTGCTTAAATTACGAAAGTGGTCAATATGAATATATTGATGAAGATGGCTTTAGTTGGGATC
>CAVCVO010000004.1:0-17628 GCA_963606005.1 Anaerovoracaceae bacterium
TGTTTTAGTTGATCCATTTTCGATACCTGTTTGGATGATGCGTCTTTCTTCAGAAGACATATAAAGATTCTTATTATTAGCTGCCATGATTATTTACTCCTTTCATTGACACAAATAGCAGCAGTAAAGGGTGTATCTCCTCTAAGTAGATAATCGCATTCTGTAAAAGTAAATTCAACTGGAAATTTGTGAAAGACTAACTTCGAGTTGCACCTATATTAAACTGGAATTTAACTTTACACTTCAGCCATTTTTTTAAGTTATAATTCAATTTTTTATTTTTCAGCAAATTTCCATTAATCGTGTTAAAATAATAAGGGTGGGTGTGTTATGAATGGACATTACGTTATAGGTATTGGAGCAGCTAATGTTGATATTAATGGTAAGAGCATTAATCCTCTTATCATGAAAGACTCCAATCCAGGAAATATGAATATCTCTATCGGAGGAGTAACGAGAAATGTCATGGAGAATTTGGCATTAATAGGATATCCTGCTAAGATGATCACTATCACAGGTGATGATGCTTATGGTTCAATGATAAGAGAGCATTCAACTATAGTAGGCATTGATATGTCACATAGTAAGATAACTAAAGATAGAGTCACATCAACCTATTTAGCCATATTAAATAACAATGGTGATATGCATTTAGCATTAAGTGATATGAACATCATTAAAGATCTATCTGTTGATTATCTAGAGAGTCAAAAGGAAGTCATAGAAAATGCTGATATGATCGTTATCGATCCTTGTTTAAGTCAAAATGAAGAATTGATTCCTTACATTTGTAAGACTTATGGTGAAAAGAAAGCAATATTCTGTGATCCTGTAAGTTGTGGCTATTCTTTAAAGATCAAGCCGTTCTTACAATATATTCATACGATCAAACCTAATGAAATGGAACTTCAGATATTATCTGATTGTCCATGTAAGAGTTTGGAACAAAAGAAAAAAGCTTGCCAAGCTTTGATCGATAAAGGTGTTAAACGGGTATTTGTCTCATTAGGAGGCGATGGTTGTTTATACTACGATCATACAGGTTGTTGCATTCAAAAAGCTTTTAATAAAGTTGAAATGGTCAATGCAACAGGGGCAGGAGATGCCTTTATGGCAGCAATTGTCTATAGTTATGTCAATAACTTCGATATAGACAAAACATTAGATCATGCTTTAGCGGCTGGAATCATCGCTATAAGCAGTCAAAGTACTATAAACCCAGAAATGAGTTTAGATAAGATCCAAGAGATTATTAAGAAAGAAGAAAGAGGTTAAAAATGAATTACAAAGATTATTTAAGCATTACTCCAGAGATCCAACAGGCCTTAGCTGAAAACAAGCCAGTAGTTGCCTTAGAAAGTACTATACTTTCTCATGGTATGCCTTATCCTGAAAATGTTGAGTTTGCTCATAAAGTAGAAGTAGTTGTTAGAGAAGCAGGAGCTATCCCAGCTACAACAGCTATCATCGGCGGTAAATTAAAGATCGGATTAAATTCAGATGAATTAGAGATCATGTGTAAAGCTGAAAATGTTGGCAAAGTAAGTAGAAGAGATGTTGCTGTTTACTTAGCTACAGGTCAGACTGGTGCTACTACAGTTGCTACTACTATGCTTATTGCATCTTTAGCAGGCATTAAAGTATTTGCAACAGGTGGTATCGGTGGAGTTCACCGTGGTGCTACTGAAACTATGGATATCTCAGCTGACTTACAAGAATTAGCTCATACTCCAGTTGCTGTAGTTGGTGCTGGCTGCAAATCAATCCTTGATATCGGTTTAACATTAGAATATCTTGAGACAATGGGCGTACCAGTATTAGGTTATCAAACAAATGATTTCCCTGCATTCTATTGTCGTAAATCAGGTTATGGTGTTGATTACAACATTCCTGATGCAAAGACCGCTGCAAAGATCATCAAGACTAAATTAGACTTAGGTTTAGAAGGTGGTATGCTTATCGGTAACCCAATTCCAAAGGAATATGAATTAGATTTTGATGAAATGGAAAAAGTTATCAATGAGGCTCTTGAAATGGCTAAGAAAGATGGAATCCGTGGTAAAGCTACTACACCTTACTTATTAGCTCATATTAAAGACTTAACAAATGGTGTATCATTTGCTAGTAACTTACAATTAGCATATAACAACGCTAAAGTAGCTAGCGAGATCGCTGTTGAACTTGCAAAGTTATAAAATATTAAATTAAAAGGTGGAAATTTCCACCTTTTCTTTATGCTTTGATCTTACTAATCTTAACATTTTTATAGTGAATAAATAATCCAATACTAAAGCCAATTAATGAAGGTATTAGCCAACCTAGGCCAATGTCACTAAATGGCAAATATTTTAAGACATAATATTGCATTGTTTGTCCACTAATCGCATTAAATATACTTTCAGGTAAACTTTCTACGAAATTATATAAAGCTACTACAAATGTAAAAGCAGTTGTCCAAATAAATACTGATCTATCATAATCAAAGAATTGCCCAAATAATGATAATAATATCAATGTGATAGCTAATGGATACAAGAACATTAATACTGGAATGGAATAAGAAATGATATCATTAAGTCCAAAGTTAGCAATCATAAATGAAACACTACTAAATATGATTGCCCATACTTTATAAGAACATGATTTAGGAAATAGACTGACAAAAGTTTCAGAACAACTTGTAATAAGTCCTACAGATGTCTTTAGACAAGCAAGTGTAACTGTAGCAGCTAAAACAAATAAACCAACACCACCTAAATAATGCAAAGCGATCTGAGCAAATGCTATACCACCATTTTCACTAGTCTCAAATAAGCCTCTACTTTGTACTCCTACTAAAGTAACCGCAAAATAGATGACAGCCATGATCAAGCAACTCAATACACCAGCTTTTACAGTGCTTTTAGCTACTTCTTTTGGCTCTTTTACACCTAAATTTTTTATAACATTTACAACTACGATACCAAAAGCCAAACTTGCTAAGGCATCCATTGTATTATATCCTTCTAAAAAACCAGTAAAAAATGGTTTAGTTATGTAATCAGCTTGTGCTGATACTTGACTTACAGTTGTACTAGGATTGAGTAGTGCAGCAATTAATAAAATACCAAGAAATGTTAAAAAACTCGGAGTAAGCACTTTACCTACCCAAACTAAGATCTTATTTGGCTTTAATGAGAAGAATAAAGCACAGATAAAAAATATTAAAGAGAAGATAAATAAATAAAGATCACTATTAGCATCTGTTGGTAATATCTGTTGAATACCGACAGTAAAAGCTGTTGTAGCACAACGAGGTATCGCAAAGAAAGGTCCAATGGTTAAGTAGAGTAGACAAGTAAAAAATAAAGAATATTTTTTACTTACTTTACTAGCAAGATCAAATAAGCCATTTGATCTACTTATACCTAAAGCAGCAACTCCAAGTAATGGTAAACCAACACCTGTGATCAAAAAACCAAATAAAGCGCTCCAAAAATTTGAACCTGCTAATTGTCCCATATGCATAGGAAAGATAAGGTTACCTGCACCAAAAAACATGCCAAATAACATACATGAAATGTAAATATAATCTTTAATGCTTAATTTATCCTTCATAAATATCCCTCAACTTAAAAATAATTTCTACAATACTAACAAAAATCAACTAAATAATCAATTACCTTATTACTTTATTTACACGAAGTTTTTTTCAATCATATCAGAACTTTTAAATTAAAAAAGCTATTAGAGCAATTCTAGTAGCTTTTATTCATCTTTATTTTCTGAATCTTTCGGTTTAAATAATTCAACTTTTGAATAATTTCTAAGCATCAAAGAGAAGTTTTCTTTACAATGATATTTATGATACATTTCATTTAACATATCTTTCATTACCGCTCTTTCAGTATTGCCATCGTTAGTACAACCAGATTTGACTATTGGAAAATCTTGAGATTGCGCTACTTTGATGATATCTGTTTCATAAGCATATATCAAAGGTCTGATAAGAGTTATACCACTTCTTTCTAAGAAAGTCTTTGGTTTAAAAGTTGCAATCCTACCACCATGGATCATATTCATGAATAGAGTTTCAACAGCATCATCATTATGATGGCCAAAAGCTAATTTATTACAACCATATTCTTTACATGCGTTGATGATTGCACCTTTTCTAAGTCTGGAGCATAAAGAACATGAAAGTTTTCCATCATCTGTTAAGTTAAGATTTAAGATATCTGATATCTTTGTTGGATATTTTATGATATTTAGATCATATTGCTTAAAGTATTCTACTAATTCATCAATATTATTTTCTTTAAATCCCATATCACAATAGATTGGTACTATCTCATATTGTTTTTTTGAAAACATCTGATAAAGATAAAGACAATATAAAAGAGTAGATGAATCTTTACCACCAGAAATACCTACACAGATTTTATCACCGTTTTCTATAAGTTCATAATCGTTATCAGCTCTTCTTAAAGAACCAAGTACTTTTTTTAAGTTTTTCAAGTCAAATCACCCGAATTATTATAACTTATTTGTCTTAAATATGGTATCATTTTATGGGTGTGAATATGGATGGAATTATCTTAGTAAACAAGCCTAGTGGTATTAGTTCTCATGACCTAGTTCTAAGAGCACGTAGGGCATTAAACGAAAAAAAGATCGGTCATACAGGAACATTAGATCCTTTAGCAGAAGGATTAATGTTACTAACTTGTGGTAAAGCTACTAAAGTCTTACCTTTTTTAACGCATCATTCTAAAGAGTATATCTGTAAAATGCAATTAGGTTATAAAACAGATACTTTAGATGTAACTGGACAAATCACGGAAAGAAAAGAAATTATTCCCGTTAATGAAGAACAAATTAAAAATGTCTTAAACTCTTTTTTAGGATCAAGTAAACAGATACCACCAATGTACTCAGCTAAAAAAGTTAATGGTGTACATTTGTATAACTTAGCTAGAGAAAATAAAGAGATTGAAAGAGAAGCAATCGATATCAATATCTATGAGATAGAATTGTTAGAATTATCTGATGACACGATAACTTTTAGGGCATTGTGTTCAACAGGTACTTATATTAGATCTTTAGTAAATGATATAGCAGAAAAGTTAGAGAATTTAGCTACTATGACTTATCTAAAAAGGACAAAAACTGACAAATTCTCTTTAGAAGAAGCTTCTTCAATAGATGATCTGTTTAATGGAAAATATAGGTTGATATCTACTTATGAATTACTTGATAATTATCGTTATATAGAATTAAAAGATCCAACAAGGATTTATCAAGGCAAAAGATTAAAGTTAGATAATATTGAAGATGATATCGTTATGATCACCTATGATAAGCAAGTTATTGCTGCTTATGAAAAGAATAAAGAAGATTCTCTATATTATAGTAAAAGAGGTTTATGGTAAGATGAAATATGTTGCTTGTATTGGAAACTTTGATGGCGTACATTTAGGTCATCAAAAATTGATCAAAAAAGTATTAGAAATAGCAGGAAATGATTTTATACCTGCAGTCATCACTTTAGATCCTGATCCAAAGACTATCTATACCAATGATAAAGATCGTAAACATCTAACTACTTTGTCCCAAAAAGAAGAGATCATGTATTCTTTAGGCATTCAAGAAGTTATACTCATCAATTTCACCAAAGAAGTAAGTTACATGACTCCCGATATCTTTATAGAGTACTTCTTAAATGAGTTTGATCTAGATACATTGATCTGTGGTCCTGATTATTCGTTTGCTCATAAAGGAATAGGAAAAGTTGATACTTTATTAAGATCTAAAATAAAGAACTTCAAAGTTGAAGTAGTGGATGATGAATTATTTGAAGGAAAGAAGATCAATTCTACTGATATCATTTCTTTGATCAAAAACGGTGATATTAATACTGCTAATTATCTTTTAGGGAGAGAATACCATGCTACTGTCATTATCAAAGATAAAAAGATAATAGACAGTGATAATGTCTTACCTGATAAAGGTGAATACAAAGTAACAGTAGATGGTAAAAATCATATCTTAAAAGATAGAAATATCTCTATCAAAAATGGACAAGCAGATATTTACTTTCCTACCGTTTAATAAACAAAGAAAATGTGTTAAAATTATAAAGAGGTGTTTTTATGGCAGTTGAATACATTTTAGCAAACAAACAAGACAGAAGTACAGGCGTTATTGGATTATCGATTGCAGTATTTGAAGCGATCGCTAAGTATAGTATAGAAGATATGAGTGATGTTACACTTGCATTGAATACCAGTTTCCGTAAAAGTATTTCTTGTAAAGTAGTAGATAACAGATTAGTCTTAACAATGAATATCTTAGTTAAGACTGGAAGAAATGTTAATGATATCTGTAATGATATCCAACAACATATTCAAAGCATGATCAAAGAGATGACTAATATCAATAATGTTAAAGTAAACATTATCATTAGAGGATTTTACATATAGAAGGTAAATTATGATGACTAGAAGACAACAAAGAATTACTATCATGACCTGTATTTATCAATATTTATTAACAGGTAAAGATATAAACGATATTTTTGATGAAAACTTAGACATCAATGAAAAAGATTCATTATCTTTTATCATTGAAAATACTGTAGGTGTACTCAATAACTTAGATGAATTAGTAGAACAGATTGAACCTAAATTAGTAGACTATCAATTTGATAGATTAGGCTATGTTGAGCAATCATTGCTACTGTTATCAGCCTATCAATTAAATCAACATGATATTGATAGAGCAGTCATCATAAATGAAGCTATTGAAATAGCAAAACAATATTGTGATGACAAATCACCTAAATTTATTAATGGTGTATTGGATCAACTATGATAGAAAAAAACGTATGGACAGTAAATGATCTTGTATCTTATATCAAGCATCAACTTACAACTGATGCTTTTTTAACTAATGTTACTGTCTGTGGGGAAATTGGGAATTTTACAAATCACTATAGTGGGCATTGGTATTTTTCAATCAAAGATAACAATGCTTTTATTAATTGTGTTATGTTTCGTAGTGCCAATAGTAGAGTGGGCTTTATTCCCGAAGTTTCTCAACAAGTTGTTGTTAGAGGTAATGTCACTGTTTTCGAAAAAAGTGGACAATTACAATTAAATGTCTTAGCTATGCAACCTGTGGGCGTTGGTAAGTTTTACTTACAGTTTGAACAGACAAAAAAGAAGTTAGCCCCACTAGGCTATTTCTTGCCAGAAAATAAAAAAGCTATTCCAGCTTATCCAATGAGCATAGCAGTAGTAACAGGAGCAAATACAGCAGCTTTACAAGATATTAGAATCACTTTAAAAAAGAGATGGCCATTTGCTCAAGTAAAAGAGTTTTATGCCTTAGTTCAAGGAGAAAATGCAGCCAAAGATATGATCAGAGCCTTAAAAGAAGCCGATGATTCTAATTGTAATGTAATGATCTTAGCTCGTGGTGGCGGTTCTGTGGATGACTTATGGTGCTTTAACGATGAACAATTAGCTAGAACGATATTTGCTCTTAAAACACCAATCGTCACTGGTATTGGTCATGAGGTAGATACAACAATTGCTGAACTAGTTGCAGATGAAAGATGTGCTACTCCTACTGCTGCCGCTACTAGAGTGACACCTGATGTAAAAGAAGTATTAGCTAAATTAGATAACTATAAAGTCTTATTTAATAAGCATCTTACTAATCGTTTACAAATAGAACAGCAGACTTTAGATCTCTATATGAATTCTCTTAATTCTTTTAAATTCAGACTAGATAAACTTACGATCTATTTAGAAAATTATAAGTTTAATCTTAAGCAAAATTTACTACATTATTTCAATAATGCTTCATTAGCATATATTGATAACAAGCATAAATTATCTGATAACTTTACCGAGTTAAAACAGAAGATAACTGAGCAAAATAACGAAGTTATTTTACTTGAAAATAACATGCATAATAAGATGAAAGAGTTATTCATTAATAAAGATAACTTACTAAATAACTATAAGACTAGTCTTAAGCAGAACTTAGTTAATTATCATAATAATGCTTCACTTGCTTTAATAAACGCAAAACATTGTTTGGATGATAATAAAGCTACTATTAGAGAAAATATTTCTGTAAAAAACAAGGAAAATGAACTTTTGACTACTAATATATATAGTAGGATGAAAGTGATCTTAAATCAAAAAAGTAGTTTACTACAACAACAACTTCTACTATTAGAAAATGTAAATCCTCTAAATATTTTAAAGAGAGGTTTCTCATTAACTTATAGTGATGATAAACTTATTAAAAATGCTTCTGATACAGAAGTGGGAAAAGAATTGATCATCAAATATCAAGATGGAAATGTAAAAGCAAAAGTAACAGAAAGGAATATAGAGTATGGAAAATAAGATGACATTTGAACAAGCAATGAAAAGATTAGAGGAGATCAATGGACAACTACAAAAGAATGAATGTCCATTAGATGATGCAATTGAGCTATATAAAGAAGGCTTAAAATTAGCCCAATTATGTTTAGATAAACTAAATAGTTTATCTAAACAATTAGAAGATATTTCAGAGGATAAAGAAAATGATAAATAAGGATGAATTTGAAAAATATCTTTCTACCGTTATCAAAGAAAATTACGTGGTAGAACAAGCAATGAACTACTCCCTTTTAGCTCGTTCTAAAAGATTACGTCCTTTATTGTTATTAAATTGTTTGAAAGATCTTGATGTTGATGAGACTATTGGCTATCGTTGTGCTTCTTCAATTGAAATGATCCATACTTATTCGCTTATCCATGATGATCTACCTGCTTTTGATAATGATGATTATAGAAGAGGACAACCTACTTGTCACAAAGCATTTGATGAAGAAACAGCTATCTTAGCTGGTGATGCCCTTTTAACATATGCTTTTGAAAACATTTGCGATAGTAACTATGCTTCTAATATCAAAGTAAAGCTAATCAAATATATTTCAGAATATTCTGGTAAGGATGGCATGATCAAAGGCCAATCTTTAGATAAAGATTATGAGGATAATAATCCAACTTTACATCAATTGATCGAAATGGATAGTTTAAAGACGAGTAAATTACTTACTTTACCATTAATCTGTGCATGTATTATAGCCAATAAAGAACAGTATATCCCTGCTTTTGAAACTATAGGTTATAAATTAGGTATTGCTTTTCAAATACAAGATGACATATTAGATGTTACTAGTAGTGAAGAACAATTAGGTAAATCTATCAGTGATGAAAAAAATCAAAAGTCAACTTATGTTTCTATCATGTCTTTAGAAGAAGCCCAAAATTATGTAAAAGAAACTTTTAAAGAGATTAATGCTATATTGGATAAGCAAACTATCAAGTTCACTAATACAAAAGAACTTATTAATTCCTTGATTAATAGAAAGTGGTAATATGCGTTTAGATGTTTATTTGACCGAAAAAAACTATTATAGTTCCCGCTCCCAAGCTTCTTTAGCGATAAAAGAAAGAAGAGTACAAGTAAATTCTCGTACGATCACTAAAGCAGGTTATGAAGTAGAAGAAAATGATATTGTTACAGTTAAAAAGCAACAATATACTTTTGTTTCGCGTGGCGGTCAAAAACTTTTAGAAGCATTAAATAAATTCGATATCAATCTGACTGATAAGATCGTCTTAGATATTGGTGCATCTACTGGAGGTTTTAGTGATTGTGCTTTACAATTCAAAGCTAAAAAAGTATATGCTTATGATGTAGGAGAAGGACAATTAGCAGAAAAATTAAGAAATGATCCAAGAGTTGTCGTTAAAGAAAAGATCAATGCTAGATATCTTAAAAAAGAAGTTTTTAAAGATGTGATCGATTTTATCTGTATGGATGTCTCATTCATTTCATGTACAAAGATATTTGAAGCTATATCAAATATCCTTAATGATAATAAAGAAGCAGTCATCTTATTTAAACCACAGTTTGAAGTCGGTAATAAATATCTAAATAAACAGGGGATAGTTACTGATGATAAGATCATCTTAGAAAAATTAAATGAGACCATTAACATCGCTAATAGTAATGATCTTTCAGTAATGGGAATATGTAGTTCTCCTATAAAAGGTGGAGATGGTAATAAAGAATACCTATTATATTTCAAAAAGGGTATCATAAGTAATAGGATAAGTGAGGTGGAACATCTATGTTAACAAATCTCTATATTAAAAACTTTATATTGATTGACGAATTAAATATCGATTTTTCTGATGGATTTAATGTTTTTACAGGTGAAACAGGAGCAGGAAAAAGTATCTTTATTGATGGTATTTCTTGTTTAGTTGGCTCAAAATTAACATCATCTGTAATTAAAAATGGTCAAGATAAAGCTGTCATTGAAGGAGTATTTACTGTTAATGATAGATTGAGTCAAAAGCTTAAAGAAGCTGGTTATGATGATGATTCATTTATTGTGACTAGAGAGATAACAAAAGATGGTAAAAGTACGATCAGATTAAATCAAAGAGTCACTACTTTATCTTTTGTTAGAGATTGTTTAGCACAAGAAGTCGATATTCATTGTCAACACGATAATCAATACTTGTTAAACGATAAATATCACTTATCTTTATTAGATAATTATTGCCAGATTAATGATAAATTAGACGAATTAAAAAGTTTATATAAGAGCTATAAAGATATAGTCAAAGAATATGATAAACTTAATGAAACTACCTTTAATCAATCTCAATTAGAGATCATTAAGTATCAACTTAACGAATTAGAAAAGTTAAACTTAAACGACGAAAACGAAGATGAACATTTACAAGAACAATTAAAGAGTATCAGTGAGATAGAGAAAAACCAAAAGACTATTGAAAAAATCGAAGATCTCTTTAATGGTGATGAAGGGATATTAAGTCAATTATATGAGTTCACCAAACTAGCTGATAATTTAAACTCTCTAGATGGTATTCAAGATAAGATCAAAGATATAGTTGATGCTTACTACAATATTTCTGATGATTATGAGCAAATAAGTAGATCATTAAAACAAAATAGTATCGATCAAGATCAGGTAGAAGAATTAAATCAAAGATTATTTGACTTGCAAAGAGCTAAAAGAAAGTACAATACTTCCTTAAGTGGATTAATAGAATTAAAGAATGATCTAGTTAAACAGATTGAAAGTTATGACAATAAAGACTTTATCTTAAGTAAATTAGCCAAACAAAAAGAAGAAGTTTATAAAAAATACGAAAAAGAAGCTCTTAAGATCAGAGATATCAGAAAAGAAAAAGCAAAACAGCTTGATCAAACAATTGCTGAACAACTAAAAGATCTTTCTTTGCCAAATGCTAAATTTGAAACAGTATTTAGTGAAGATGATCCTACTGATAAAGGTTTAGATAAAGTCATATTTATGATCTCAATGAATAAAGGTTTACCTTTACAGCCATTAAATAAAGTTGCTTCAGGTGGAGAATTATCTCGTTTGATGTTAGGATTAAAAGTTATATTTGCGAAACTACAAGGAACTAGTCTTATCATCTTTGATGAGATCGATACAGGTGTAAGTGGAGCTGTTGCTTTAAATATCGGCGTTAAGATGGCAAATCTTGCAAAGAGCATACAAGTATTTAGTGTCACTCATTTACCATCAGTTGCTGCTTGTGGCCAAAATCATTATCTCATCTCTAAGAGTAGTAATGAATTTACTACAACTTCTAATATTCATAAACTAAATGAAGAAGAGAGAATAGAACAGCTAGCATTGATGGCTAATGCTTCATTGACTGATAATGCTAAGATCGCTGCTAAAGAATTATTAGAGAAAGCAAGATCATTATGCAAGTAGAAGAAGCAATCAATGATTATCTATACAACATTTCAACGATCGAGCAGAAATCACAAGCTACAATTTCATCTTATAAGAATGATCTAATTAAATTTGTTGATTATTGTAAAGAAAACGAGATACAAGAAATTGAAAAAGTAGATAATCTAATGATCCAAGATTTTTTAAGCATTCAAAAGGGACAACTTTCAGATAATTCCTTAGCTCATCTTCTAACATCTTTAAAAAACTTATTTAATTATCTTTTTATAACCTATAACATAAAAAATCCAATATCAGTACTATCACTTAAGAAGAGACAACATTTACCGACTTTTTTAACAGAGAAAGAAATAAAACTAGTATTAGATTCATTTAATGAAGAAGATGATGAACAATTCTTTCAAAAACTGTTATTAGAACTTATCTATGTTACAGGTATAAGAGTATCAGAGTTATGTGATATCCAGATAAAAGCAGTAAATCTTGCTCATAAACAGATAAGGATCATTGGTAAAGGAAATAAGGAAAGAATAGTTTTGATCGATACTGAAACTAGTGAATCTATGTTATACTATTTAAGGAATATCCGTCCTAAATTCAACAAAAAGAAACAGAACGTTTATTTCTTCATCAATCGATTAGGTAATAAGATTAATCGTCAATATGTCTTTCAATTGATAAAAGAAAAATGTAGTGAAGTAGGTATCAACAAAAATGTCTCACCTCACTCATTAAGGCACTCATTTGCTACACATATGTTAAATGAAGATGTTGATCTAAGAAGCGTGCAAGAGTTATTAGGACACTCTGATATATCCACAACCCAAATCTATTCACATGTTGAAAGTAAGCATTTAAAAGATGCTTATGATAAATTGGAAAGAGCTAAAAAAAAGGAGAAAATTGAATGAAGTACAAAAGAATATTTGTAATTGTAATGGACTCATTAGGAATTGGAGCCGAACCAGATGCTGAATTATATGGAGATGCTACAACTGATACATTTGGTCATATTTCAGAAAAATATCAATTGACTATCCCTAATCTACAAAAATTAGGAATTGCTAACTTACACCCATTAAAAGGTGTACAAAAAGTAGGGAAACCTTTAGGTTATTATGGTATCTTACAGGAAGCAAGTAAAGGTAAAGATACTTTAACTGGTCACTGGGAGATCATGGGATTAAAAGTTGAACAACCATTTATTGCTTTTACTGATACTGGATTCCCTCAGGAATTAATGGATGAATTAAAAGAAAAGACAGGTCATGATTGGCTAGGAAACTATGCAGCTAGTGGTACAGAGATCTTAAAAGATTTAGGTGAACAAGCTATCAAAGAAGGCAAGATGATCGTTTATACAAGTGCTGATTCTGTTTTACAAATTGCTGCTCATGAACAACATTTTGGTTTACAAGAATTATATCGCTGTTGTCAGATAGCAAGAGACATCACGATGAAACCAGAATGGCGTGTTGGAAGAGTAATCGCTAGACCATTTGTTGGTGAAACAAGTGATACATTTACTAGAACTAGCAATAGACATGACTATGCTATCGCTCCATATGGAGAAACAGTTTTAGATCATTTAAAAGAATCAGGATATGATGTTATCTCAGTTGGTAAGATCAATGATATTTACTCAGGTCATGGAATCACAGAAGCATTTAAAAGTAAGAGTAATGCTAACGGTATGGAGATCACTATTGCTCAAACTGAAAAAGATTTCACAGGTATCTGTTTCACTAACTTAGTTGATTTTGATGCTTTATGGGGTCATAGAAGAAATCCTATTGGCTATGGCGAAGAAATTGATCGTTTTGATAAATACTTAGGTGAACTAATGGAAAAAGTCAATGATGATGATCTGATCATCTTAACAGCTGACCATGGTAATGATCCTACTTGGACCGGAACAGATCACACAAGAGAACAAGTACCATGTATCGTTTACAGCAAGTCTTTCCAAGAATCTGGAGAACTTCCTTTAGCTAAGACATTTGCTAATATCGGTTACACAGTTGCAGAAAACTTTGATGTTAAACGTCCTGAGAATGGTCAATCATTCTTATCATTACTTAAATAATCTAATAACAGCCTATTAAAAGGCTGTTTTTTCTACAGGAGAAAACATGAAAGAAAAAAGTGTGATTGAATATTACTTATTATGTAATAAACTAAAGAATTTATTAAGGACAGGTTGGCTTCAATCTAATATTCAAGCTGAAAGGATCGAATCAGTAGCTGAACATATATATTCAACTCAAATGTTAGCTTTAGCAATGTATTCTCAATATCATTATGAAATTGACATATATAAAGTTATTCTTATGCTAGCCATCCATGAAACCGAAGAGATCATCATTGGAGATCTTACTTATCAGCAGATTGATGAAGAAACTAAAAAAGAGATTGGACATAAAGCAATTAAAGAAGTATTAGCAAACTTAGATATCAAAGAAGATCTTATAAATTTAATTACAGAATTCGATGAAAAAGATAGTAAGGAAGCTAAATTTGCATATGAATGCGATAAATTAGAATGTGACTTACAATGTAAATTGTATAGTGAACAACAAAATACATTAGATCTATCAGAACGTTGGTTAAACAACGATCTTAATAGGATTGATTATGATGATAATTTTAAAGAAGTATTGACTTACTCATTAAATAATGAGATCTCAATTATTAAGAAGAATTAACAATATATTTACAGTTGTCATAGTATAATTGATACAGAAAGTGAGAGTTTTATGGAAAAGTTAAATGTATGCCTATTAAATGATTCATTTCCTCCAGCAATCGATGGAGTAGCTAATACTACATTTAATTATGCTAAGATCATTAATGAAGACTTAGGAAATGCTACTGTTGTTACGCCAAGTTATCCAAATGTCATTGATGATTATGATTTTAATGTCTATCGTTATAAAAGCTATGATACGACTAAGATCGTGGGTTATCGAGCTGGTAATCCCTTTGGCATGAAATTAATAGGTGATCTAAGCAAAGAAAATATCGATATCATTCATTCTCATTGTCCAGTTAGTTCTACTTTTCTAGCAAGATATTTAAGAGATACGATTAAAAAGCCAATAATCATGACTTATCATACTAAGTTTGATTACGATATCAAAAAAGCCATAAATAACAAGTTAATTCAAGAAGCAGCCATAAAGGTATTGATATCTAATATCTCAGCTGTAGATGAAGTATGGGCTGTTTCTAAAGGTGCTGGTGAAAATCTAAAATCCTTAGGGTATAAAGGTGATTACTTTGTAATGCATAATGGAGTAGATTTTTCTAAAGGAAAGATAGAGCAGAGTATACAAGATGAAGTTGCTAAAGAATATGGTATATGTCAAGATAAATCTAAACCTGTATTCTTATTTGTAGGAAGAATGATGTGGTATAAAGGTATTAAGATCATATTAGATGCATTAGAACAAGTAAACAAAAGGAAAATAGATTTTCAAATGATCTTTGTCGGAAAAGGTGCTGATCTAATAGATATAAAAGAATACTCAAAAGAATGTGAGATATTTAACAAGTGTATCTTTACTGGTGCAGTAACCGACCGTTCTAAACTAAAAGCTTTATTCTCATTAAGTGATCTATTCTTATTCCCATCAGTATATGATACTAATGGTATCGTAGTACGTGAAGCTGCTGCAACAGGATTAGCCTCAGTATTGATCAAAGATAGTTGTGCCGCTGAAGATACTATTGATGGACGTAATTGTTTTTGGATAAATGAAGACTACAATGATCTTGCTAAATTATTGATAACTAATAAAGACAATATAAATTATTATCATCAGATAGGTCAGTACGCTCAAGATGATTTATATATCTCTTGGCAAGATGCAGTAAAGATAGCTTACGAAAGATATCATGAAGTTATAAAAGAAAAACAGAATGATTTAAATATAAATCACTTTGATCTAACAGAAAATATGATCAATATCTATTCAAGCTTAACAGCAGGTATCAATAAAGCAAGAGATATCTATGAGAATATCATTGATAGATATGAACAATATGATAAGGAAGATATGTAGAAATCTAACATAATATATATTATGCGAAGTAAATTATCTAAAACAAACATGTAAAAAAAAGGGCTGCTATATGCAACCCTTTACTTATGCTTTCTTAACAGATTATTTATATAAATTGTAGAAAGTGTTCTTGCCGTGGAATTCAGCAGCTTCGCCTAATTCATCTTCAATTCTCATTAATTGATTGTACTTAGCAATACGGTCTGTTCTTGACAATGAACCAGTCTTAATCTGACCAGCATTGAAGCCAACTGCGATATCAGCAATAGTTGTATCTTCAGTTTCGCCTGATCTGTGTGATACTACACAAGTATAACCATGTCTCTTAGCTAATTCCATAGCATCGAATGTTTCAGTTAATGAACCAATTTGGTTAACTTTGATTAAGATTGAGTTAGCAATACCCTTTTCGATACCTTCTTTTAAGATCTTAGGATTAGTTACGAATAAGTCATCACCAACGATCTGAATCTTGCTTCCTAAACGATCAGTTAATTTTTTCCAACCGTCCCAGTCTCTTTCTCCTAAACCATCTTCGATTGAGATAATAGGATATTTGTCAACCCATTCAGCTAACATTTCGATCATTTCATCGCTTGTCTTATTTCCTTGACCTGACTTAGTTAATTCATACATCTTAGTTTCTGTATTGTAGAATTCACTAGCTGCAACGTCCATTGCGAAGCAAACATCAGTTCCTGGAACATAACCTGCTCTCTTAACAGCTTCAGTCATTAATTCTAATGGTTCTTCATTACCTTCACGACAGCTTGGAGCAAATCCACCCTCATCACCAACGTTAGTATTGTAACCATGTTCTTTTAATACTTTCTTTAAGTTGTGGAAACATTCAGCACCGATTCTAACAGCTTCTTTTAAGCTCTTAGCACCTACTGGCATGAACATATATTCTTGGAAGTCAACAGTTGAATCAGCATGTGAACCACCATTTAATACGTTCATCATTGGTACTGGTAATACCTTACCATTGAAACCACCTAAATATTTATATAAAGGAATTCCATAGTAATTAGCTGCTGCTCTAGCACATGCTAATGATACACCTAAGATAGCGTTAGCACCTAAGTTAGACTTGTCATCAGTTCCATCTAAAGCGATCATAGCCTTATCGATAAGATTCTGTTGAGTAACATCCATACCAACAACAACTGGTGCGATCTTTTCATTAACGTTAGCAACTGCTTTAGTAGTACCTTTACCTAAGTAACGAGCCTTATCACCATCTCTTAACTCTAATGCTTCTCTTTCGCCTGTAGAAGCTCCTGATGGAACGATTGCGCGACCCCAAGCACCTGATTCAGTAGTAACTTCAACTTCTACAGTTGGATTTCCACGTGAATCCAATACTTCTCTGCCATAAACATTGATAATTTTTGACATAATTTCCTCCTAAACTTTCAAAATATGAACATAATAAATTCAGTTAGTTACCTAACTACTCTTATATTATACAGTTTTTTTTAACTTTTTGTGAATTAAAATACAATATTGCAACAATTCTTACAGTGTTTTTTACATTATAAAACGAAATACAATTTTAATCAGTATTATTATTAATGTCTTGATACAATATCTCCTCAATATTAGGATAATATTTAGGAATAAATACATTTCTTCTCTTATTCTTGTAATCTGTATAGTAACAATGGTAACCAAGTTTAGTTTCTTTATAAACTTTTAAATCTGTATAGATATCAGTATCAATATATTTCAAATCACATACCC
>CAVCVO010000005.1:0-39608 GCA_963606005.1 Anaerovoracaceae bacterium
CAAATCTTTTTCTGCTTCTTCAAAATCTTTTTCTCTACTAGCATAAATTGCTTCCATTGCTTTTGATTTTGCATTACCAGCATGTAAGATAAGTTCAAAAGCCATCTTTTCGTTGTTTGTTGTTTCCATAAATAATTCTCCCTTCAGTTTTTTTAGAGTAAATGTTTTAAGAAACTCTTTATCCTCCCACCCATCAGCATTGCGCACTACCAATAGGTAAGATCTACTCTAATTTTAGTTTTTCTATATAATTTCTCCACGACAAATATTCACGCAATCATTTGTCTTTTTGTTCATCAAAAACTAATTCACATAGTTTTTCATAGGTAGGTTCTTTGATAAGAGCATCGACATTTTCTTGGTTATTGATAATCTTCGATAACATCTTATAGAACGGTTGTAATTTCTTACCTTTCTTATTTTCGATAGAAGCAAGTATGATAAGCTGTACCTTTGCTTTTCCCCAATCAATAGGTTTCTTTAACACTGCGATAGTTAAAAAAGTAGTATCGGTCAATAATTCTTTGGGATGAGGGAATGCTACTTTATTACCAAATGAAGTATTTGCTTCATTTTCTCTTCCCCAAACAGATTCTAAGAAATTATCAGGTATATCTTCATACTTACTAATATGAGCAACCATCTTTTCTAAAGCTTCTTCTTTAGTTTCAAACTCACAGACACCCATGAACAATTCTTTAGGTATGTATTCTAATAATCTTCTATTAGTATCAGTATCTCTAAACAAGCCATTGATCTCTACAATATCCTTTTGTCCTAAGAAGAATGAGATCAAAAATATTGGTGTATTGGTCTTAACAAATAAAGGAACTGTAGTAAAGATATAATCATAACTGTTTAGATCATAGCCCTCGGCACCCCTAGAAGAACATACATCAAGTTTCTTTACAAACTTATCAAAGTACTTCTCAAATTGTACGCGCATCAGTTCAGCACTACCCCTACCAGTGGAACAGACTAAAAGAACATTTTTCTTATCATTACCATATCTTTTCTCAACAACAGTTCTAATATCTAAAGCAAAATAACCTATCTCATCTTCCGATAATTCACAACCATATCTTTCATTTATGACTTTACAGCCTTCACTAGCAAGCTCAAACTCATAGATAAATCTACTCTTTATCTCATCTAGTAAAGGATTCTTTTGATCAAAGCCATATTTGATACGATTGATCAAAGAGACACAATGTAAAGAGATGATCATACATAATTTAAAATCTCTTCTAAATTCCGTACCATATTTATTGTCTATTCTCTCTAACATATCAATGACAAGATCACCAATCTCTGGTGAAATATTCTCGGAATAATCCATATCAAAGCTTCTTTTACACATTAAATGAGCACTGATATAAGCACATTCATCTTGACTTATCATCATCTTAAATCTTTGCGATAAAGCACTAACGATATCTTGTGAAATCTTTAATTCCTGCGAGTCATCTAACCTTACCATACTATGATCGATCTCATGACCATTTTTGATCCTTAATAAAGCTACATATAAATGCACAACAAGATTATTAAAGATCGTATCTGAGATAAGATAATCATATTTCTTTAAGATATCTGATACAATGACCTTAATATCACTTAAAGTCTTTTCTTTATCTAATACTTCATTATCACTTTCTTTTAAGATATAAGAGGCATCACTATAGTTTTTTAAACAGATGTCAGCTAAACATAATCTCTTCTTTAATTCCGTACCAACTAACTCTAGACCATAATGTGGAGTAGACCTTAAAGAAAGCTCATATTTATCTAAATGGTTTCTGACTAACTTTAAATCTTTACTGATCTGGCGTGATGAAATGTATAAACTATCAGCCAATTCTTCTATCTTTAAATGTCTTTTCTCGGTCAAAATCCTAAGTAAGATATATCTGACTCTCTCATCTTGATCACTATCATCAACATTCTGTTCTCTAAGTAGCTTATTAAAATACTTCTCAAAAAGTTCAGGATCATTGATCTTTAAGCTATACCAACCATGTTGCTCATCGACTTCAATACTTGTATTGACTTTTTTTAGATCGCTTTGTAATCTTTCTATCAACTGTTCTAATTGAGAAGAAGACAACTTAAGATCATCCATAAATTCTCGCTTGTAGATATTAGGTTTACTCAATAGCTTCTTAATGACATCAACATACATCTTATCAACCATATTTCTTCTCCCTCTGTAATAATAAATATATCATTTACGCAATACTTTCCACGAACAAAATTAAAAAATGAAAAAGCAATTTTGTTCTATGATCTACTAAGATTTGTTTTTTACTCGATCAACTATTATAATGATTATGGTTTGAGTAGGAGAAATTATTTATGAGTGCAATATTATTTGATTTCAATGGAACAATGATCTTTGATAGCCCGATCGTAGAAAGATCTTGGGTAGAATTCTTCAAAAGATACAATATAGAAGTAACAATGGAAGAACTTCGTCCTTATATGCATGGAGTAGATCCAATCGATACTGTAGATCATTACTTTCCTAACATCACAAGAGAAAGAAACGGCGAACTAGTTGATGAGATCGAACAATTATATCTTGATCTTTGCTTAGAATATGCTGGTGGCTTGTATTCTTTCGCTAAAGGATTAGAAGATTTCTTAGATAAATGTAAAGAAAAGAATATCAAGATGACTATTGCTACGGCAGCTCCATTAAAGAATGTTAAATTCTTCTTTAGAACACTACATTTAGATAAATGGTTTAACTTTGAAGATGTTGTATTCTGTGATGGATCTTTCCCTGGTAAACCTAATCCAACTATTTATCTAATGGCCGCAAAAAAACTTAACACACCAATAGAAGATTGTGTAATATTTGAAGATGCTATCAGTGGTATCACTGCTGCAGTTAGAAGTAAGTGCAAATATGTCTTTGGTTTAACTAGCTTATTAACCGAAAAAGAAATATTAGACTTAGGTGCTGATAAAGCGATCAATGATTATACTGATCAAGAATTCTTATTCAGCATCTTAGAAAAATGACCAATTAAGTATTTTCTATAATAAACTATCTATTTGTATAGTGTTTTTTCTCTGAAAATAATTTTCAAATCGAATTATTCTTATTGATAAGACTTTTAACAATGTAGTATAATAATTTTAGTAAAAGTTAAGATGTTTACTGATCATTGACCTAAGGATATAGACATCAACTTTTTTATGGTTAAGGGAGTAAGAAAAATGTTAATTGATTCTAAAAATATATTATTGGACCCACATCCTGTTTTACGTATAAAATGTCAAGAAGTAGAGCTTCCTTTATCCGAGGAAGACAAACAAACATTAACTGACATGTTACAATATGTTCGCAATAGCCAAGATGAAAAGTTCTGTGAAGAACATAATGTCAAAGCCTCTGTGGGAATAGCCGCCCCACAGATAGGCATAAGCAAAAAACTATTGGCTATCTCAATCAGTGGCGAAGATAATGACAAACCATTAGAATTTGCCCTTGCTAATCCTAAGATCATCTCTAATTCTACTCAAAAGAGCTGCTTAGAGAATGGTGAATCTTGCTTAAGTGTTTCACCAGATGTTGAAGGGATTGTATTAAGATATTACCGCATCAAAGTACGAGCATATAACTTACTAACTGAAAGAGAAGAGATCATCTCACTTAAAGGCTATCCAGCAATAGTAATGCAACATGAGATCGATCACTTATATGGACATTTATATTATGACCATATAGATAAGAAGAACCCATTATTCATACCAGAGAATACGATCACAATTTAAGGAGAAAAAAATGAGTGAATTAAATAAATATAACACCAGAACCATTTCATCATACCTACCAACAGATACCTTGATATTTGCTTTAGGAGGACTTGGTGAAGTTGGTAAAAACATGTACTGCATTCAATGTAACGACGAGATCATCATCATCGACTCTGGTCTTATCTTCCCAGATGAAGATTTACCAGGAGTAGATTATGTTATACCTGATTATACATATCTAATAAGAAATCAAAGCAAGATCAAAGCTTTACTTATCACCCATGGCCATGAAGACCATATCGGTGGTATCCCATTCTTATTAAGAGTTTGTTCAATCCCAGACATCTATGGTAGCAAGTTCGCTATTGCTCTTATCCAAAAGAAATTGGAAGAGCATCATATGACTACAACTACTACCCTACATGTCATCAACCATGACTTCCGTTTCGATCTTGGAAATAACTTCCATGTAGCTTGTTTTGATGTCATCCACTCAATACCTGATTCATTAGGTTTTGCTGTTCAGACACCAAATGGTTGGATCTTATCAACAGGAGACTTCAAATTTGACTTAACACCAATTGGAACAAATAGTTGTGACTACCAATTGATCGCCTTCTTAGGTCAAGTTGGTATCGACTTATTATTATCAGATTCAACAAATGCTGCTGTTAGTGGTTTCTCAATAAGCGAAAAACAAGTAGCTAAGAGCATCAATGATATCATTGCTCGTACAAGAGGACGTCTTATCATCGCTACTTTCTCAAGTAACGTACACAGAATCCAACAGATCATATCTGCTGCTATCGCTAATGGTAGAAAAGCCTGTGTCATCGGTAGAAGTATGGAAACAGTCGTAGATATCGGTAGACAATTAGGTCATATCAAAGCATCTGAAGATGACTTCATCAGTCCAGATGATATCGATAACTATCCAGCAAGTCAATTATGTATCTTATGTACAGGATCACAAGGTGAACCAATGGCAGCCTTAAGTAGAATGGCTAATGGCTCACACCGTTACATCAAGATCATTCCAGGTGATACTGTAGTATTCTCAAGTAACCCAATCCCAGGAAATGAAGTAAGTGTTAATGCTACTGTTAATGCTTTAACTCGTTTAGGAGCTAATGTCTTAACAAACTCATTATTAAATAACTTACATACAACAGGTCACGCCTCTCAAGATGAACAAAAACTGATGTTACAATTAACTAAACCTAAATTCTTCATGCCAATGCATGGTGAATATAAAATGTTAAAGATGCATGCTGATACCGCAGTAGAAACAGGTGTAAATCCTGAAAACATCTTCATCTGCTCTAATGGTAATGTCATTGTCTTAAGAGATCATGAAGCTTACTTATGGAGCCATAAGATTCAGACAGATGATATCTACATTGATGGTAATGACTCAAGTGGTATCGCTACAGCTGTATTAAAAGACAGAAAGATCTTAGCTGATAATGGACTAGTTGCTGTTATCGTTTCAATCGATTCAAGAACTAATTCAATCTTATGTCGTCCAAATATCGTATCACGTGGCTTTGTCTTCATCAAAGAAGGACAGACTCTACTAAAGGAAGGCGAAACATTAGTACTTGATGCTTTAAGAAAGAAAATGGCTCAAAAAACTACATTTGGTGAATTAAAGAATACGATCAAAGATACCTTAGAACCATTCTTATATTCTAAGACAAATAGAAATCCGATTGTTATTCCAGTCATTTTGAACTATATCGATGCTAACAAAAAGTAAAAGAGATGCTTAGTCTCTCTTTTCTTTATTAAGGAATTACTTATGAAAAAAAAGATAGCTATTATTATATTAAGTATATTGATATTAATAACAGGTAGTATTGCCATAACCTTTTACCACGGCAAATATGTCATGCCAATAACATTTAAAACATCATTTGTTGAAATAAATGATGAGCAACTACCCGATAGTTTTGTCGGTTATAAGATACTTTACTTCTCTGATCTTCAGTATGGCGAAAACTTTGATAAGACTAGACTAGAAAAGCTACAGACGGCCATCAACAGCTTAGATTATGATCTAATCTTATTTGGTGGAGATCTTATTGATAAAGACTACTCTCCTGTTTCCGATGATGTAGAAATACTCAAAGATTTCTTTAAATCTCTAAAATGTAAAGGTGGCAAGTTTGCCATACTAGGAGAACAAGATCAAGTAACCGATTCACGTAATGTCTTAGTCAAGATGATACTAGAAAACAGTGGTGTAGAACTCATAAGCAAAGATATGAATATCTACAATGATACAAGTGAATACATCATTATTAATGGTTTAAACTATGGTAGTGAAGAGATTATCTCATCAAATGAAAACTTCACTATCACCCTTATCCATTCCAATAAGCAATATGATAGTTTACCAAAAGATATTGATCTAGTATTATGTGGTCATACTCACGATAAACAAATAAACCTATTCTCTAGTGCCAACTATAAGTTTGGTTTACAAGATAACCTCTATATCACTAGAGGCATAGGCTTATATGAAAAAGATTATCGTTTGTTCAATTATCCTGAATTATGCCTATTCACATTACAAAAGTAAGACAGCAACTTAAACTGCTGTCTTTTCTAATACTTTCTTTCTTTGATCACTAATACCCATTCAATGATCTTTAACACTACATAAATAGCTAAAAATACATAGATCAAATAATAAGTGATGTATTTATTAACAATGATATTATTATAAACATAATAGTAATGATTCATATCATAAGTCATTTCATAAAATGCTCTAATTACTAATAAAGAAACGATAATGTAAATCCAAGGTTTCTTAAGATACTCTGATATCTTAAAATCTCTTTCAGAGATAACTTCCATTAGTACTAGCAATACTAGTCCAAAACTAAATACCATCTGAGCTTCTCCACTAAAGTAATAACAACTGATCTTAACTAATCACTTATCAGGAATAGTCAATTCCGCAATCTTTAAATTGCTGATTGTCCAAGTGATCAATATCCAAAATGATGAGATTTTCTTAAATGATTTACCATCAAATTTCATAATACAATCCTTTCAAATACTATTGCCCACTTATTTCTTTGTTTCAATCTCTTTCTTATCTTGCTTTTCTTCTTTAACTTCTTCAAGTGGTAATAAATTAAACTTCCTATATAAAACAATAAGAGCTAGATTTAATACAACTAATAATCCGATCAAATAAACAGCAAGCCAAACCATATGATCGATACCAATGCAAAAATAACCGATCATCATTAAAGCCAAAGTAAGAAAATCATATAAGATATACCAACCCCTCCTAGTATACTTCTTACCACATTTCTTACAGATATATGTCTTATCACTAGTATTTGACATTCTAAGATCGCCATGACAGTTAGGACACATTCCACCTCTAACGATCGCCCAATATTCTAAAAACTTTTTCATAATCAAATAAACTCCTAATAGGATTATAGCACAAAAAAAGAGTTGTTGATGAATTACTCATCTTCAACTCTTTGATCAAACTAGTCTTCTGCTCTGTTCTGTAAGTTCTTGAAACGCTTCATAGCATCAGTTCTAGCCTTATCATATAAAGCTTGAGCCTTTTCAGGATTTACTTTAACAAGGTTGTTATATCTTGCTTCATCCATTAAGAAGTCTTGGAACTTATCGAAATTAGGGTTCTTATAGTCGATAGTTAATGGTTTTTCGTTTCTTGGATCGAATCTGTATAATGGAACATATCCACATTCAACAGCTTGTTTCTGAACGATCTGTTGTTTGCTCAAACCACCCTTAATGCCGTGTAATTCACATGGACAGTAAGCAATGATCAATGATGGTCCATTATAGCTTTCAGCTTCTTTCAAAGCCTTCAAAGCTTGCATTCTGTTAGCACCCATACAAATGCTTGCTACATAAACGTGACCATAACTCATAACGATCTGACCTAAGTCCTTCTTAGCAACAGCCTTTCCACCAGCAGCGAATTGTGCGATAGAAGCAGCCTGGCTTGACTTAGAAGATTGTCCACCAGTATTAGAGTAAACTTCTGTATCTAATACTAATACGTTAACATTTAAGTTATTAGCCATTACATGGTCTAATCCACCGTAACCGATATCGTATGACCAACCATCTCCACCGATGATCCATACTGAAGCACTTACTAAGTCCTTAGCATCGTTTAACAATACCTTAACGTTTTCATTAGAGCTTGCTTTAACAAGTTCAACGATTTGTGGTGCTAAACGTTTTTCAACAACACGGTTACCGTTATTAGCTAAGTATTCTTCAAATACTGCCTTTAATTCTGGTTCAACAGTTTCAAGATTGTTCTCCATTACTTTCAACATAGTTGATTTCTTGTAGTTTCTTGCTAATGCCATACCATAACCGAATTCAGCATTATCTTCGAATAATGAGTTAGCCCAAGCAACACCGTTGCCATCAGCATCTTTAACAAATGGAGTAGATGGAGTAGATCCGCAATAGATTGAAGAACAACCTGTAGCGTTAGCAACCATCATATCAGGTCCGAATAATTGAGATACTAATCTATAGTAAGGAGCTTCACCACATCCTGGACAAGATCCTGGAACTTCAAAGTAAGGTTTCAAATATTGAGTACCCTTGATAGTATCATCAACAAGTTCTGACTTGTATTCTGTATGTTGATATAAGTAATCAGCAAGAGGAGCCTCGTGCATCATATCATGAACATCAACCATAGTTAATGCCTGTTTAGGACATTCTTTAGCACATAATCCACAACCTACACAGTTATCTGGAGAAACTTGGATTCTGAACTTTAAGCCCTTAGCTTTACCATTAGCATCGATTGTATCGAATGCGATTGGAGCATTGTTAACTTCTTCCTCAGTTAAAGCAAATTGTCTGATTGTAGCATGTGGACAAACGAATGAACAGAATCCACATTGGATACACTTAGAAGCTTCCCACTTTGGAACATATGAAGCAATGTTACGATGTTCATTGTAAGAAACGTTATTTCTCATAGTGCCATCCATAACACCATATTTAGTAAATGTACTTACTGGTAAATCATAGCCGTTTAAGTAACCAATCTGGTTAGCATATTCATCCATGTATTCATCACCAGTCTTAGGTAATTCGAAGTGTGCATTTAATTCAGCCCATTCAGGTTTAACTTCAACTTGAACAAGTCCAGCTTTACCTGCATCGATAGCTTTGTAGTTCATTTCAACTACATCGTCACCCTTCTTACCATATGACTTCTTAGCTGCTTTCTTCATTAGATCAAGAGCTTGATCATAAGGCATGATCTGTTCATTTAATGCGAAGAATGCTGACTGTAAAGTAGTATTAGTTCTTCTACCCATACCGATCTCATTACAGATCTTAGTAGCATTGATGATATAGAACTTAGCATGTTTCTTAGCTAATTGAACTTTCATTCTGTTAGGTAAGTAGTCTTCAATTTCATTTGGTTCTAATGTTGTATTTAATAAGAATGTTCCACCATCTTTCAAAGATGAAAGCATATCATACTTCAATACATATGAATCCAATGAACAAGAAACGAAGTCTGCATTATCAACATAGTAAGTTGAACGAATCGGAGTCTTACCAAATCTTAAGTGGCTTCTAGTAACTCCACCAGCTTTTCTTGAGTCATATTGGAAATATGCTTGGGCATAGTTATCAGTATTATCACCAATGATCTTAACACTGTTCTTATTAGCACCAACTGTACCATCTGAGCCTAAACCCCAGAATAAGCAAGAAGTGTAATCAGCAGCTACAGTGTAGTTAGGATCAACATCTAATGATAAATGAGTAACATCATCATTGATACCTAAAGTGAATTCTTCCTTAGGATCATCTTTAGCTAATTCATCATAAACAGCCTTAATTTGGTTAGGAGCAGTGTTCTTACTAGATACACCATATCTACCACCAATTAACTTGATATCGCTACCCTTTAATAAGCTTAATACATCAAGATATAAAGGCTCTCTTGTACCCATTTCTTTAGTTCTATCTAATACAGCGATTTTCTTAACGCTCTTAGGTAAAACATTGAAGAAATATTTAGCACTGAATGGACGATATAAGTGAACTTTGATAACACCAACTTTTTCGCCCTTCTTATTAAGATCATCAATAACTTCTTCGATAGTCTCACAAACTGAGCCCATAGCAATGATGATTCTTTCAGCATTAGGATCTCCATAATAAACAAATGGTTTGTAATCACGACCAGTATGTTCAGAAATCTTCTGCATATAGTCATTAACAACATCAGCAACTACAGAATAATGTAAGTTTTGAGCTTCTCTACCCTGGAATGTGATATCGTCGTTTTCAGCAGTACCTCTAGTTACAGGATTGCCATGTGGATTTAATGCATTCTTACGGAATTTTTCAACAGCATCCATATCAACAAGACTCTTTAAGAAGTCATAATCCATAACTTCAACTTTTTGAATCTCATGAGAAGTTCTGAAACCATCAAAGAAATGTAAGAATGGAACGCTAGCCTTGATTGCTGATAAGTGAGCAACACCTGCTAAATCCATTGCTTCCTGAACTGAATTTGATGCTAACATACAAACACCTGTTTGTCTGCAAGCATAAACGTCTTGGTGATCACCAAAGATTGATAAAGATCTTGTAGCTAAGCTTCTAGCAGCTACGTGTACTACTGCAGGTAATAATTCTCCTGCCCATTTGTACATATTTGGGATCATCAATAATAAACCTTGTGATGCTGTAAATGTAGTAGCTAAAGCACCACCTTGTAAAGTACCATGAACTGCTCCAGCAGCACCTGCTTCTGATTGCATTTCTGCGACCTTAACAACTGAGCCAAACATATTAGTTCTGCCTTGAGTTGCCCATTGGTCAACAACCTCTGCCATCGTGCTTGAAGGTGTGATAGGGTAAATTGCAGCTACTTCAGTGAAAGCATAAGCACTATGAGCAGCAGCAGTATTACCATCCATGGATTGGAATTTCTTTTCAGCCATTTTTTTGCCTCCTATTTCGCTCTAACACCCTTTTATTATAAGACTATTTATCAATTTCCTCAACAAAAACCGCTCATGTTTGTTAAATTTATCACTAAAAGAAAACTGTCATTTTTCAGACAGTTTAGTTTTTCTTTTGATTGTTCATTAAGCCAAAGACAGCTCCACAAATGCCACCTAAGATATGAGCAAATTGGGAAATAGAATCAGTAACAAATATCGCATTGTAGATCTCACTACCTAAGTAGATAACAAGTATCAATACTAATGTCAAAGGAATATGACCGCTTTGTACTGTAGTAGCTGAAGATAAAACGATCATCATAAATACGATGCCACTTGCTCCACACAAAGCTGTATTAGGGAAAAAGATATTGTTCAAAGCTCCACCAATAAAGGCTGTAAGAACGATCATCTTTAATAATTTTTCTGAACCATATTTTTCTTCGATCATTGGTCCTAATAGTAAGATATAGCTCATATTACCAATATAATGTGACCAACTAGCATGTCCTAAACAATAAGTGAACATCCTAACATACATCATTGGATCTAATAAACTAGTACGATAAGTCATGAATACCTTCTCTGTACTAACAAAATTGGTAACATAACCTAGTAATAACGATAAAAGACTAATTAACGCAAAAGTCAAAGTGACTGGTGCGTTATATTCAAACTTCTTAAAAAACTTCATAAAATAATTCACCTCTATTTAAAAAGTAAGCCAAACCAAACTAATAGTAAACCAAGTAAAACAAATACTATATAGATTACTACTATATTGACTAATATTCTTTTAATGCCATACTTATCAGCATCTAAAAAATCATAAGGATATCTCTGTGTCTTAGCCTTGTCAAAATAAATACCTAACTTTGCTCTAACAAAAACATAAGCACAATAGATCAAAGGTAAGATCGTCCAGATAAAGGCATTACTATAGTTTAGATCACTCTTATCAGTAAAGAACAACCAGTAAACAAATGTTAATAAAGGACAGATATAATGCAAAGAATAATTCACCAATGTATAAGGGTTCCAACCTTTACCATTACGGTAATCATTAATGATTAGTGGTGATAAAAGGAAATGATAGATCAAAAAAGTCAACATGATACAACTTGTCACAGTAAAAGAAAATATCGACTTATCTAAACCCTTTACACCAACTAACACTAACAAGAAATATAGCCAAACAACAATATTACTTAAAGATGTATAGTAACCCATAAAGCCACAATTGTATTTCTTTCTTAATAATCCACTATTATCACTTAAAGCATAACTTTCCAAAGCAACAATAACTACAAGGATAAGATATCTCATCTTAGCACCTCCTTTTCTTAAATAGATTATACAATATTTAGAAATATGCTAAAATAAAATAATAAAGGAGATTTTTATATGTGTGTTTTCTGTCAAATCGTTAATGGTGAATTACCAACAAATTTAGTTTATGAAGATGATAAAGTCATCGCTATCTTAGATTTAGCTCAAGCTACTAAAGGTCATACTTTAGTATTGCCAAAGAAGCATTACGACAATATCTATGATGTAGATGAAGAAACATTAAAGCAGATGATCGTTGTAAGCAAGAAATTATCCAAACAGATCGTCGATAATATGCATGCTGATGGACTAAACATCGTCAACAACAATGGTGATGCTGCTGGTCAAGCTATCAAGCATATCCACTTCCATCTCATCCCTCGTTATAACGATGATGATTACCTCATTAGAGGACAAAATCATGACTACGATCTAAAAGAGATTTTAGCTCAGATCAAAGGTTAAAGAAAAGGTGGCTTAATTGCCACCTTCACTATTTTCTTCAGGCTGATCTTGTTGAACTTTCTCGACAAAATGTAAAGAGATATTACCTCTTAAAGTTTCAACACTGATCTTTTTTGTTGCCGTTTCACTTGTCAATTCAATCTGATTTATGACAGTCTTTGGCTCTTCTTCCGTATATAACTGTTGATCATTTATCTTCAAACTACCATATATTGCCTTGGCAATAATATTGTGATCATCAATGTAATAATCACTATCAATATTGATCTGTCCTGAAACAACACTAACTGTAACATCATCAATATCACATTTTTCAATAGTCGCATTACCGCTATTCAATGTTATTGAAGCAGAAGAACTAGTGATATTCTTTAAATAAACATCCCCAGTAGTATTTTGAAATATGACACTTCCAACAGTTAGATCATTGCCACTGAAATAGCCATAGATTGATTTAACATTAATCTTAATATTACTTTCTTTAGGAAGGTAGATAGTGATCGTATCGATCTTCTTCTCTGTTTTAAACAACAAGGTATCAAGATCTTCAACTCTTTCAATGAGCTCCATCTTTAATTTGCCATTTTCCACCGTATATGTGTTCATATTCTCGATCTTTTGGAAATAAGAAATCTTGATCTTATCATCATCACTAGGCTTGATGACAACTTTATGATTAATGCTATTGATCGTTAATTCATTTACCTCACTAGCATCATATTCTTGATAAGTCTCAATGTAACTTGAGTAGGCTTTAGCACTAGGAAAATAGAGCTTATTATATGCATAGAATATGCCAACAACAAGCACCAACAATATAGTGATGACAGCCCATAATGGGAAACGCTTTTTCTTCATATACAATATTATACCCTATAGATAAAGCCATTTCCATAAAGAAATGAGGTCATCACTATAAATATTTCACGAAAATTTCACAATTTACTTTTCTTCTTTACTCTTTTTAATACCAAATGCTTTCAATAAATTTTCAACAAATTCATTAACATTTTTATCATCTATATATTTTTGCACACTAGTAACGATAGCAGGCATTTTCTCATCAAACAACTTAGTGATCATTTCTGACCAATCAGTCTTATTGATATCTAACTCACCAAAATAAACTTTAGAGAACACCGTATTGCATATTGCTCCAACCACAAATGTCACTGCTCCAGCCACTGCCCCATTGATTACAGCCATAGCAGCATTAACTCCACCTAGCATTTTAACCAATCCTCTTCCAACTAAAGTTGTAGTTCCTATTTTAATGATAGTATCTATGATCTTATTAGTTTGATCCTCTTCTTTGATCTTATAGATTTTCGCAATAGAATTGAGCATC
This sequence comes from Anaerovoracaceae bacterium, assembly GCA_963606005.1. GTDB lineage: Bacteria > Bacillota_I > Bacilli_A > Erysipelotrichales > Erysipelotrichaceae > UBA1783. The sequence goes on from CAVCVO010000005.1 coordinate 13,918, forward strand.
AATGTTTGTAAAGGTACAAGTACTGCAGCATCAGCAACTGGAATCGGAACAGCACCAATAACACTAGCTCCTATTGTGGATGTGACTATAACAGTATAAGCTCTATTATTTTTGAGTCTCTTATCTAACTCAATGATATTTTCTTTATTAATTTTCATTGCCTCTGGAGCAAGTTCATTAGTCATTTCTACTAATTCTTCTAAACCTTTTTCAGAAACAGCATAATTTTCATTGATTGGATAACTCTTAGCTACAACATAACAAGTTCCTTTGATATTCAATTTGTTTTCATCTTTGTATTCTGACTTAACTTTTTCAAACATCTCTTTATTTTCTTTTTCTTCAGCATCTGAATAAGATTTAGTAAATACAACAATGATCGGCACATTCTTCCAAGTAAGTGATACTGACTTGATGAAGTCTAATACTTGTTTATCGATCCTTTTACTAGTAGCATCAATACAGAACCAAATAACATGAATCAGTTTATCTGTACTTTTCTTTCCAATTGCACTTTTAGACCACTTCATGATCTCATTTTTGATTTTCAACTGTTTTAAGAAACTATATTCATAACCAACAGTATCAATAAGTCTAAATGGAAAAGAATCATTACTATAAACTTCCATTCTCTCAGTGGCTGAGCTTCCCTGACCAGTTTTGGCAGCTTCTTCTCCTAAGATTGCGTTGATCAAAGTACTCTTACCACAACCAGAAACCCCCATCAATAGAACATTGATCTTCTCATCTTGCTGATCAATGATCTTTTCATAGTCTTTACTACTACTTTCAACTTTTTCTTTTTTAAACATATACATAACCTTCTTTCTATTATAAGAAATGTTTAAATTGCGAATTTCATAAAACATTGTAACTACAAATAATCAAAAATTAATTGTTCAAAAATAATGCACAGATCTTCAAGCAAATTCAAATCATCATTCAACTAAATGTTACCATCATTCAACAAATAATTTCACTATTTTTCACTATTTGATTATATAGTGTACTTATAGTGATGCATTCTAAAAAAAGACAATAAGCAAAACGCTTATCGTCAATATTTACTTTAACAAATCCAACAGCGTATATTCACCTTTATGAACCTTGGATATTTTATGATATTCCCTTATTGCGTTCACTAACTTTTTACTATCAGAAAAATAATTAAACACAAAATCATATGTTTTTACTTTCGCCATTTTAAGTTCATCCTTACAAAACTCACTTGGCTTCTTTCCAGATTTCTTAAACTCCTTGTATTTGTTCTCATTAAAAATGATCAACATCTCAATCTCAGGAGCTGTTATCACATTGATGATATCTATCTTGTGTTCGTATGCCTTCCCAATTTTGAAGTTTTCTCTTCTAGAATCTAGTATTCTTATTATAGAGATCTTATCTGAAAAACCTTTCCTCAAGTACTTCGTTTCGAAACTTCTAGCATCTCGGATTTTTATAACTTCTTCTTCAAGCATGTCCTGTCTTTTGAATATAAGAAGATCATTATTCAAAAGAATATTTATCACTGCACTCTCTGCAGAGCCTTCACATATGCAAGCAATATATTTACAAAGTTTCATCATTGCTCCTACTATTCTGTGGCTTGAGCTATACTCTTTTTTAACTTAATGTATGAGTCATACATTGGGACTGTTCCTTCTAAATATCCACTCTGATATACCTCACTTCTTTTTAAATCATTCCTATTTAAAATATCAGAAAGGTTACTGGCAATGATACCTTGCCTATTTCTAACAAAATAGATGGAATCATTCCTATCATACTCATCTAATAACTCTGGATAATGAGTTGTAAAGATCAAGCATCCACCATTTTTATTTAACTTGCAATCCAAGAAAAACCTTATAATCGTACTAACAATCTCTTTATTAAAATGATTTTCAATTTCATCAATGACCAAATAGCCACCAGTCAATAATACTTGTTGAACTAGTGTAAAGGTAATGATGCCCTTAACAGTACCTGAAGAAAGATAGTTATTAAGATCTATAGCACTATTAAGTATCATCTCCTCCTTACCTTGGAATTTAAGATGGATCAATGCATTATTATCAGTGCTTTCAAAGTATATCTTTTCAATAGTTGGGTCTAGATAAGTTACAATTTCCATTGGTATCGTATCCAATTTCGTCAAAACATTTACATTCGTATAGTCCAAAATATCAAAAATCTTAATACTCTCTTCATTTTCCTTGTTGTATGAGATCATAATGCTTACATCGTCTAGCAAGAAACTCTGCTTACCATCTCTAATCATAACTGGATCTTTATCATTAAAATTTAACAGGGTCTTTTTAGAAGAAATCTCGTTGATCTTCTTAGACCATAACTTTTCTGAAAATATCTTGTAAGTTATTCCCTTCGTGCTATCCTTATTAGAACAGATTATTGTTTCTAATCGACAAACTTCTTGACTTATAGCACTATAAAAATAAAGATTTAAAACGGTCCTATCACTTTCACCCAATATATCCTTAGATGAAATATAATTAATTGGTTCATTATTAAGTAGTTTTAAGGATAAAAGTATGACCTTAAGGATCGAAGTTTTTCCAGAGGCATTTATACCTATAAAAGCAGTGGAAGTATTAAGATAAATATTAGAGAAAAGATAATGTAATCTCATAGCATCCGACTCACCAACTCTTTGTTTAGCAAAAAACGTTAGCTCAAGTTTATCCTTGAATAATGGTAATCCCTCTGCAGTCAATTTTAGCAATTTCATTTTTTCTTCTCCTTAATTAAAAACGCAATTTTCGTTTTTATCTTTCTAATATGTTTATTATAATTCTCTTTTCCTAGATTATCAACAGATTTTCTGTTTTTAATCTTATTTAATCATTTATTTTATAGGATCTTATCATAAAAGGTGCTACGATCACGGCACCTAATAATCTTATTCTATCTATTTTACTATCCAGTATCCACTACGATTAGTTCCTTCTCTTTTAAGAACACCATCAGATTGTAGCTTTCTCACATAATATTTAATAGTATTTATGTTGATATTTAATCTATTAGAGATCTCTTTTTGAGTGATAGTCTTATCGTTTTTGATCAAGTTAACTATCTTACTATAAGCATCAGATTGGGTGGTCAAATGGGTGGATTGGGTGGATTGGGTAGTATCATCTTCATCCTTTAAAACTGATGGCTGTTCTAATGGAACAGTGATTCTAAAAACATCGCCTTCCACAAATTCTGGATCAAATCCTGTATAGATCTTACAATACTTGTATAAGTTACGTACACCGGAGCCCAATTGATCAGCATAACCAATATTTCTAAAGAAGCTAGCAATGATCGGATTCTTAGGATTTGGTTCAATGTCGCTAGAAGTTAGTCTTGCCTCCTGCATTGCCCTATTAGCATTTTCCACATAAAATTTTTCCTTTTCAATAACAAACTTTGCTTGATAAGAGCTTGTGTATTCACGATGGATCAAAGTATTAGCTATCATCTCTCTAACAATGATGTTACGCAAACTTTTGCGCTGATCTACTTCTAAATAGAATTTATCTGGTAAGTTCTTACGAGCAAACTCCATCAACTTTTCGTAACTTTCAATAAGATTAGTTTTGATGATCTCTCTATCATCATATCTATCAACATCCACTCGGCGCACTAAAGCATCAGTGACATAAGCAGGTGCAACATCAGCTATCACTTCATCTTTTCCAAGTAACATGATAGCCGCTAAATTATAGCCACTTTCTCCCGTAACTCTATCAACTGAGTATAAACGAGAACTTTTCAATAGTTCTTCATCAGTCAACAAACTCCATGGATGAGTACCACCAGCATTATTGGCTGCCATGATACGTAATTTTGGTAATAGATCAACTCTAAGATCATCTATCCCAACATATGGATAAATCTTTCTCTCAGTATAGATTTCTTGCTTTCTAATATACATCTGTGCTATTTGAGAAGTAGAAGTTACTTTTACATCAGCATCATTAACTCGATCATATATCACTTTTTTATAGCTGTGTACTTCAGCACTAGGTTGAATATTGATATGAATGATAGTCTTACCTTCATATTTAACGATTTCAGGCACTAAATAGACAGTGGGAATAAATAATGCAGGATTACTTACACAACTAATGAAATTTTTAACCAAATTAGGCGCAGCTTTTTCTGAAATGCCACAAACAGTGCCGTCATCTAATACCCCCAAAAAGATATCTCCACCAAAACGATTCAAAAAAGAACATACAGTTTCATATACGTCATCTTCTATACCACTAGTACAACTATTAAATTCCACACCAACGTGTTCACCAATGGCTAATATTTGTTCGAATTTCAAAATATTCATATGATCTCTATTGTCTATCATCTAGTACATCAATGATCTCACCAACAAATACATAATGTGGTTGCCAGCCACCTTTACCATCAGGAAACTTACTTGCTGCAGATGCATAATATTCTTGTATTTCACTAGCTAGATCTTCTCTATCAAATTGATGTTGATATATCTTTTTACATAAGAAAGTTAGATTTGCTTGTTTAAAAGTTATACCATCTCCAAAAGAAATAGGAGTCAAACCACTATTAGTCACTTTATCTTCATCTCTACCAGAATGAGTACCAATATAAGCCACAGCTTTTCGATATTTTTCAGGATAAAAACTAACAGTAAAAGTATCACTATCCTTTAAAAAGCCACACGTATAACGATCAGGATGCACATATACTGTAACTGTTGATATACTTTTATTAGAATGTGACCAAATATTACCTAAACTGCCCCAACCAATAGTACAACAATTATAATGATCCATTGATCCAGCTGTAACGATTGCCCATTGTTTTTCAAACATTTCAAACACTTTATAATCTTTTGTCTTAAAATCTACCATATAATTACCTCTTTCTATTATTTTCATTCAACTACCGATTTATAATAATTACCAAAATCAGCCAATGCATCGATTATAGGCAACATCTTTATACCCATTTCAGTCAAACTATAATCAACCTTAGGTGGAACTTGTTGATAATCATGCCGATAAACAAGTCCATCATCGATTAACTGTCTTAAACTATCTGTTAATACTTTTTGTGATATGCCATCAAGATCTCTTTGTAATTCATTAAATCTCCATGGCCTGATCCTTAAATTACGTATGATGAGTAATTTCCATTTTCCTCCAACAAGAGCTACTGCTGTTGCTACAGGGCAAACTGGAAGTTCAGCTTTAGTTTTCATTTTCAACTACCTCCAAGCAGATATTAACACATCATTTTTTATATGTACAGTCACAAAAAAGTGCGTACTAACAAATTAACAAAGAATCTCTTATCATAAACTTGTAAAAACCAAGGAGGAATACATTATGGTAAATTACACTAAAACTACAATTTCAAATGAAGCAAGGATCGAATTACACGACAAGCTTAACTTAACAGGTTCAGAGATCAGCATCAATCATCTACCAGCAAATACAAATGTCCCATTTATTCATGCACACAAAACTAACGAAGAAGTTTATGGCATCTTATCTGGCAGTGGTAAAGTCATCATTGATAATGAAGAGATAACACTAAAAGCTGGTGATTGGTTAAAGATCACTCCAGCAGCAAAGCGTCAATTCTTTGCTAGTGAAAACGAAGATATCTATTACATCTGCATACAAACTAAAGAAAACTCTCTTGAAAATTACACTGCTACCGATGCAATAGTCTATTAAATTAAAACTCCATAGCACTTATTACTTGCTATGGAGCTTTTTTATTCATCATCATGGGACGGCATATAATTTGATCCCATGTCTTTTTGAATTATACTTTCTACCCAACTGATGATTGAGCTGATTTCGTTATATCTCCAAGGATCTTCATTTGGCCAACCTTCAACTTCACTTACGACTTCTTCTTTACGATAGAAAATGAGCTTCCAATGATATCCATCGATCACTGCTTTCCCATGATCATCCACATCATAACAAAATAAGTCTTGTAAACCTTCATCAATAAATCTCTCTACTTCTTTGGAATCAGCAGAAATAATTTCAACACCATCTGCATTATTTCTTTGATATTGAGCAAGCCCATTTCTATAGATCCGAACATCATAATGATAACCAAGATATGGATTACTTATGATCTGTATACTATCGATAAGTTGAAGCATCATATGTTTTTTCATCATAGAGTAAAAGTTATTAAGAATGTGAGTTCGAAACTCTTCTGGAACTGGAATATTATACTTCTTAACATAATTAAAAAAGACATCATCCCAAATATAAACGCCATCAGAATAAAGATCTCCATACCCAATTGTCTTATCAGGTTCAATAACATCTTCTACAATGCCAGGACAAGCAGCAATATTATGTTTTCGCAAATATGACATGATCTTTTGCTTTTCTGGATCTTCCTTTTCCGAAACAAGATCTTTTAGATAAGGCAAAGACTTATCACCGTACTCATAGGAATAATTAACACTCTTTAATCGCTTTACTCTTCCATAAAACATAATCTCATCCTCCTTTACACTGTACTTATAGATTATTTTTTTTCAAAAAGCAAAAAATATCAAAATTGATCAATAGTTCTATTCTGTCTCACAAGTTTTACCAAAAAAACCTATAAAATATTTTAAAATAATCTTTCCCAATACAATTAGCTATATTCATACTCTTATTACCTTCATATTTGATATACCATTTTTCCTTCAAAATTACAACACATTATTTATCATCCAACAAAAAGAATGACATGCTATTTAACAACACGTCATTCTCTCATCTCTATTTTTCTGATTTAAGTATTTGATTAGAATTGCCATACAAGAGCTAATACACCCACAATAATCAATAGTGGAGCATTAAACAATTGCTCTTTCGTTTTTACTCGCTTTCAAAGCCTACTAGTATTCCACCTTCAGCATAATAAGAGCATAAACCTTTATTTACCCCTACTTTAAGATCACAATCAGGATAACTCTCTTTGACCATATCTGCTAACTTATTAGCTGCTTCCTCATTTTGTGAGTGACGTATACGTAACTTTCCTCCAGTAAAGCCCATTTCGTTCATCAGATCAAATAATTGCTTGATAGTCTTCTTCTCACCACGGCATTTATGCAATGGTTCAAGTTCACCATCTACACTTGCTCTTCCTACAATACGTATGCCAAGTAAACTTGCTGCTGAAGCAACTAGCTTACTGACTCTTCCATTATTAACAAAGTTATTTAATGACTCCAAGGAGAAGATCAAATGAGTCTTTTGCACATATTGCTCGATATCTTCTTTGATCTTTTCAAATGAAAGATTCAAAGAGATCAATTCTTTTAACTTTTCAACAATAAGTTCCATTTCAGGACCCGTTGATAAAGAATCGATGATATATACTTTTTTACTAGAATCTTCCTGCAAGTAATCATCTTTAGCAATACAAGCAGCATTGTAACAACCTGACAAATGACTTGTTATAGCTACTCCAAATGCTTCATCAGCTCCTTCAAAAGCAGCTAACCACTCTCCAACACTAGGACAAGCAGTAGATGAACGTCCTTTATGATTAGCTAAATATTCCACCATTTCATTTACATCTAATTTCTCATCATCAACAAATTCTCGCTCAGCTGTTCTTATCTTTAGTGGTACTGACTTAAGACTACCATCTTCACTACTATACAGATTAGCTGAAGAATCTGCTACAATAACAATTTTTCTTTCCATTAACTTGTCTCCATTTTATTAGCATCTCAATCATTGACTTTATCATCTGTGCCAATTATCATTGACATAGAAAAAGTTGCTAAAAGCGACAAAAGTCGCACATACATTTTATTAGGATTGTCACTCAACTGCAACAAATCCAAAAAATAAAGCAACTTTTTACCTATTTTGTCGCAATTAAGGAGGTCATCATCGTGAAAACTAGTTCAAAAACAACCACCTTTCTTAAAGAATGTATGGCTGATGCCTTATTACAAGCCATGAAAGATCAACCTTTTTCAAAGATCACCATTAATCAGATAACCAAGGAAGCAGGGGTCAATCGCTCAACCTGGTTTAGAAACTTTGATACAAAAAGTGATGCACTCACCTTTAAACTAGTAATGAGTTGGAACCGTTGGGCAAGTGAGCATGGTCTAAAGCAAAGACATCGTTATACTGTAGAAAACGTTGAAACCTTCTTTGAATTCAATCTATCGATAAGATCAATACTAGAAGTGATCTATAAAGCCGATCAACAAGCTTGTGTCTATAATGCTTTTTATCAAGTCATGATGCCTAATTCCACAGATGATATATCTGAAAAATACCAAGCAAGATTCTATTCCTTTGGTCTATTTGGCTTACTTGATGAATGGATCAAAAGAGAATGTAAAGAAACGCCTCATCAACTATCCTTGATATTTAAAAAGATCATGGAAGAAAACCTCCAATACGAAATATTTATGGAAGCTAAAAACTAATATTTGACCATTAATAAAGAAAGAGTAAAATAAGTAAGGCTAAAGAAAAAAAAGGAGCTTACTTATGAAAAAAAAGAACATTGTTAAAATCTTATTAGTTATATTATTGATCACTATCTCCATATTTGGCTATATCAAATATAAGAAGAGTTATTCTAAAAATTTAGTTGAAACTTCCCTGTCAGATGATGGAAGTTATATCTTAAACATCTACATGATCGGTGAAGCAGATTTTCCTTATGGCAAGACACATTGTCGCTTTAATCTTACAAGATATTCAATTGATATATCAGAAGTTTCTTTTGATATTTCTGATGATGGAGCTAATGCCACAGAAGATAACTTCAACATCACCTGGAATGATGAATATGTATCCATCATTGTCTCTGGTTCAGAGCAAGAAAATGTAACATACAATTTATATTTTGATGGAACTACAGAAATACTAGGTGAATAACATGAAGAAAAAGACTTTCAAAAAAATACTTATTATCATTTTAATCTTCTTTGTTTTAATGACTACAATATGTGCTTTCTATTTTGCTGACTATTCTAAAGCTGACGATAGTGTACAACTATACCTATCTGATCAAAACAATATTGATGAATCAGTACAAGAATGCTTTCAAAAAGATTCTACAGTAACCATTCATGAAATTAGTGAAGGACTATTTCTTGATAGTGCAGCAAGTGATAAAGCATTGATATTCTATCCAGGAGCAAAAGTCGAATATACCGCTTATCTTCCCTTACTATATCAACTAGCTGAAAATGACATAGATGTCTTTATGATCGATATGCCATTAAATTGTGCTATATTTGGCATGAACAAAGTTAATGATATCTTAGAACAATACCAATATGAACATTACTATTTAGCAGGTCATTCTCTTGGTGGAGCCATGATCGCCAATTACTGTTCAACTAGTACTTATCAATTTGATGGTTTAATACTACTTGCAGCTTATCCAACAAATGATCTATCAGATAAAGATATGTGGGTATTATCCATCTATGGTTCAGAAGATAAAGTAGTCAACCTAACTAAGATTGAAGAAGGAAAAGAGTTAATGCCACAAAATTATCAAGAAGTAGTGATTGAAGGTGGTAATCATGCTCAATTTGGTAACTATGGCAATCAAAAAGGTGATGGTACTGCTACTATCACTACTGATGAACAACAAAAGATCACAATTGAAAAGATCTTAGAAATGATCAATAGTGAAATCGATATTATTGAATAATAAAGCATTAACCACTATATAATCGAAAATAAAAACACTTTTGCATTTACTCTATTTAGATAAAAGTGTTTTTTTAATTCTCCCATTATCGCTATCCTATTGCTCTGCTATTTTTACACTATTACATCTCACTTTATTATGAAGCGAAATTAGTTCATAAATTATTCCTGTAATTTTAAGTGTTTCTTTCGCATTTGTAGATAGTTGTTTTCCCATAGAAACACTCTTCATCTTATCATCAACAAGATTTTTAGAAATTTCAGTAATTCCTTCCTTCTATGAAATGCCTAAAAAGACAATCCTCAAGCAAAGAATGAATTATGCAAAATAAAAATTGCAACTATTTTTAGTTACATAAAATTATGAAATTGAATATACTATTAATCGTGGAGGGCATGCTATGGTACAAAAAGAGAAACTTATTCACCATCTTAAATCGAAGCCTAAAGATTTTACCTTTGATGATGTTATAACACTACTTAAATATTTTGGCTACACTTGCTCGAATAAAGGTAAAACTAGTGGTTCCCGTACTTTATTTGTTAGTGATAAACACGCAACTATATTACTTCACAAGCCACATCCACAAAAGGAATTGAAAACTTTTATCAAATAAAAGAATTGATAAGAATTTTAGAACAGGAGGGTCTTATATGAACAACACAATGCAATACAAAGGCTATGTAGGAAGTGTCGAGCTATCTGAAGAAGATGGTCTCTTCTATGGTAAAGTCTTAGGTATCCGTTCTCTGATCAGTTATGAAGGTGAAAATGCTAAAGCATTAATTAGTGATTTTCATGGAGCAATTGATGATTATTTTGAAACATGTAAAAGCGAAGGAAAAAAGCCAGAGGTTGCCTTTAAAGGCAGCTTTAATATCCGAATCTCTGGCGACCTTCATAGAAAATTATTTATTTACTCTACTATGCATCAGATGTCCATGAACAAATACATCGAAGATACTTTAAACAACTGTGAAGCTGCAAAACTCATTATATAGAAACATCTGTTTCATTCACCAATAATCAATCTATGATTTTCTTATGGCTGATAACTAGCAAAGCTGCGTAATAGCTCATATAATTTTTCTTTGTACTCTTTTAATGGTTTTACGATGACAGTATTACCATTTTCTTTTTCTTCAAAAGTCGTTTTGCCATTATCTTCAACTGTTACTACTCCCCTAACTTCTTGAGCAAAGCAATCAGAAGCATCTTGATCTAATGCATATACGACTAATAATGGATCCCACCAATGCTCTCCCACATTACTTGGTGCTTCATCAGTATTCCACTTATTAAAAGTGAGATATAAAAGTGATGATGGTTGACTTGCATAATCTTCTAATACATCTTCTCTTATACAAGGATAATCCATAGCTGCTTCAAGTGGTAATAAAACAAGATCAGTTGGCCAATTCTCTAATACTTTTTTAGCTAATGGTATATCACCAAGAACATTATACTCTGCTTCTAAATATTTATCAGGTTCATCAATCCTTTTAACTTTTTCAAAGCAACCAGCCATGATATAAAGAGTCTTAACTTTTTTCTCTACTAATTCCCTTCCAGTAAGTGGAGAGATATCATCAGCTTGTGAATCTAATAGTTCGCCAATATTGCTAGCCATACCAACACAAATGATGATCGCACTATTATCTGGTAAGTTTGCTAAAGTTTCCCTATAAACTTGCCAACCTGTAGAACGTTGTAAAATATCAATACCCGTAGTTTCTAATAGTGGTGAGCCATCAATATTCTTTTCATTAACTAAAGAATAATACGGCGTGATCTCATAAAGATCACCATCTCCCTCTACTAAACCTAATGGGATATCATCAGCTTTATAATAATGCATCGCACAATCTAAGAAACGTTTACTTCCATTATGTTTTGCACTAGACATTACAGCATCAATCTGACACTTTCCTTCTGACTCTAAAGCAAATAATACTTGCATCGCTAATAAGTCATCTGGACAATTACCCATATCTGTATCAAATATGACATGAGTGATATCATCTTTTTGATCATTCTTACTATTAAAATGTAATGACAATAAAACTATCACCACAACTAATATAACTAAAACTACTTTTAATCCTTTACTCTTTTTCATACTCTAACTCCCTACTCATTATCGTAAGCTTTTCGCCAAAATAAGCCTTGTGAACAAGCAATCTGTTCAAATAGTCTATACTTATCTTTCGAAGGATTATAGATTGCTAGATACAAACAATCCTTATCATATACTAATAACATATCTTCATTAGGAAATAAGCAATTCAAACTGTTAGAACGACCACTTATGATATCATCGATCATTTTAGGATCAGGCTTATCAATCCAACTATCATTCCAAAATATTTTCATATGGAAATAGCACATAAGACTAAAGATGACATTTTCAAACTTATCTCTTATCTGCAAATATTTATCACTATTTAAAAGATAATTTTCCACATCAAAGTATTGCCCATCACTATCTTCTAGCACTCTTTCAGGAAGAAAGTCCATTATGTAACATTTCTTCTCTAATAATCTATCAATCTCATCTAATTCACTCACATTAATTCTCCAACTTAACAAAACAGATGGCTGCCATTACTATCAAAGGTAACATAGCTAATAAGCCAGTAGGATTGGGTCCTAGAAGTCCATTAACTAAAGTAACAGAAAAATATACAGGTAATTCACCGATCGTATTGACTACTCCATGAATGATAGCAGCATACATACAATTTTCCGTTTTTATCGTTACATAAGAAAGAATGATGCCTAATACAACACACAATATGATCATTAGTAACATATTTGAGTAAGGTGCTCCCCAATTATCTAGACTATAGTTAAAGCCAAAATAGATCAAAGGTAAATGAGCAATTCCCCATTCAATACCATTGACTAGTACTGCTTTTTTCTTTCCATACTTCTCTACTTGAAAACCAAGAAGATAACCACGCCATCCAATCTCTTCTCCTAACTCCATTAGTTGAATTGGGATCATTAGTACTGAAACTAGTATACAAACTAGGGCAATGATGATAGGACTATCCACAACAATCTTTGTATCAGTAGATAATCTTTTACCTATCTCAAATATTCCACTATATTCATTAGGAAATACCATAAAATAAATAATAGTACCGATCACTATAAGTATTGCTGGTACAAATGCTGATAAAAGCCAATATTTCATGTTCTTCCAAACAGCTAAAGACAAATGATATCTTGCTTTTACCTTAGTTATCTTTATAGTGATAAAAGTAGCTATAACAGGTATAAAAGTAAAACCAATACCCAATATTTGATAGAACTTACCCGTTTTAGTCACTAACTCAAGTAATCCTAACAAGTAACAAACACCAAACACTAGCAACAAATAAGTGGATATTGCTTTATTTGTATCTTTCTTTTCATATATTTCATTTTCCATTTGTTTCAAACTCCTTACTATCCTTCACTTTTTCAAGTGAAGAAAACTAACTCATTATATTTATTAACAAGACTTTCTGTCAATCAATGTGTAGATTACTATTCAATATTTTACAATACTATTACAAAAAAAGTGAACTCAAGCGTTCACAATCTACAACTATCCATTATTTCCTTTGCCCGTTTTAAAATAGGCAACTCTCTATTTGCGACAAGTCTTCCCACCTTAGTATTAGATCTATTTTCATATTCTTTGAGTGCTTCTTCATAAGTCAACTTCAAAGTAGATAAGTGAAAACTATTGATCTCATCTACCATCAAGTGTTTTTCTCCAAATGATAACACCTTGCACAAAAAGTAATTATTTATGTTATGTCTATGAATGAGATTATAATAATCACTTACAACCCCGATCTTACAAATGACATCAACACTAGCTCCTAATTCTTCTTTAAGTTCCCTTTTAATGGCCGTTAGATAATCTTCACCTTTTTCAACTCCCCCACCAGAAGTCTCGATCAAAATAGCCTTGCCAAAATCATCATCACGGATTGCTCTAACAAAATAGAAATAACCTTCTTCATCATAAACGATGCCTCTAGCTATCTTTCTATCTTGGTCAGTATATTCAAATGGCCATTCTTCATCTTGTAAATCTAAATATATTTCAGAATTTATCATTAACATCTTCCTCCATTTTTAAACGACATCGATAGTATATTCTCTAAATTTCTTATTTTCTTACCGCAAAGTGGAACAAGTCTGGACCTAATATCTTTACATTTATCTCATCTGCAACTTCTTCTAATTCTTTCATTTCTTCTTCACTTAGCTTGGTATTAGCAGCAACAGAAAGTTGTTCTACCTGATATGGCTTACGATAACCACAGATTGGTACGATTGACTTATTTGCCACAAAAGAAATTGCTACTTGAGCGATTGTTAATCCATGACTATCAGCAACTTCCTTCATCAAAGCAAATAAACGATTTAATTTCCTACGTTTTCTACTATAGATAGCTTTCATAATGGAAAACTTCTCATCTTTTGGTTTTGGGCCTACCAACACTCCTTACACCAAGAAAGCAAACCATTCTTTTCCCACTCTCGATCAATGAGACTATAATGATTTTACTCACCATATAAAGGGATATTTGCCTTATCTAAGACTTCCTTAGCAAGTTTACATTTTTGAAGATTAAAGTTAGAGGCACCAATATTTTCAATCTTTCCTTCTTTATAAAGTTCTATTAACTCATCCATATATTGGGCAATATCATTTGGCATATGTAACCAATACACTTCAATACTAGTCCTATCAAAATCTTTTAGATCTTTTTCAACAGATTCACGAACCTGTCTCGGTTTAAACTTAGTAAATGGTGTATATTTTGATGATATCTTTATCTGCTTAGGACAACACATACCGATCAACTTTGGGCCTTTGCCAAAGCCATAATCTCTTGTTGAATCCACAAACAAGAGATCTGACTTTACAGCCATATCCATAGATTGTTTTAAAGTATCATTATCTACCACGCTACCTCGGATCACTTTTTCATAAATAGCACTACCCCAAGAGTTTATTCCTATTACTGCTTTTGGTCTATACAATTTTCTTCCCCTTTCATCAATCAACATGATCAAATTTCGTTTTTTCTGCAACTCTAGACAACACTGCTACCGTCTCAACATGATCAGTAAAAGGGAACATATCAACTGGTTGAACACTTTCTAACTTATAATCATTATTTAATAAGAATCTAACATTTTCTTTTTGGGTATAAGGATTACAAGAGATATAGACGATCTTCTTAGGTTTTAGTTTAACTACTGCTTTTAAGAACTTATCATCTGCTCCACTTCTTGGTGGGTCCATGATCAAGACATCCACTTTTTGCTTATTAGCTAAACTTTTCTGCATATAGTTACCAGCATCAGCACAGATAAACTCAGCATTAGTAATGCCATTTATTTTCGCATTGATCTTAGCATCCTTGATAGCATCTTTATTTAACTCAACTCCAATGACTTTCTTTACTTTACTTGCTAAAGAAAGACCAATAGTCCCTGTACCACAATAAGCATCAATGACCACTTCATCCTTATTTAGATCAGCTGCTTCAATGGCACAGCCATATAGTTTAACAGTCTGACTACTATTTACTTGGTAGAATGAACTAGGAGAGATCTTAAAAGTTAAACCATTAAGTTCATCTTCAATATAACCTTTACCATACCAGGTTTCAAACTTCTCTCCTAAGACCATACTCGTATGACGATTATTGATCGATTGAACTATGGTAGTTATCTGAGGATGAGCTTGTAATAGTTTATTCATGAAATCTTTCTTTCTTGGAAAAACAAAACTACCAGTTACTAGTATGACCATCACCTGTCCTGTAGTTTTAGATAATCTAACCATTACATGTCTTAAACATCCTTGATAACTATATTCATTAAAGATCGATACCTTAAAAGAAATAGCTAACTTCTTGATCGTTTCAATGATACTATTAGCTAAACTATCAGAGATCTGACAATCTTTAACTTCTACTATATGATGAGTGCTTTCTACATAATTACCACAGATGACTCTTTTTCTATCATAAGAAAAAGCCATCTGAACTTTATTACGATAATGATAAGGATCATCAGCCCCAATGATCTTTTTAACCTTGATCATCTTTGAAAACAATTTATCCATCTTATCTTGTTTTAGTTGTAATTGTTCTTCATATGAAAGATGTTGTAAACTACAACCTCCACAGATATCACTAACAGGGCACTTCTTTAATCTGTCCATAAACTATATGCCACCTTTTCTAATAACTCTTTATCTACTTCATAAGGGCAATAAGATAATTTCTTCTTATTACCAATTAATTCATCTACTGCCTTATTCAACAGTTCATCACTGACCTTATTTAACTCAAACTTATTTACCAAGAAATCTTTAAACTTTTCAAGATCACTAAATCTTAAGCAAGATAAGATATCATTGACTCTCTTACTATCAGCATATTTCATTAAACCATATAAGAAATAGCCAACAGCTTTGCCATGTGGGATATTCTCATTATAAGTTAAAGTATAACTCAAACCATGAGGAAGATTAGTGCCACATAAAGCAATTGCCATACCTCCATAAGTTGAAGAAAGTAGGAAATTATCAAAATCTTCACTTGTAAGATCATCATAACGATCAAATGCTTTGACATTATTTGACCATACTCTAAATCCTTCAAGAGTAATCATATCAGAAAATCTTGTAGCTTTACTAGAAATATAGCTTTCGATCAAATGTCCCAAAGCATCCAAAGAAGTATATTTTAAAGTATTTATTGGTAAAGTCTTAAGATATTTACTATCCAATAAGGCAACCTTAGGATAGATACGATAAGTGATAGAAGCTTTAGATAAGATCTTATCATTTGTCAAAACTGAAGCAGCAGTCACTTCACTTCCTGTACCACAAGTAGTAGCAATAGCGATCACTGGCAAAGATGATTGAGAAATGACATTCTCATATAACTTATACCCATCTTCAAAATTGAAATACAGCATGACCGCAATGGCCTTAGCAGCATCTATATTGCTACCCCCACCTAATCCAATGACAAAATCAATATCCTTATCTTTATTTAAGCTATATGCCTTTTCAATCGTTTGAACTGAAGGATTCTCTTCAACTTGATCAAATACATCATAAGTGATACCTAAACTATTTAATGCTTTAGTAACATCATCAAATGATCCATTAAGATAAGAAGAATGCTTGCCCGTAACAATCAAAGCCTTCTTACCATATTCTTTAAACACATCCTTATGAACATTAACACAATCATTTTCAAAATATACTGTTGTTGGAATCTTATAAAACATACTATCTATCTCCTTTTACTTTCTTTACTAAATAGGCATTATTGAAACTCATGCCAAGCTCGTCTATATAGAAATGTAGGATTCTCTTATAATCCTTATCCGAAGTTATAAGATCGATATAATCATTACTCTTACTTACTTCTTCCTCTACAAACCTGAATAAAGCTTTACCTATCCCTTTATTACGATAGTCTGAAATGATATAAACTTCTTCAATGTTATAAACTTTACTATCCTTTTTGATGACACTGTTACCTTTAGTATCAATACTACTCTTTCCAAGTAAATAACCAATGATCTTATCCTCATGATAAACAACATAGATATCTTTATCTAAGAAATCCTCAACAGTATTTTCTACAATACCATAAGAGATATCTTCACTTATCCAATCTTTAGATAAAGGCATCAGTTTATCAACTAATTCTAAGGAGAATTCTTCTTTTTTAAATACAATATCTTCCATTTTCATATCACCATAATTTTACCACAGCATTATAAACTAGTTTATTATAAGTTCGTTTATAATATAGTCATCTACTAGATCTATTACATCTTCCACACCATCTACATCCATTACAACTATCTTTTCTTTTACAAGTTTTGCATCTTGGTTGAACTTTGATATCACCATCAACAGCAGGTATCTGTAGTCTAGATCTTAATGCCATCACTCTTTGATAGGCCTTCGGGATATGATAGATCTTATCATCTTTCTTAAAATAATTACCCGTTCCCACAAAATCGAATCTAACATCATATTTTAAGCATTCATCATATAATAGTTTTACCCAATCATAAGATAAGAGTCTATCACCATCATAATTTTCGCCATCAACTAATACTATTTCAATACTACTCGATATCAAATACTTTTCTAGTGTGATCTTATCGATCATTGGCGCACACATGATGCCTTTATGTTTAAATGGCAATTCTAACAATATTGGTATTCTTTCATCAGCTCTCTTTTGATTCTCAGCAGTAAAGACCATCACCACATTATCCCAACCATCATTCCAATCATAAGGTAGATTTTCTTTCACTCTTTCTGCTCTTTTAGTCTGTAACCAAAAAGTAACATCCTTTCTGATCCTTATCATATTCCATACTTCTTCACGCCACTTATCCGCTTCCTCTAAAAAGAAATCACTAGTCATACAAACTCGAATGGTAGAACCACTTGCTATTTTATATTCACTATTTTTATTTTTCTTTAAAGGCAAGTTAAAATTAGTCTTTACTTTATAGATATCACTACCATTTTTATCTCTTTGTGCATCAAGAAAATACATGTAACAATACTTACAACCTTCACTATACTTATGGCATCCATGCCAAGGATTCCAAATATCATTCATTTTGTATCACTTCCATTCTCAATCGTTCATATCAGTCTAATATTTAGATATATTATAACTTAAAAAAGCAAACCATTAATCAGTTTGCTTTCTATCTTTTATTCAAAATAATATCTAAATCAATTAGTCCGAACACTCATCTGCTCTACTAAAAGCATTCTTCATACCATTGCTTGCTTTAAACAAGACATGATCTAATAGTCTATCTGTTGCTGTTTGAATATAGTCAGATATTTTTTGATTGCACTCAGTTAGATAAGTTTGAATATCTTCTACTTTATTATTCAATACATATGCATCAAATTTGTTTATCATGTTTTGTCCCTCAGACATAGTAGTCATCTGATATTTTTCAACATCAGTAATACATTCGCCAAAATGAGCATCAACTAATGCACCAATGATCCTATTAACCCAATAGAAGTTTTCTGTTGTAACCTTAGCTGTTGTATTAGCTAAATATTCAGGAGTAGCTAAAACATTTGAATAGAAAGGTACAACTGTATTAAAGGCATTAGAACCTTCTGCGATCCATTCAATAGCCATGATATCTTTTGGCATATAAGGTCTTAATTGCGTAATAGCTACAAAGTTATTTCTATTGATACCAATTGGACGATATTTACCACCTTTACTAGCACGCTTATCATAAGGATTATAATCAGTTGATTGATAATAGGAAGATAAGACATATTTAACATCATCAATAGTGATCTTCTTTTCTGGCACTAAAGCAAATGGAATATCATCACTCTCAGGATTAAAATCAGCATCAGGACCATCCCAAATAAATGTATTAGGATTTAAATGTCTTTCCATGATCCAAGCTCTTGGAGTATTGTAACAATGATCAGAATCAGAATGTGTGCCAAATGCTCCACGAGTATCAAACATTGTTTCTTTTCTAATATCATGCTCTTGCATAGTCACATCCAAATGATTCTTTTCTATAAATTCGATCAGATCACTACTACACATATGACTTTCTTGTTTAGAAAAAGCATCCACTAGATCAAAATAATCAATACCTTGTTGATTTGGACAAACAACATATTTATCATCATCAACTTTTTTAGCCATCCAATGATGACCACCGATATTTTCAAACCACCATATCTCATCAACATCTTGGAAACCAATGCCATTACGTTCATAAGTGCCATACTTCTCAATAAGTGAACCTAAACGCAAAACTCCTTCTCTTGCTGAATGAATATAAGGTAAAACGATTGTGACAAGATCTTCCTCACCAATGCCACTTTTAACTAAAGGATCAGCTGCAGTGACTCTGTAATTAGAAGTAAGAGTCTCGGTAGCAGTCATAGCCACATTACAATCATTGATACCAGCTTCAGCCCAAATACCTTCATTATCAATAGCATTAGGCATTGCTGTATAACGCATTGGATCATCAGGTAATTCTATCTCAACTTTTGATATGACAGAACGATATAAACGTGGTTGTTCTTCAGGTTTAACAACAATAAACTTTTTAGAACTATAATGACCTAAACCCGAATCCTCATTTCTCGCCATTAAAGTCGAACCATCATAACTTGCTTTCTTTCCTATAAGAATAGTAGTACATCCCATATAATCAATCCTTCTTTCTGCAATAATTATACACTTTTGTATTAACAAAACTAAATAGTTGTGCATAATTAAGTTAGTTAAACAAATAAGAGAGACAATATGGAAAAAATACTATCAAGAATATTCAAAATAGCCATAGCTATCAGTATCATAGCAATTATAGCTATAACAGTTTATCCACCAGTATACAACTGTACAGGCGTTGACGTACCAGAAAATGTCATTGATGACATACGAGCCCTTTCTAGTGGAATGTATAAACCATTTTATCCCAGGTTTCCATATAAGGTAACAGTTGATTATTACAATGAAGTCGAAGAAAAAGCATATTTCACAATCTATTACTTTCCAGCAACAGGAACTTTGACTAAAACTGGAACATGGCTTAATTTGACTGATAATGTGCCAATTCAATCTTATAGGCCTAGATAAGTTTCTTTTATTATTAATATTTAATATATTTTATACTTTTTTGCACTTTTTCTGCAGATTTTAAAATAATACATTGCAATTGTTTATATAAAATTGTATTATTTATGTAGGAAGGTGATCAAGAATGTTACTACAATTCAACTTTACTAACTATTTATCTTTCAAAGATGAAGCAATACTAAGCCTTTATGCCAATTCAGATAAAGCTCATGAACAGTCTTTATTAAAGTACAATAAAGAAAGACTATTACCTGCTATTGCTATATATGGAGCTAATGCTGTTGGAAAATCTAACTTAACTAAAGCATTACAAGCAGCAGTAACAATCGTTAGAAATTCTAATCTAATGCAACTTGATTCTCCTATTACTCAGATCATCCCATTTCTTATGGATGATGAAAGTAGAAATCAAAAAACAAGATTTGATTTCATATTTGTACATAATGGCAAAAAATATGAATATGGTTTTACTGCTGATAGAAAAGTGATATACGAAGAATATCTATACGAGTATACTTCTGCAAAAGCCTCAATGATCTTTGAAAGAAGCGATATTGATCATTATGATTTCACCACAAAAAGCAAATCCTTGGCTAGCTATGTCGATAAAAACTTACCAAACAAACTATTTTTAGCAACAGCAACAGCTTGGAACAGCGAACTTACTAAAGATGCATATAGATGGTTTTCGGAAGGGATAGATGTATTTACTAATGAAAACTTACAAAGCAATCTATTAGAAAAATTACAGCAAGCTAAATTTAGTAAAGATAATTCTTTAAATGATTTTATGCTCAAAATGTTAAAGAAAGCCGATATCAACATCAGTGGATTTGATCTAACTGATGATGACTCAAATAACATTATCACAAAGCATAAAGTCAGTGACAAGGAATACTTATTAAACTATGATTCAGAATCAAACGGGACAAAAAGATTATTTAGTTATAGTCCAATAATCAAGGATTCTTTAGAAAAAGGCAAAACCATTATCATAGATGAAATTGACAATTGCCTACATCCAATGTTAACTAAAGCACTTGTTGAAATGTTTCAAGATAGCCAGATCAATATAAATGGTGCCCAACTTATCTTTAATACCCATGAAATTAATTTATTGGACTTAGATTTATTTAGAAGAGACCAGATTTACTTTGTTGAGAAAAATTATAAAACTGCTTCTTCTGATTTATATTCCTTGGATGAGTTTTCACCTAGAAATAATGAAAACATCAATAAAGGATATATGCAAGGAAGATATGGAGCAGTCCCATTTATTAATTTAGGAGAAAACCCATGGTAAAAAGAGCAACAAAGAAACAAAGAGGTCAAGTAAATCGAGATAGAAGAAAACTCATTTTGATAGGATGTGAAGGGAAAAATCAAACTGAGAAGAATTACTTTTTAAACTTCAATAAAATCCAAAGCGAATATCGTATCATAGAAGCTAAAGGCATTAAATCAGATCCCAAAGGTGTATTAAACGACTTATGTAAAAGCATGGAAAAAGAAGAACTTGTGATTGACGAAGGCGATATTCCTGCTTGCTTTATTGATGTGGACTTTTCTGCAAGCCGAAAAACAGTATTACGTTCAGTACTAAAAGTAGCCAAAGAGAAAAACATTCAAGTATATTTATCAAATCCTTGTTTTGAAATATGGTATCTATTACATTTTCGTTATAGTACCAAGCAATATAACAGCAATGAAGAAGTCATAAATGATCTCAAAAAGTATCTTAACACTTACAAAAAGAATCAAATTGTTTTTGACACATTGTTACCACTAGTATCAACAGCAATAACTAATGCTAAAAAGTTGATCAGTTATCACTCAGGTAGAAAAATGATCGCATAAACCAATCGCCATCAACAGATGTTTACCAATTAGTCGAACTATTACTTCAATATAGTGTATAATTTAGGTAGATATCTAACGAACTACAATTAGAAAGGAGAAATTGATTATGGCAAAAGTTAGAAGATACAATGGCAGTTACTTGCTAGATATTGAAACTGAAAAAATCCGTGAATACAACGGAAGTTATCTATATCAATTAGATGGAAACAAACTAAGAAGATATAATGGTAGCTACATCTATGAATTTGATGGAGACAAAGTAAGACAATACAATGGTTCTTACATTCTTCAATTTGATGGCAACAAGGTTCGTCGTTACAATGGAAGTTATATCTGTCAAATTGATGGCAATAAGATCAGAGACTACAATGGTAGTTATACTTATGAAATAGATGGTTTCATATCTAGAACAATGTTAATGGCTCTCGTTACTCTCTTATACGCATAGTAACAAACACAATCAAGCCAAATGAAAAAGCAAATTGATCATAATAACATCAACTTGCTTTTATTTTTTTACTTTTGATATTTCTCTTTAAGTTTACCTGCTACATAATCTGGTACAAAGCAATGAAGATCACCATCATTTTCTGCTATGGTCTTAGCAGTTGAACTAGATAAGAATGAATACTGTGGTCTAGCTAATAAGAATACTGTTTCAATGGTTGGTTCTAATGTCATATTAGCTGTTGCTAGTTGCATTTCATATTCATAATCAGATACTGCTCTGACTCCTCTAATAAGTACTTGACTGTTCATTTTCTTAGCAAAATCTACTGTCAAGCCACTGCCGATTTCTACCCTCACATTTTTCAAATGAGAAGTACAATGCTGTAACATTTCTTTTCTTTCTTCCATAGTGAATGTTGTCTTTTTTTCATCATTGACCATGATGACGATGATGAGTTGTTCAAACATCTGACTTGCTCTTTCGATGATGTCCAAATGTCCATAAGTTACTGGGTCAAAGCTACCCGGATATAAAGCTATCATATAATCCTCTTTCTATATTTAATCTATGAAACCACTCTTTGCTTTCTTTTCAGCATAGTAGTTGGCTATCCTATTTTGACAGATCCCTAAAAGGACCATGATCGAGAAAGTTGCTGATCCTCCCCGCGATACAAGTAGTAATGGTACACCAGTCAAAGGTACTAGTCCACTAACTCCTCCTACATTAAAGAAGAAGTGAATAGATAGATAAACAACTGTACCTAGTAAGATAATCTTATCAAATTCCTTTGTAACTCTCTTACTATAATATAAAAGCCTACTGATGATAAAGATATAAGGTACAAATATTGATAAGATGCCCAAAATACCGCACTCTTCAACAATGACCGCGAAGATATAATCAGCATCACTACTTACTAAATAACCAAATTTCTGTACCGAATTACCTAATCCTACTCCAAAGATATTACCATTGCTGATTCCTAATAAAGAATAGAATATCTCACGAGTAGCATCATTGTTATAACTCGGATCAGTAACAGCTGAAAATCTAGCTGAGAAAGTAGTTGAAACTTTTTCTAGTATTGCTCTACCACTCTCTGTTAGTAAACAATAGAAATAAGCACCTATAGCTAAGAAAGCTAAAAAGACTAATAATAATCTCAAACCTCTTAACTTCTTATTAGAAGTAAACAAGAAACAGATGCAACCAATCATCCAAACGATCAAGCCACTACCAGCATCCTTTTGTAAAAATATAATGATACCAAAATATGCTAATAAGAAGAATAAAGGGAATTTGATCATCTGCCATTTACTATCGATATTCTTAAACTTCCTATCACCTAATAAACAAGCATTTGATAAAACGATAAAGGTTTTCGCAAATTCTGATGGTTGTATACCAAATTGGAACAAACCAAGATTAATGGTGATCCAAGAATAGTTACCATTGATATCACCTGTAAGTTTACAATAAACATATGCAGTGATAAGTAATAATAATTCTAGGACAAGATAGATGATGATATTTTTTCTACATCTTTTGCCATCAAAGAAATTAGAAAAGAAATTAAATAACATCAAACTACTAACAACAATAAATACCTGTTTTACGATATTTCTAAAAGTTGAACCAACAGTAGTAGAAGTATTGATGGAAGCACTAGTAATATAAACTAAACTGATAAGAAGTAAGCCATACACGAAAAAAGTAAGGATAGAATCACTATCTTTTTTCGGCCTAAAGAAATATTTAATAAATCTTTTTACTGCACTCATCTCTTACCTCACTGTACAACCCAAATATTCTACCACAAAACTCTAATCATTTTTTAAAATAGCTAATAAACACTCAGCAGATAGTTCAAGATTTTCTTTATGCTCTGTACCCAAGTTAGTATAGATTTCACCAACATAGACTTCATTATCAAATAAGCATTGGAATACTTCATCCATGATCGAAGAACATAATTCTTGTTTCTGCATTGGTCCAAAAGGATTAGCGAAGAAAGTTGAAGAAAGACCAACTTCTTGAGTAGTATTTTTTGCCATTCTCTTACCTTCCACAAAGCATCTTTTAGCTTGCTTATAAGTATCAAACTTCTCAACACCAATCTTATTTTCATAGTTGTTAGCGTACAAGATCATATCCACTGGATGATCTGCAATGATAAGATCATAAGAAGATATTGGTTGAATTACTCTCGCATTTGTTTTTTCAGGATTGATGAAAATATTTCTTTCCATATCCTTATAAGCTGTTAACTTATCAAGATCATCTAATCTAACAAAAGCACCTGTCTCTGTGCCATTAGCATATACTTTCCCATCTTTGATATGTAGTGAACCCATATCATCAAAGACAGTCTCGATCTGTTGAATCGATTCATCAATATGCTTATCGGATAATCTTCTTAATGCCTCAATAGTCTCTGATTTACCAGCACCAGAATCACCAACAAAGACAATTGATTTCTTAATGTTATTCTTAAAGAAGATGTTGACCATTGAACCATGGATTGGTAAACAGCCTTTCTGCATCTTACATAAGTTATGTAAAGTCAAGATAGCTTTCTTGATATAACCAAAATATTCTACTCGCCAATCAGAAGAAACGGAGCCAATCCAAATATCATTAGCTTCATCATGATAGAAATTACAACTATTCTTATCATCAGGATTACCAAATAAACAGATAAGATCTGGCTTTTTACCAATGCAATCCTCCTCACTAGCAAGTTCAAATAAGTTAGCTAAAGAGACACCATTAAAACAATAATTTTTATGGAAATAAACAAAGCATAATAAACTTCCTACCTTTGCAGGATAACAATACCAATCAGCTTGCTTGATAACCGAAGATTTGATCGGATTAGATTTTGCTTCTTCAAAAGTACCAACCCGAGTATTACTTTCTGTCCTAAATAATATTGGTGTTCTTAACATCACTGTATTAAC
>CAVCVO010000006.1:0-31585 GCA_963606005.1 Anaerovoracaceae bacterium
AACGCTAATAAATAACTAATTCTATTTCACCAAGTAGTTTCCTACTTGGTTTTTTATTTGTGACAGTGTCGTTTTTAATCACATTAACATTATGTTATAATTTTATAGACAAAGGATGCAATTTATGGTATTAGGACAAAAGAAACAAAGCAAAATCAATAAGTCAGATAACAAAGTTTTTATTCGTTCTAAATGTGATGAGTTGCGTTCGATCAAAAAAAGAATGGAATCATTATTGAAAGAAGACAAATATATTTCTCAAAAGGAATTTGTCGATAAATTAAGGCAAGATCAAGATACCATCGATTTCTTTACCACTCTTTCTAGTGGTGATATTTTAGAACCTTTTTGTGAGAAAAATAATATTTCTCTTAAGATAGTTACCACCACACTTAACCTTCATCAAAACTTTTCAAAATTAGTTGATGAACATAATGATAAGTTTATTAACAAAAAGATGAAGAAAGAGAAAGACTATCTTGATAACATCCTTAAAGATGTAGATCCTAATATCAAATTAGATGATGATCAAAGAAAAGTAGTCTTAACTGATGAAGACTATTGTCTTGTTATTGCAGGGGCTGGGGCTGGCAAAACAACTACTGTAGCTGCTAAAGTCAAATACTTAGTAGAAAAACAAAATGTCGATCCTAAAGAAATACTAGTCATTTCTTTTACCAATAAAGCTGTCCAAGAATTAAAAGACAAGATCAATAAAGACTTAGATATAGCTTGTCCTATCACTACCTTCCACGCTACTGGTAATGCGATACTAAGAAAGAATGATCCTGAAAGACTTAATATCTATGACAATAGTAAATTATATTTCCTTTTACAAGACTATTTTAAAAGATCCATCCTGCAAAATGAGAGTTTAGTTAATAACTTGATCCTTTTCTTTGCTTCTTATTTTGATGCTCCATATGAAGGAAATGAACTTAATAACTTTTTTAATAAGATTGCTAAAGCCAACTACTCTACCTTAAGAAGCGATCTTGATGAATTCAAACAAGAAATCATTGACTCACGTAGTAAGAAAAAGGAAACTATCAATAATGAAGTCTTACGTTCATACCAAGAAGTAGAGATAGCTAATTTCTTATACTTAAATGGCATTGACTATCAATATGAACCAATCTATAAATATGATATTGAATTCTCTAGAAAACCATATACTCCAGATTTCATTATCAAACAAGATGATAAAGAAGCATATATCGAGCATTTTGGCATCACCCAATCAGGCAAAAATAATATGTACAGTGAAGGCCAATTAGAAGCCTACAAAAATGCAATAAATAACAAAATAAAGTTACATAGAGCTCATGGTACAACTCTCATCTATACATTTTCTGAATATAATGATCACTTGTCCCTATTAGATCATCTAAAAGAAGAATTAGAAAATAAAGGTTTTGAACTACATCCTCGTTCTAATAAAGAGATCATGGAAAAATTAGTTTCATCAGAAGAAAATCGTTATATCCGTAAGTTATTGACTTTGATCTGTCGATTTATCACTAACTTTAAAACTAATGGCTACGAACATGAAGATTTCAATCGTATGTATCGTTCTACCCAAAATGTTCGAACTAGATTATTCTTAGATATCTGCAATGATTGTTATCTTGAATATGAACGTTATCTTAAAGAGAATAACGCTGTTGATTTTGAAGACATGATCAACAACTCTGCCAAAGTTTTAAAACAAGTCAAAGATATGAAGAAAAAACTTAGTTTCAAATATATCATTGTAGATGAGTATCAAGATATCTCTCAACAAAGATTTGATTTAACAACGGCTTTATCGGAAGTCACTGATGCCAAGATCATCGCTGTTGGTGACGATTGGCAATCTATCTATGCCTTCAGTGGCGCTGATATTTCTTTATTTACGCATTTCAAAGAAAAAATGGGCTATGGTAAATTATTAAAGATCGTTCATACCTATCGTAACTCGCAAGAAGTGATCGATATTGCTGGTAATTTCATTCAAAAAAACGAATATCAGATCTCTAAAGAATTGTTATCACCTAAAAGGATTACTGATCCTGTCATCATCTATACTTATGATAGAAGTAGTAAAAAGGATAATAAGGATCGCAAAACTGGTATAAATTATGCTCTTTCTCAAGCCGTAGAGACAGCGATTGATCAGATAGTCGCTTATAACAAGCAAGAACATAAGCCAATGGATTCTTCTATCCTAGTCTTAGGAAGGTTTGGCTTTGATGGTTACAGTTTGGAAAGAACAGGCCTATTTGAATTCCATGATCGAGGTAGTAGACTAGTATGTCTAAAATACCCTAAACTAAAGATCACTTTCATGACTGCTCATGCATCTAAGGGCTTAGGTTATGATAATGTCATTGTCATCAATGGCAAAAACGAAACCTATGGCTTCCCTTCTAAGATTGAAGATGATCCCGTTCTTAATTTTGTCACTAAACAAGATAAATCTATAGAATATGCTGAAGAAAGAAGATTGTTCTATGTAGCTATGACTCGTACCAAAAATAGAGTTTACTTCATTGCTCCTGAACAAAATCCTTCAGAGTTTTTACTAGAAATCCAAAAAGATTATAAGAATGTTGTTCTTAAAGGTAATTGGAATAGTGAAGTACAAGATAATTCCTTCTTGCAAAAGAAATGTCCAATATGTGGATATCCTCTTCAATATCGCTATAAGAACTCTTATGGGTTGCGATTATATATGTGTACCAATGAACCTGAAATATGTAGCTTTATGACTAACGAATATGGTGCAGGTAAACTATCCATCATGAAATGTGATAGTTGTCGTGATGGCTATCTCATCATCAAAAAAGGTTCTTCTGGTTATTTCTTAGGTTGTACTAATTATACAAGCGATGGAAAAGGTTGTGGCCGTACCATTGCTCAATCACAATATTATAAAATGTTTGATCTTACACCATTTGTGAAAGAGGACAAACAAGAAAAGCCTACTTCTAACCAAAAAGTAAAGTACGAAAGTAAAACACAACCTGTTAGAGAAACAACTAATACTATTAATAAGTCTTCGATCAAAAAAGTCGTGTACCAAGAAAATGATCTAAACGAAGTCGTGTACACTATACTTAATTGTTTAGAACACATCAGCGAAAAGCATTTCTTCGGCACAACGGTTTTACTTGATGTCTTAAATGGATTTTCAAGTGATAAAACTAAGAAATATCATTTAGAAACTATAAAAGAATATGGTTCACTAAAAGCCATGGATAGAAATGAATTATTCTATATCATCAACTGGATGATCAAAAACAAATATATTTATAAAACTAGTACAAAATATCCTGAGTTGCACCCAACAGCAGAAGGAAGAAATTATAGTAAAACTATCACTTCAAAGAAACTAGCTTATTTAGCAAAAGAATTAACATCGTATAGATCAGGAGGAAAATAAAATGGATATCTATCAAATGTGTAAAGAAGCAGCAGATTACATCTCATCTAAAGTAGATTGTAGTGATGCTATTGGTCTTATCTTAGGCAGTGGTCTAGGAAATTTAGCAGAAGAGATTGAAGGAGCAACAATAATCTCTTATAAAGACATTCCTAATTTCCCAATGACTAAGATTGCTGGCCATGCTGGTCGATTAGTCGTGGGCAAACTTAACGGCAAAAAAGTAATGTGTATGCAAGGTCGTTTCCACTTCTACGAAGGCTATGACATGAAGATCGTATCAATGCCAGTAAGAGTCATGAAACTACTTAACTGTAAAGCTCTGATCGTAACTAATGCCGCTGGTGGAGTTAATCGTAACTTTGATGAAGGTTGCTTAATGTTGATCGATGATTTCATCAACTATATGGGTGATAATCCACTTGTAGGTGATAATGTTGAACAATTTGGTGTTCGTTTTCCAGATATGACTAAAGCTTTAGATGAAAACTTCAAAGAGATTGCTGTTAAATGTGCTAAAGAATTAGACATCAACTTACAAAGAGGTACGTACATGGCCTTCAGAGGTCCTAACTATGAAACACCAGCTGAAATAAGATTTGCCTCAGTAATAGGAGCTGATGCTGTAGGTATGAGTACTGTACCAGAGATCTTAGTTGCACGTCATTGTAACTTACCAACAGTAGGCATCTCTTGTATCACAAACATGGCAGCAGGTATCACTGGCAAAGAATTGAATCATAAAGAAGTAGAAGAAGTTGCTAAAAAAGTGAACAGTCAATTCCGTTCACTTATCAAAGCTATCATTTCAAATATGTAGTAGGCAAGCCACGGTAAGTGGCTTTTCTTCTTTAAGTCACTATTGATTACCTATTTTTCAATATTTTTCCAAAGAATAATGCACATATCCACATATGTTGCCTTTTGTTTAACCTAATAATTCTCTTGCATGTTGCTCATCTTTTTGAACTTGAGCAATAAGTTCTTCTTTACTAGCAAACTTAGATATACCTCTTAAATAGTGGCATAAATCTACTCTTATCACCTTATCATAGATATCTTCATTAAAATCTAATATGTGGGTTTCTATAGTGATCTTACTTTCATTATCAATTGTAGGTCTAGTACCTACATTAGTAACACCAATATATTTATTAGAATCTACCCATACTTCTGATGCATAGACACCGTATTCAGGACACTCTTTTATTTCT
Source organism: Anaerovoracaceae bacterium (assembly GCA_963606005.1). Lineage (GTDB taxonomy): Bacteria > Bacillota_I > Bacilli_A > Erysipelotrichales > Erysipelotrichaceae > UBA1783. Next base: position 4,639 of record CAVCVO010000006.1, read on the forward strand.
GAAGTATCTTGGTTAGCAGTTGCAAAGCCCATCGTCCTTCCTAGCGCTTTACCATGAACTACTTTAGCAACAATCGAGATCATATAACCCCTTTTAATACCATCATAAGTAAGATGACCGTGATAAGTACCACTATACCAACAATTGGATAAAAAGCCTTACTTTGATCTTTTTTAGCACTGCTCTGTTGAGCAAAGCCTAAATTTCTAAGCGAATTAACAACTGGTTTATACAACAAGAATACTATAACGGCATTTAATGCTGTTTTTAATAAATTATAAGGCAAGATATATGGTAGTAATAAACCAACTACAGTTGCTCTGTCTACATTCATATAAATTGGTGTTATCAGATAATTCCATAATAACATTACAGATGTTGCACATAAGCAACCACAGATCAAACCTTTTATTGCTCCGGAAATATTTCTATGTTTTTTGTAAAACAGACTAACTGTACAAGCAAACGAACAACTTGCTAGAATGTTCATTACCATACCAATAACTCCAGTATCTGAGATAGTGACCATTTCTACAAAAGAGACTATCACTGATACGATCAAAGCTGTTACTGGTCCATAGATCAGTCCTCCTAAAGTTATGACAATATCTTTAGGATCATATTTTAAGAATAATACTACTGGTATTCTTATTAGAAGTGTTGAGACATAAGCAAATGCTGATAGCATTGCGATAGTCGTCAACTTTTTTACACTATTGTCTTTCATTTACTTTCTTCTTTCTTTTGGCATCTTTAACTTCATTGCTTGAGGGTGTATTTCAATAGTACACTCTTGTAGTTTACCATTTTCTCCATCAATCTGATAATTTACTGCTCGATCAAATTTAAACTTCATGGTTTTAGCTACCTTATTGATGCTTTCAGGTTCACTAGTATGTTTACCTTTTGAATATTTCAAGATCAATTTTATCAAACGTAACTTCTTTTTGATATTCTTGATAAAGCAAAGATTCAATAACCCATCATTTATCTCTGCTAATGGAGCTGGCATGAACATACCACCATAATATTTACCATTAGAGCAAGCAACCATGATGACCTCTTGTTTAAACTGTTTACCATCGATCTCTGCTTCAACATTAAATGGTTTTGGATGTAATCCTACTTTAAAAGCAGAATAAGCATATACTAAACTATTTGGTATATTTGTTTCTACTTTAACATAGTTACAAGCATAATCATTAACATCAGCATCTAGGCCAAACGAACATACATTTAAGAAACGGCTCTTACCATTTAAAGTACCATAATCAACTTTGACTACATCTCCCTCAATGCAATCCTTAATAAGTTGTTCTTTATCTAATTTTCTAGAATCGATACTCTTATAAAAATCATTACCTGTGCCCCCTGGTATGACACATAAAGTAACATTCTCATCAATGCCATCCAATACTTCTTTCATGGTGCCATCACCACCTACAGAATACAGTACAACATCATCCTCTTGACAATATTTATTTGCCAACTCTGTGGCATGGCGAACATATTCAGTTTTAATGATCTGATAATCTCCACCATTCTTCTTAAAATAATCTTCTATAACTGGGACAAACTCTAAACTATGTCCTTTTCCACTAGTTGGGTTAACAATAAAAATATGTTTCATATCTTTTCCATCCTATCCAAGGACAATTTTAACATACATTTTATTTATGTAACAATATACAAACATTTAGGAAACGCTTTCATATCTATTTACTCTTTACATAATTAAAAATACGCTGATTTAAAGCGTATTTTTTTTATTCGTCTCTTGTTGCGATTATGTTACAACCTGTTCCTAAGATATTTTCTACAATGACATCTCCCACCTTTACTGGTGAAGATACTTTAACATCTTTTAAAGACTTTACTGCTTCTACTAGTAATTTCTTTGGTAAAGGTTTATCACTCTTAACAGGTAATTGTCTATGCAAGCCATTTTCTATCCTTACAGTTGAGGTTAATGTCCTAGTTGGATTTAATAACTCTTCCCTACCATATTTAGCACCTGTTGGACAGCTATTACCATAGACTTTATAATCATCGTTTTCATCAACTTTTAGATGACATCCTTTAGGACAACCTATGCAAATTAACTCAATCATTCATTTACCTCCTTTACCCTTACAGTTATCTCTGTTTTTACTTCATTTAATTTAGAAGTTAGTACTGCTATTCTTTGCATTTCTGCAGGAATCAAGAAATCCTTATTGTAACTTGCGATAACATTAGATTCGTCATCTACTATTTCCAATACACATTTGCCGATATTTCTTCTTGATCTAAATGATAAATAAATTACTTTGTCAGTTAATGGTAAATGAATATGTTGAGGTACTGTATAAGAAATATTCTTATCAGTGCTTACTTTGATCTCTCTTTCATATGTTGGTTTATCATTGATATAATTGCAAGCAGCTTTAGCAGCATTTTCTGCCTCTGCAACTACATTATCAGCTAAGTCGTGTACCTGACAGACATTTCCACAAGTAAATACTCCTGATAATGATGTTTCCATATTTTCATAAACTATTGGTCCTTTAGTTCTTGGATCAATTGCCACGCCTGCTTTTTTACTCAATTCATTTTCAGGGATTAGTCCAATCGACAATAGCAATGTGTCACAATCAAAAATTATCTCTGTACCCTCTATTGGTTTAAAGTGTTCATCAACCTTTGACACAATTACTTGCTCAATTCTTCCCTCACCTTTGATATCTGTTACAGTATGTGACAAATATAATGGAATATCAAAATCTTCTAAGCATTGTTTGATGTTTCTGCTTAAGCCTGCTGAATATGGATTGATCTCTACGCAAGCTAATACCTTAGCTCCCTCTAAAGTCATTCTTCTTGCCATAATCAATCCAATATCACCACTACCTAAGATGACTACTCTTTTACCGACATTATAACCATCCATGTTCATGTATCGTTGAGCAGTACCAGCAGTAAATACCCCTGCAGCCCTACTTCCTGGTGTAGCAATAGCTCCTCTTGCTCTTTCTCTACAGCCCATTGCTAAGATGATAGCTTTTGCTTGATAATGTTGATAGCCATTAGAATTAACTACATATACATTATGGTCACTATCAAATGATAAGACCATTGTATCTAATAAGATCTCAATCTCTGTATCTTGGATTTTATGAATAAATCTATTAGCGAATTCAGGACCAGTCAATTCTTCATGAAAGTAATGTAAACCAAAGCCATTATGAATACATTGATTTAAAATACCACCTAATTCCTTATCTCTTTCGATCAAAAGGATCTTTTTAACCGATGATTGATAAGCTTTTAATGCTGCAGCAAGTCCTGCAGGTCCAGCACCGATGATTATTAGATCATACATATTAATAGCCCTCCTTTGCTTCAGAAGAAAGGATATAAGATCCTTGTTCATCTTGTAATATCTCGTTATATTTTAATCCTAATTTATCCATTAAGATCATTGCTATTTTTTCACTACAGAAGCCTCCTTGACATCTTCCCATGCCACTATTTGTTCTTCTTTTAACACCATCAATAGAAGCAGGAGGAATCTCACTATCAATGCAAGCTAATATCTCACCTTCTGTTATTGTTTCACAACGACAGATGATTCTGCCATAGCTTGGATCTTTTTTGATGAGTTCATTTTTTTCTTCAGCAGATAATTTATTAAATCTGATTTTTTTTCTTTCAGTGATATAGTTTTCTTTTTTATTTAGTTTTTCTTTAGATAGTAACCAATCAACAGCAGCCAAAGCAATGGCTGGAGCACTACTTAATGCAGGTGATGCCATACCAGCTAAATTAAAGAAATTAGAAACACTCTTTGATTCTTCAACTATAAAGTCTTTCCTATCACTTTTAGCTCTGATACCAGCAAAATTACGAATATTTTCCCCATAGTTTAAACTATCAATAGATTTAGCTGCTTTTTCTTTTACATAAGCTAAACCAGAAGAAGTAGTTGATTTATCCTCGTTATTAATTGTTTCAGCATCTGGCCCAACTATCAAATTACCATGGACTGTTGGAGAAACTACTACTCCCTTTCCTAAAGCATTAGGGCACTGGAACAATGTATGAGTACACTTATTTCCTTGAGACTTATCTAACAGATAATATTGTCCTCTTACAGGTGTGATCGTAAATTCTTTCTTACCAATCAGTTCGTGTATTTTATCAGCATGAATGCCACTAGCATTAAAGATATACCTACTTTGATATTGAGATTTATCAGTAGTTATCTTAAATATGTCTTTCTCTTTGGTGATTGCTGTTACTTTATTGTTAAGTTTTAACTCAACACCATTTTTAACAGCTGTTAAAGCTAAAGCATAAGTCAACTCCCAAGGAGAAACAATTGCACTTGTTTTAGCTAATAATGCTCCTTTAACATTTTTAGTTATATTTGGTTCTAATTTTAAGACTTGTTCAGCATTTAAGACTGATAAGTCTTTTACTCCATTATCAATTCCTCTTTGATAAAGTTTATTGACATGCTCTAATTCCTCATCACTAAAAGCAAGTACCATTGCTCCATTATTGATATAAGGCACATCTAATTTTGTGCAAAGATCTTTCATTATTAAAGATCCTTCTACATTATATTTAGCCATTAGGGTTCCGACCCTTGGATCATAACCAGCATGAATGATGGCTGTATTAGCTTTACTTGTACCATTACTTACATCATTAGATGCCTCTAACATTAGTATTGATATATCATATTGTGATAGATAATAAGCAAGAGAGCTTCCTACAACCCCTGCTCCTATTATTGCTACATCATACATTAAACTATCCCTCTCTTTGCCTCTTTATTATACCACTTGTAAACGCATACGCTACATTAATCACATTTTCACAAAGTTTTTAAGCATATAAAAAGATCTCCTTAAAGAGATCTCATGATTAAATTTACTAGTTTTCTGAAGTATTATTTTGATCATCAGAATTTTCTTCAGTATTTTCTTCTGATTTATTTTCTTCTTTGCTCTGCCTGTTTTCTTTCATTTCATTGATCTTCTTACTAGCAGCATCAATGGCTTCGCTTGAGAATTTCTTAGTTTCTTTATAAACTTTATTACCAAATTTTTCAGCAGAATTTAATGCATCATCAAAATCAGAATATTTGCTTTCTTCTTTGCCATTCAGTTTATCTCTGATCTGAATAGTAGCTATAGCAGCATTGATAGAAAGCCATAATACTTCATAAGACAATCTAACTACAACTGGTCCTAAAACCATTAGAGCTAATCCTTGCCAGAATGTATTGTAATGATAACCATAGAAATTAAAGCCAAACATTAATCTAAAGCCATAAATGATTGAGAATACTGTTAAAAAAATAACAATGGCTTTTAAAACAATAGTGATGTACATCTTTTTAAAATTAAAGAAGTCGTGTAAACACTGAAATACCTTGTTTAATTTTCCATCTTTATTACTTGGGGTAATAACGATCAAGACAAAAGCTGTGATAAGTAGTGCTACTACAATATATAAAACATAGTGCATAAATATATCCTCCTAAATTAGTATACAACTTTTTTACAAATATCTTCCAGTGATGCTATTTTTGTTTTCTTTTATCTGTTGCACTGTTCCTGTAGCAACAATCTTTCCACCTTTATCTCCACCTAAAGGGCCCATATCAATGATATAATCAGCATTATGAATTATATCAAGATCATGCTCTATAACTACAACTGTTGCTCCATTATCAATTAATGATTGGAATACTTTTAGTAATACTTGTACATCTAATGGATGTAAACCAATGCTAGGCTCATCAAAAACAAATAACGAATCAGTTTGCACTTTTCCTATTTCTTGAGCAAGTTTTAATCTTTGAGCTTCCCCTCCAGATAAGCTAGGTGTCTCTTCTCCAAGTGTTAGATAACCTAAGCCTAATTGTTGAAGGATCATTAATCTACTATTTATGCTTTTCATGTCTTTACAGAACTGTATTGCACTATTGACATCCATATCCATTAATTCAGGCATAGAAGCAGATTTTCCTTCTTTATTAGTCAGTTTTATATCATAGGAAATTTTACTATAACGTGATCCACGACAATCAGGACAAGGAATATTCACATCAGGTAAAAATTGTACATCTAAATCAATCTCACCTGTTCCATCACATCCTGGACATCTCAACGAACCAGTATTATAAGAAAAGTCACTTGCTTTATAGCCTTTATCTTTAGCAATCTTCGTATTACCAAATAGTTTTCTTAATTCATCATGAACATTGGCATAAGTAGCTACAGTAGAACGTACATTGATACCAATTGGCGATGCATCTATCAGTTTAACATGTTCTATGCCCTCAGCCACGATCTTTTTTATATGATCAGGTAGTTTTTCATTTTTGATTTTCTTCTCTAATGCTGGTACTAAACTCTCTAAAATCAGTGTCGTTTTACCTGAGCCAGAAACTCCTGTTACAACTGTGAGCCTTCCTTTAGGTATATCTACTTCTAATGGTTTTACCGTATGGATCTCATGTGTTGATAAGTGAATACTACCATTTACAAACATTTCATTTTCTTTTGCTCGTTCTCTAACGATCATTGTTTCTTTATTCATTAGGAAACTACCAATCAAAGAGTCTTTGTTTTCTTCTATTTCATTGATAGTACCTTGAGCAATGATATAGCCACCATCACTACCTGCTTTTGGTCCCATTTCAATCATGTAGTCTGCTTCTTTTAATATTTGAGTATCATGGTCGACTAAAACGACAGAGTTTCCATCTTTAACAAGATCGTGTATAACACCATTTAATCCAACAATATTTGCAGGATGAAGGCCAATACTTGGCTCATCCAAAACATAAAGCACACCTGTAGTCCTGTTTCTTACTGCTCTGGCAAGTTGCATTCTTTGTCTTTCGCCAGTTGATAATGTTGAAGAAGCTCTATCCAAAGTAAGATATCCAAGTCCTAAATCTACCAATCTTTTTGCATTATTCAAATATGATTCACAGATACTACTTGCCATTGGTCTCATTTTTTCAGGCAAATTGTTTGGTACTCCTCTTACCCACTCTATTGAATCTGATAAAGTCATCTTACAAGCTTTGTCTAAGGATATACCTCTAAGTTTTGGATAGCGAGCTACCTTTGATAGTCTTGTTCCTTGGCAATCTGGGCAGACATCTTCTTTTAAAAACTTTTCTACTCTCTTCATACCTTTCTCATCTTTTACTTTTGCTAAGGCATTTTCTACCGTATAAATAGCATTATAGTAAGTAAAGTCTAATTCACAGGCTTGATTAGAATTTTTTGCTTTATAAAATATATGTTTCTTTACAGCAGGACCATGATAAACAATATTTTTTTCTTCATCAGTTAGTTCTCTAAAAGGAACATCGGTACGTACTCCCATTTCATGGCAAACATCCGTCATTAATGACCACATTAGTGAATTCCATGGTGCAACAGCACCTTGATCAATACTTAGGTTTTCATCAGGCACCAAACTATTCATATCTACTGTTCTTACAGTTCCAGTGCCACCACAGGTAGGACAAGCTCCTTGGGAGTTAAAAGCAAGATCTTCGGCACATGGCCCATAAAACTTTTCTTGGCATATCGGACAAGTCAATTCTTTTTCGGCTGCTACATCTAATGATGGATCTAAGTAATGACCATTAGGGCATCTATGTGATCCTAATCTTGAATACATCAAACGTAAGCTATTTAAAAGTTCTGTAGCAGTGCCAAATGTACTTCTGATTCCTGGAATAGCAGGTCTTTGATGTAGAGCTAATGCCGCTGGTACATATAATATTTCATCAACTGCTGCTTTCGAAGCTTGTGTCATTCTCCTTCTAGTGTAGGTTGATAAAGCTTCAAGATATCTTCTTGACCCTTCAGCATATAGTACTCCTAATGCTAATGATGATTTGCCTGAGCCAGATACACCAGCAATTGCTACAATTTTATTCAATGGTATCTCTACATCTATATTCTTTAGATTATGAACTTTTGCCCCTTTTATTATCATTTTATCGATCATAACTTTTTTCATCCCTTTTCTTACTATCACAAAAAGTGGCATAAGCCACTTTTATATTTTACATCAATTTTATCGAGCGATGATTAAGATCTCATCATACCATCAACACTTAAGATAACACCTGTAATGTATGATGCTTCATCAGAAGCTAAGAATACAAAGGCATTAGCAATATCTTCTGGTTGACCTAATCTACGTAATGGAATTCTTGCTACCATTGGTTCAATAACACTCTTTGGTACATTTCTCATCATATCTGTTTCAGTGATACCAGGAGCTACTGCATTAACACGAATTCCCTTAGGTCCTAATTCACGAGCTAATGAAATTGTAAATCCATTAACAGCAAACTTTGATGTTGGATAAGCAACACCTGCTGGCTGACCAGAGATACTTACCATTGAAGAAGTTGAAAGGATTACTCCTGTTCCTCTTTCAATCATTTTATCTGCTACTGCTCTTGAAGCAGTGAATACACCTTTGACATTTAGATCTAATACTTTATCAAATCCTTCTTCATCATAAGATGTGAATGGTTTACTATCAGATACACCAGCATTGTTTACTAAAATATCAATAGGTCCGAATTCTTCTTCAACTTTATTGAATGCTTCTTTTACTGATTCTAAGTTAGTTAAATTTGGACTGATACCACCAACTTTAGCATTTGGATAAGCTTCTTTTAATTTAGCAACTGCCTTATCAGCATTTTCTTGTGTACTAGCAGTTAAAATAACTGTTGCACCTTCTTGAATAAATCTTTCGCAAGTAGCATAACCGATCCCACGGCTGCCACCTGTGATAACAGCAATTTTGTTTTCTAATCTCATTGTGTTTTTCCTCCAACACCTATACTATACATTATTATTCTTTTTTATGCCATCTATTATTTTTGATTGTAAGTTATTTTATAAAATGTTTCACGTGAAACATTTTAAAAGACTGCTTCACACAGTCTTAATTAAACATACTCACAAATTCGCTTTCTGTTATAGAATTATCTTTAACAAAATATTCATAATATTCATCAAAAGTTATACCACTATCATGAATATATTGGGCAATTTCTTTACCAACATAGCGATAATGCCATTGTTCTTCTTCGTATCCAGTATAGAATTCCTTTTCTCCTTGATATCTATAAATGAAACCATATTTCCAACTATTATTTCTTAACCATCTATATTCTTCTTCAAAAGTATCAAAAGATGTTCCATCAGCTTTAAAACAAGTCGTATCTATCGTAAGTCCAGTTTGATGTTCGCTATATCCTGGTCTTGCACTACAAGTGTCTGCTCCAGCTGTACCGTATGCATCTTCATAATGTTTGTAAGTTTTTTCTTGTTGTTGATAGTCTCTAAAGGCATTGATACTACTGATCATGATATCATAATTATCATTTAAAGCGTCATTATGCATTTCAATAAAAGCATCATATGCTTCTTGAACTAATTGTGGTTGACCACTACCATAAACATACTTACTATCAAAATATACTAGATCATTTGGAATATAATCACTTGATAAATAATAATACTTATTAACTAATATCAATAATCCATCATCAATATTTGTGGCAATCGTTTCAGTATAGTAATCTCTATCTCTGTTACAGTTTACTGCTTCTATTACTTCTCTATAAGTTAGATCAATATTATTTTGATAATAATCAATATATCTTATTATATTTTTATTGATATAATACTTTTCATCTGCAAATTTTAATAATTCATTCAAATCAATATTTGATAATTTGTCAAAATAATTATTGATGATCAGCACAGTTTGATGAACATCATATGATGGATTATTAGATAGATATTCAAGATAATCACTTATCTTATTTAAATCAGTATTTTCATCATTGATTATTTCAACTAATGTTTCACTATATTCAAAATCATTTAGTCCATTATTTACGATAAATATTACATCCTCATTAGGTGCATCCTTATATAATTTATGATAATTTACATAATCAGTTTCATTATTGGGAAGATATCCATCTATTGTTTGCAATTCTAATTTATATTGATGATCATCATATAATCCTTTTCCTATGATAAAGCCATAAACTAAAGCAAATATGACAAGGGCTGTCATTAATAGTTTTTTTAATTTCATACTTTATACCTCAATACTATTTTAATAAAAGAATGTTTCACGTGAAACATTCTAATTATTAATGATTATTAATTTCTAATTACTTAATAGGAATTAACTTTTCCTTACCACCCATATATGGTTGTAAAACCTTTGGCACATTAACAGAACCATCTTCATTATAGTTATTTTCTAATAATGCGATCAACATCCTTGGCGGAGCAACTACTGTATTATTCAAAGTATGAGCAAAATACTTACCTTCTTTACCTTTAACACGGATTGATAATCTTCTAGCTTGGGCATCAGTTAAGTTAGAACATGAACATACTTCAAAATATTTCTTTTGTCTTGGAGAGAATGCTTCAATATCACAGCTTCTATATTTAAGATCTGCAAGATCTCCTGAACAGCAAACGAGTTTTCTTACAGGTATATCTAATGTCCTAAATAATTCAACTGAATAATTCCACATTTTGTCATACCACATGTCACTATCTTCTGGTTTACAAACAACAATCATTTCTTGCTTTTCAAATTGGTGAATACGATATACACCTCTCTCTTCAATACCATGTGCTCCTACTTCTTTACGGAAACATGGTGAATAAGAAGTCATAGTGATAGGAAGTTGATCTTCATTGATCATCTGATCTTTAAATTTAGCAATCATTGAATGTTCTGATGTACCAATAAGATATAAGTCTTCACCTTCAATCTTATACATCATATTTTCTTTATCTTTAAAAGACATTACACCATCGACAGCATCACTTCTGATCATATAAGGTGGAATACAATAAATGAATCCTTTATCGATCATAAAATCTCTAGCGTAAGCTAATACAGCTGAATGTAATCTAGCAATATCACCCATTAAATAATAGAAACCATTTCCAGAAACTCTAGCAGCAGCTTCCTTATCAATGCCATTAAAACTAGCCATGATATCTGAATGGAAAGGAATCTCATAATTAGGAACTATTGGCTCACCAAAACGTTGCTCTTCTACGTTAAATGAATCATCTTTACCAATAGGTACATCATCAGCAATCATATTTGGAATTATCATCATGATTTTTTTAATCTCAGCAGATAATTCTTCCTCTTTTGCTTCATCTTCTTCTAATTCTTTGGCAAATGAAGATACTTTCTTTTTAGCTTCTTCAGCTTCTTCTTTCTTGCCTTGACCCATTAGTTTACCAATCTCTTTAGATACAACATTTCTTTGATTTCTTAAGTTGTCATCTTTAGCTTTGTAAGAACGATATTCTTTATCTAATTCTATTACTTTATCAACTAAAGGCAATTTTTCATCTTGAAACTTCTTTTTAATATTTTCCTTGACAGCTTCAGGATTGTTTCTCACAAAATTCATGTCTAGCATATTTCTTCTCCTTATCTCTACATAAAAAGATACCGACCCAAAGGGACGATATCTCGTGGTGCCACCCTTTTGACTAAAATTAATTTTAGCCACTCTCTTCGATATAACGGTCGAACCCGGAGATTTTTATATCTCTGCTAAAAGGTAGATTTCAATAGTTTTAGTTAATATCTTGCACCAAACGATATTTCTCTACAAACTTCAACTATTTACTTAGTCTTTATCATTGCATTTATAATTATAGAAATATTTTTTCTACTCTGCAACTGTTTCATTAGACTGTTGGTCATTTTCTTCAGTATTTTCAGTCTCTGTAGATTCTTCGACTAGTTCAGCATCAACTACTGTAGCAGTAGCAAGTTTAGCTTCATCCATCTTAAATAATCTTACCCCTTGAGTATTTCTTGACATGATAGATACTTTCTTTAAAGAAATCCTTATCATCATACCCTCAGTATTCATTAATAAGACATCTTCATCACCATTAACAGCTTTAAGTGCGATCATTTTACCATTTCTCTCACTTAGTTTCATAGCGATAGATCCTTTAGCATTTCTACTAGTCTTTCTAAAGTCATCAATCAATGACATCTTACCATAACCATTTTCTGAAATGGCTAATACGTACTTACCATTACTGCAATTGCATAATCCGACTACTTCGCCACCATCAACATTAAATCCTCTAACACCACCTGAAGAACGTCCAGAAGGTCTAACTGTTGTTTCAGAAAATCTTACTAATTTACCAAGATCCGATGCGATGATGATATCATCTTCACCACTAGTTAATTGAACAGCAAATAATTCATCTTCTTCATCTAACTTAATAGCTTTCTTACCATTTTGACGGATAGAGTAATATTCACTCATCACTGTTCTCTTAACAATACCCTTCTTAGTAACAAAGAATAAGAATTTATTTTCAAGACTTTCATTAGGTGTGATATCGACAAGAGCTTGAATCTTTTCATTTTTATCAAGTGCTAACAAGTTGACAACTGGCATACCCTTACCAGTTCTACTTGATGCAGGTACTTTATAACCTTTGATACGATATACTCGACCATAATTACTAAATAATAACAAGTCGTCATGTGTAGACATGTTGATCATTTGATCAATCATATCATCACTATTTAATCCCATTCCTTTGATACCTTTGCCACCTCTATTTTGTGTTTTGAAAGTATCAACAGTCATACGTTTAATATATCCATTAGTAGTAATAGAAATGACTACATCTTCTACTGGTATCAGATCTTCATCTTCAAGATCAGAATCATTAGATTCAGTTATCTCTGTAAGACGATCATCACCATATTTATCTTTGATCTCATCTAATTCATTTTTTATGATTTCTACTACTCTTTCATGACGATTTAAGATATCTCTATAATCAGCAATAGCAATCTCTAATTGATGATACTCATCTAAGATTTTCTGCCTTTGTAATCCAGTCAATCTCTTCATCTGCATATCTAATATAGATTGTGCTTGGATTTCTGATAATTTAAATCTTTCAATCAATCTATTTAAAGCTTCACTATCATTATTAGAAGTTTTAATGATCTCTACTATTTCATCTACATTATCAATAGCAATTATCAAACCTTCTAATATATGAGCCCTATCTAAAGCTTTTTGAAGATCAAACTTAACTCTACGTTGAATGATATCAATCTGATGATCAATGTAAACTTGGATCAGGTCTTTAATAGGTAATACTCTTGGTGAATTATCAACTAAAGCTAACATATTGATACCATAAGATATCTGTAATTGCGTCTTACGATATAATTGATTTAATAATACTTCAGGTTGAACATCTTTACGGCATTCAATGATGATCTTAATACCATTCATATTAGATTCATCAGCTGTATTTGTGATTCCTTCAACTTCTTTTTCCTTAGCAAGATCAACTATGCTACGATATAATAACAATTTATTAACACCATAAGGAATCTCTCTGACAATGATCTCATGTTTTCCATTTTCTAATTCATTGATTTCAACTTTTGATCTAATAAAGATTGTACCTTTACCTGTCTCATAAGCTTTTCTAATGCCAGCTCTACCCATGATGATACCACCAGTAGGAAAATCTGGTCCTGGAAGATATTTAGTCATTAATTCTACTACATCAATATCAGGATTATCCATCACAGCCTCTACTGCATTGATAGATTCTCTTAAGTTATGAGGAGGCATATTAGTGGCCATACCAACAGCGATACCATAAGAACCATTAACTAATAGATTTGGAAAACGAGCTGGTAAAACTGTAGGTTCTTGTTCTTCTCCATCATAGTTATCAATGAAATCTACAGTATTTTTTTGAATATCTCTTAGTAATTCCATTGAAATTTTTGACATTCTCGCTTCAGTATAACGAGGAGCAGCTGCTCCATCACCATCAAGGCTACCAAAGTTACCATGACCATCAACTAATGGATAACGATAAGAGAAAGGTTGAGCCATTCTTACCATGGCATCATAAATAGAACTATCACCATGAGGATGATATTTACCCATGACTTCTCCAACAATACGAGCACTCTTACGATATGGTGTATTAGCATAGTTACCCATACCATTCATACCATAAAGTATTCTTCTTTGAACTGGTTTCATACCATCTTTAGCATCTGGTAAAGCTCTAGCAATGATGACACTCATTGCATAATCCAAGAAGGAATTCTTAATCTCTCCTGAAATATTTATCACTTCGACATTGTCATAACGATTGGCAATATCACTATCAAAATTCATTTCCTTATTTTCCATAATATTACCTTCCTATCCTATACAATGTCCAAATTTCTGACAAAGTGAGCATTTTCCATAATATAACGTTTACGTGGTTCTACAGCTCCACCCATCAACATTTCAAAATATTTATCTGCTTCCATCGCATTATCAATATTAACTTGTAACAGAGTCCTTGTTTGTGGATCCATAGTAGTTTCCCACAATTGTTGAGCATCCATTTCACCTAGACCTTTATATCTCTGCAGTGAAACTTTTTCACCCATCTCTGCTTTTAACTTTTCTAATTGATTATCAGAATAAGCATATTTGATCGTATTACCTTTTTGAATACGATATAAAGGTGGTTGGGCAACATAAATATAGCCACCTTCTATAACTTCTCTAAAGAAACGATAGAAGAATGTTAATAATAATATTCTAATGTGAGCACCATCAACATCGGCATCGGTCATGATGACGATCTTATGATATCTTAATTTACTGATATCTATTTCATCACCAATACCACAACCAAATGCGGTGATCATAGCCTTTATTTCAGCATTATCAAATATTGTATGTTCACTAGCTTTTTGAACATTTAATATTTTTCCTCTTAATGGTAAGATAGCTTGATGTTTTGGATCTCTTCCAGATTTAGCTGAACCTCCAGCACTATCTCCCTCGACAATATAGATTTCATTTAATTCTGGAGTCCTACTAGAACAGTCAGTTAATTTTTCTGGCATATTAGCTGACTCTAATGAACTCTTTTTTCGAGTTGCTTCTCTTGCTTTTGCTGCAGCAGCTCTTGCTCTAGAAGCAGTGATAGATTTTTCAACAATTAATTTAGCTACATCAGGATTTTCTAATAAAAATCTATTAAATTGTTCACTAAAAATATTTGAAATGATCCTTCTAACTTCACTATTTCCAAGTTTAGTCTTTGTTTGTCCTTCATATTGAGGGTCTGGATGTCTTACTGAGATGATTGCTGTTAAACCCTCTCTTACATCTTCAGGTTTTAAATTTTCATCATCCTTTTTCAAATAATTATTAGTTTTAGCATAACCATTTATAACACGAGTTAAGGCTAGTCTAAATCCTTCTTCATGAGTTCCACCTTCTTGGGTATTAACATTATTACAGAAAGAATAAATACGTGAAGAATAGTCTTTAGTATATTGTAGAGCTACTTCACACATTATCTCTCCTTCATTACCTTTGACATGAACTGGTTTTTCAAATAAAACATCGTTATCTTTATCTAAAAATGATACATATTCAGAAATACCACCTTCATATTCAAAAGATTCTTTCTTGATGTTATTTTCATCTCTCTCATCATAAAGTTCAATAGTCAAGAAAGGATTTAAGAATGCTAATTCTTGTAATCTATCATATATGGTCTGATAATCATAAACAGTTGTCTCTTTAAATATTAATGGATCAGGTTTGAACTTTACTTTCGTACCATGTTCATGAACAGAACAAGTACCAATCTCAGTTAATTTTTTCTCAGTGTGTCCACCATTAGAAAATCTAACAAAATAAACTTTTTGATTGATCTTAACAGTTACTTCTAACCATTCACTTAAAGCATTTACAACTGAAGCACCAACACCATGTAATCCTCCAGAAACTTTATAAGCTCCTCCACCAAATTTACCACCAGCATGTAGCACAGTAAAAATTGTCTCAACTGTTGAGATACCAGTCTTTTGATGGATACCTACTGGCATACCTCTGCCATTGTCTGTAACTTCAATGACATCTCCTGGTAATATCTTAACGATGATCTTATTGGCATAACCTGCTAAGGCTTCATCAATAGAATTGTCTACAATTTCCCAAACAAGGTGATGTAATCCTTTTGCTGAAGTAGTCGCAATATACATACCTGGTCTTTTTCTGACTGCTTCTAGTCCTTCTAATACCTGTATATCATTTTCAGTATAAGAATAATCATCTCTCACTTCTTTTTCTTCAGCCATTTCACATCTCTCCTTTTGTTATATTGATAATATTGATGTTTTCTTTTTTTACACTACTAACTTCTCTTAAATCAGTAGTCGTAATGATTGTTTGAATTGAATTTGGTAGTAATCTTAATAAACATACGCGATGATTACTATCAAGTTCACTAAACACATCATCTAATAAAAGAATTGGGTATTCTCTCTTGATCTGATAGATTATCTGAACTAATGATAATTTAAGAGCTAAGATCACCATTCTTTTTTGTCCTTGAGAACAATACTTAGCAACATTAAGATCATTTAGATAAAATTCATAATCTTCCCTATGTATACCAATATTAGTTTGTTTAAGAGCAATATCTCTCTCTAATAAACGATCATAAGTATCTTTGATCTCTTCTTTCATCTTATTTTCATCACTTTTTTCTCTGATAAAAGATTTGTAGATCATCTTTAATTCATTTTGATTACCACTTATCTCACTATAAAAATAAGACAAGTAAGCATTTAAAGCATTTATAAAAGAATCTCTTTCTTTAATGATTTTGATCTGGGGATCATAGATCATTTCTGTATAAGTTTCTAACATTACTTTATCATTGCCTTGTTTTAAATAAGCATTTCTTTGTTTTAAATTCTTAAGATAATTAGATAAATTATACATATAACCTGTAGATAATTTACCAATTTCCATATCAATAAGTCTTCTTCTCTCTCTTGGAGAATCATCAAAAAGATTCATTTCACTTGGAGAAAAGATAACAGCATTTACTTTTCCAATAAACTCAGAATTTCTTTTTATCATATTGCCATTTAATGACAATGTCTTTCCTTTTTTATGTAAGATTATATTTAAACGATTTCTACCATTTTTTGAAATAGATACTGCTTCCACTGAAGCAAATTCCTCGCCAAAAGATATCATATCTTTTTCATCATCATTACGATGACTTCTAGTAGTTGATAAAAGATAGATAGACTCTAATAGATTAGTCTTACCAATTCCATTTTCTCCTAAGATCAGATTCATGCCATTTTTTAATTGGAAAGTTTGATCAGAATAATTACGGAATTTTTTTAATCTAACACTTTCTATATACATCTTTACTCTACCTCATACTTCTTATTTTCTACGACCACAATACTACCTGGATAGATTTTTCTTCCTCTTCTATCCTCTTTTACTCCATCAATAGATATATCCAATTTTTTAACAGCTATCTTTGCTTCTCCTCCTGTTGATATCCAATCAGTCAATTTAAGAAACTGTTGTAATTCAATATAAGGTGTAGTGATCTTAATCTTCATCTTGCTTATCTCCCATCAAATATAATTTTACCTATAAATTATACCACAAAATCACCTTAAACGGTGTTTATTTTGGCCATATAGCGTTTTTTAGTAAAAATGATATAAATATATCTAAACTAAAAAAATCTCAAATTGTTAAAAATGAGATATTTTTTAAATTATCAACAAAAAAGATCCTAATTGAAGGATCTAATCATAAGTTTTGATAGGTAATACTAATTGTAAGATCTTATCATCACTATTTGATGTAATGATAAATGGTTTCTTATCACCACTGAAACAGATCTTTGCTTCTAAAGCATTTAAAGATCTAATAGCATCATATAAGTAATTTCCTTTAAATGAAACATCAAATCTATCACCATTATAAGAAACAACTGAAATGACTTCCTGGGAGATGATATCATCACTCTTTGAAGTGATAACGATATTTTCTTTACTGATCTGTAATCTAACGATATAAATACCCTCACTCTTGATAAAGCTTGCTCTATCTAAGGCATTTAATATTTCTCTAGCATCAATAACTAATTCATATAAATGAGTGGTAGGTATTAATCTACTTACTTCTGGGAATAATCCATCGATAAGTCTAGTTTGAACTAAAACATTATCAAATATGAATAAAGCTTTTTTATCATCAAGAGCAATCTTGATATTATCTTCAACATTTAAAATTCTAGAAATATCAATAAGGTTTTTAGCTGGAATAGTTACATTGAAGTTATGTTCTGTATCAATATAAACTTCTTTTTGAGCTAAACGATAAGAATCAGAAGCTACGCAATTTAACTTTTTACCATCACAGCTGAAATTAACTCCAGTTAAGATTGGTTTAGTCTCTTTATCACTTGCAGCAAAACTAGTTTGGAAGATTATCTCTTTAAATGTATTAACATCTAAAACAAAACTATCGGCAGGTTCATCAAAGTTGATAGATGGATAATCTTGAGCATTGATACCACTTATTTCAAAGTTAACAGCATTTCCTTTTACCATACATAAGTTAGCTTCCATTAATTCAATATCAATACTTTCTGAATCGATTTTTCTGATCATATCAGCAAGATATTTACCATCAAGTAAAATATCTCCAGTAGTAATGATAGTTAATACATTACTATCATTGATGATAGTTTCAATGGAAATATCTCCATCAGAAGCTGTCAATTGAACGTACTCTTCTTTTACTGACAATTTAATGTTATGTAAAACAGGTAATGGAGAATTTATAGATACTGCTTTAGATACAATGTTAATAGCATCTGAGAATTCTTTTTTATTAACTTTGAAATGCATGAGTTAACTTCCTTTCTTTTTTTTATTTAAATATTAATTATTATTAGCAGCAGTGGAAAAGTGGAAAAGTCAAATATTTCTCACCCCTACTAATAATATTTTATCATATTTTAGTAGTTGATAAATTGTTAGTTTGAGTGGTTAACTTGTTTTTTAATTCAGAAATGATCTTCTTATACATATCATTTTCATTAACTAAATTTTCAATCTTATCATGAGCATTCATAACAGTCGTATGATCTTTACCACCAAACTCCTCACCAATCTTATCATAAGATAAATCTAACATCTCTCTTGATAAGTACATAGCAATATGACGAGCATTAGAGATATTTTTAGTTCTTGATTTGGATTTTAACTGTTTTTCAGTTAAGTTATAATAATCAGCAACAACTTTGATGACATTACTGATATTTAACGAATCAGTATCACCAACAGAACAGATATCATTATATTTAAAGATATCTAAGGCTAATGGAAGATCAATCTTTACCGTTGATTCCTTACTATTGGCAGTAAAATTGATAGCCATAAATAGTAATCTTGTTATAGCTCCTTCAAGTTGTCTAACATCACTAGCAAAGTAAGTAGCAATAAATGATATAACATCATCATCAATATCACATATTGCATAATCAGGCAATGCTTTTAATTTAAGAGTTAGGATCTTATAAGCTGTTTCATATTCTAATGAAGATATAGTAACAGATAATCCTTGAGAAAATCTTGTTTTTAATCTATCTTCAATATCTTTTATCTCGTAAGGAGGTCTATCACTAGTCAAGACAATCTGTTTACGATTATTGAATAGTTCTTCATAGATACTAAAGAAAATATCTCCCATCCCTTTTTTACCAGATAATTGTTGAATATCATCAACAAGTAAGATATCAACAGAATTTAGTTGAGATTTATACTCATCAATAGTTTTATCTTTTATTGATCTAGCAACTTCATTAACAAACTTAGTACTAGAAATATATAAAATCTTAGCATCAGGATCATTATTCTTTAAATGATTACCAATCGCATGTAATAAGTGAGTTTTACCTAAACCAGAATTACCATAAATAAATAATGGATTGTAGCTTCTTACTCCTGGTTTTGTTGCACAAGCTAAAGCAGCAGTAAAGGCTTCCCTATTGGAGTTACCAACGACAAAGTTTTCAAAAGTGAATTCACTCATCAAATTATCACTAAGATCTTTTTCAATAGTTTCAGTAGTTATCTTAAAATAATCAGAAGTGGTGATGAAATCACATTTGATATTTTTATTAGGATAAAGTTTTTTTATTGCTTTATTTACTAATGCTTTATTTTCTTCTGTATTTAATATAATTTTAGAAAAATTGGAACTTAAAGTTATAGTAGCAGTTTTGTCATCAAATTGAGATAATTGACTATCATCTAGACAACTAAAAAGATCTTCCTTATCCTCATTGATAAAGACCTTTTGTATTTCATTTTTTAAAAGTTCGTAAATATAATTTAAGCCATCCATCTAATAACCACACTTTCAGTAAAAATATATTACTCTTAAAGTGGATAAAAATCTATGATAATTTTTAATGAGAAAAGTTATACACCACCTCTTTTAGATGATTATTTAAATTGCTATAGAGTGAGAAATATTAAAGTTTTCCACCACTTTCCACAAATTTAAAAAAGTGGATAACTTGTGGAAAAGTTTTGTCCACGGTGGAAAACGGTGGAAAAAGTGGATAAAAATAAATAATCCACCAAAGTTTTCCACCATAAAAAAGTCAAAATATGCCACTACGTATGAGAAATAATGGAGTTTTACACAATTATCCACCATGGTGGAAAACTAGCTTATCCACCTGTGAATAACTTGCTTATAAAAATGTGCTATAATGTCAATATGAAAAAGAAAAATGTCTTGAAATTAGCTTTAGCTTTACTAACTGTTATCCAATTATTAACTGGAGTTGTTTTTAATGTGCAAGCTGATGAAGAACCATTATATCTAGAAGTATTACAAGATGATGTAAGGGTAAGAACAGGTCCTGGTACAAATTATGCAATATTACAGGTCAATGGTGAAAATCAATATTATTTAGAAAAAGTAAAATATGAAGTCATCACTAAAGAAGAAAATGATTCTGGTGAATTATGGTATCAAGTAAAAAATATCATTAATGGCGAAGAATATCATACATGGGTAAGAAGTGATTTTATTTTGTTACATTATTATGAAAAAGATAGCGAGTTTGAACAATATCTTACAGACCAAGGTTTTCCTGAAACTTATAAGGAATATTTAAGATATTTACATACTGCTCACCCTAATTGGATATTTAAAGCTTATCATACGGGATTGACTTTTGAAGAGATGTTAGATTCTCAAGATGTCTTAGGAAAAAACCTTATTGATGGAAATAACTTAGCTTTAAGAAGTACTGCTGAGGGAGCTTATGATAAAGAAACAGGACAATTTATAGCTTTGGATGGTTATAGTTGGTATCAAGCAAATAGAGCAACTATTGCCTACTATCTTGATCCACGTAATTTTTTAAATGAAGAAGACATTTTTCAATTTTCAAAATTATCCTTTAACGAAAATGAAAAAGAAGATATCATTCAAAATGTTTTGAATGGAACATTCATGTCAGGTAATGTAGAAGTAAGTGCTGGTACTTATAAAGCTTACAGTACGATTTTCTATGAAAGTGGACAAAACGCTAATGTATCACCTTTGTATTTAGCCACTTTAGCAAGACAAGAACAAGGTGTCAGTGGTAGTGCTGCTACTGATGGAAGAGAATTTGAATATAATGGTGTTACTTATAAAGGTTATTACAATTTCTTTAATATACATGCTTATTCAGGTACTGATAACTGGAAAAAAGGTTTAGTCTATGCAGCAACTCCAGGAAGTTATGAAAGACCATGGGATAGTATTGAAAAATCAATCCGAGGTGGTGCTTTGTGGATCGCTGATGGTTATATCAATGATGGACAAGATACGATGTATTATCAGAAATTTAATTGTGTTACTAAGCAATATTGGCACCAATACATGACTAATGTTAGAGCTGCTTATCAAGAAAGTAGTACGCTTTATAGTGCTTATAGTAAAGGCAATGCTTTAGATAGTTCAATAACTTTTAGTATTCCTATTTATGAAGATATGCCAGAAAAAACAGAACTTCCAACAACTATTGAATATCCTAAAAAAGATGAAGATGAGAATAAGGACCATTACACTGGTGATATTATCGTCGATTGGGATTTAAAAAATGAAGATGGTTATCTTTCCGGTTTTGAAGTAGGAAAAACCTATAAAGATTTAAAAGACAAGATTGAATTAATGGGTATTGATAGTTATATAAAGATTTATGAAGATGATCAAGAAGTAAGTGATGATACTCTTATTGCTAGTGGTCAAAATTTAAAAATTTATGATAAAGATGGTAATGAAAGTAACTATACGGTAATCATCAAAGGTGATCTAAATGGTGATGGGATCATTGGAACAAGTGATTATTTGATCTATAGAAAAACTTTATTAGGTATCTATGATATAAGTGATTTACAACTTAAGTGTGCATTATTTAATGGACAAGAAGAAATGAACACTTCAGGATATCTAAAATTAAGAAAATACTTATTAGGTATTGGAGAAATTGAACAGTGAAAAAATTAAGTAAGATATTATTAGTCACAGTCTTTTTATTGACTGCGTTATTAGATACAAAAGCGATGGAAACCGTAAGTGGATCAGTCAGTGCTTCTTTAAATACTTCTTCCGTTGTATTAGGAAATCAAGTAACATTATATGTCACTTTAAAATGTGATAGTGGTGTTGGAGGAGCAAGAGTATTGATTTCTTTTGATAGTAGTTATCTAAGTATCAGTAGTTATGATAGTCCTAACGCCACATTTAATGGAACTAATTTATTTTTAGTAGAGCCAACAAGCAATAGTTCAATAACAATAAAGGTGGTATTTACTTCCATCAAGATAGGTAATACTTCTATATCGGTAAATACTTCGCAATTTATTGATTATGAAGATGGTAACTATATTGGTAGTTATAATGAAAGTATCGGTAATTCTTTAGAGATAAAGGCAAAGACTAATAACAACACTGGTGGTGGATCTTCTTCTGGTGGTAGCAGTGGTGGTTCATCAACTACTACTCTTTCTTCTGATGCTTCTTTATATTCCTTAAAACTAAAAAATGGTAATTTTGAGGAAAGTTTTACTTCGGATAAATTTAGTTATACAGTTTATGCTGATGATAAGATAGAAAGTTTAGATATTGAGGCCGTTTGTAGTAGTTCTAAAGCTAGTTATACTATAAAAAATAATGAACTAAAAGAAGGTTGGAATGAAGTAGTCATTGTTTGTACTGCTGAAGATAAATCGACAAAAGAATATACGATCAAGGTTTATGTTGAAGAAACACCAACTATCTTTTATCAAGAAAATAAATTGGGAGTAGTAAAAAACTTAGACAAAGTAAGTGATATTGATGGTTTTGAAAGAAAAGAAGAAGTTATAGAAAATAATAATTTAGTATTATTTGAACATAATGATCTAACTCTCATCTATCTTGTAGATGAATATGACAATAAAGATTTTTATGTGTTTGATAAAGTAAATGATCAAGTCATCTGTAAATATAGACCAATAGAAATTGATGGTAAAAAATATATTTCTGTTGATTTTGATTATGAAGATTTTAGTCAATTAGAAACAGAATTAAAAAAAAGTAAATATCGTTTTGATAGTGATACAACTCTAAATTGTTGGAGTTATAAAGCAAGTAATATGAGTGATTATCGTATCTTTTATCTAATGGATGAAGATGGTCACACTTCTCTATATAGTTATGAGACAAGTGAAAAGACAATGCAGAAATATACTTTACCGATCAATGAGGAAACTATTGACAATTCTAGTCAGATCAAAGAAACAGTATATTTGTGTTGTGGAATTGCAGGATTAGTTTGTTTATTATTATCAACTGTAATGGTTGTTAAAAAATCAAAGTAATTTCAATAAATAATCATCAAATTAACACATTTTATTACTATCATAATAATCGTAAGGAGGCTTTTCATATGGAAGATGAAAACATTTCTCAAGAAAACGTTCAACAAGAAGAAGTTCATGAGGAAAAAGAAAGCCAACATGAACAGGAAGATTTAAAACAACAGACAGTAAACTCTGTTAAGAAAGAAAAAAAGGATAGTAAGAAACCTTTATTGTTATATTTAGCATTTACGATCATTTTATCAGCAGTATGCAGTTTTGTTTCAGTAAAGGTAGCCTTGAATTCTAATAGTAATAAAGTAGTAGTTTATCAACAGGCTGAAACTAGTGGAACAACAACATCTACTACAACTAGTGATCAAGATATATCAGCAATCGTAGCTAATATCAGTGATACAGTAGTTGAAGTATATACAGAATCTGTTTCTTACAATTCTTACTATGGTGAGTATGTAACTGAAGGTGCTGGTAGTGGTGTCATCTATTCTCAAGATGGATATATCATTACAAATAACCATGTCATCTCTGGAGCAAGTAGTATCAAGGTAACTTTATCTGATGGTACGCAATATGATGCAACATTAGTAGCTACTGATTCAGTCAGTGATATTGCTGTTATCAAGATTGAAGCAGAAGGATTACATTCAGTTGTTATCGGCGATTCTGATTCATTGAAAGTAGGTCAAGCTTGTATCGCTATTGGTAACCCATTAGGTACATTAGGTGGAACAGTAACAAATGGTATCATCAGTGCCTTAAGTCGTGAAGTAACCATTGACGGTCAAAAGATGACTTTGTTACAGACTAATACAGCTATCAATCCTGGTAACTCAGGTGGTGGATTATTCAATTACAATGGTGAACTTATTGGTATTGTAAATGCTAAAAGTAGTAGTACAAGTAGTGGTACGACAATTGAAGGAATTGGATTTGCTATCCCTATCAATTATGCTAAAGAAATAGCACAACAACTTATAGAAAATGGTTATGTTGAAGGAAGACCTCAACTTGGCATTAAAGGTGTAGAAATCAATAACATCCAACAAGCTTGGAATTATTCAGTCAATAGTTATGGTATCTATGTATCAGAACTTGTAACAGATAGTGCTAAAAATTCTGGTCTTGAAGTAGGTGATGTTATCACTATGTTAAATGGTGAAGATACTACTACTATGGAAAAACTAAAGAGTAAACTTGCTGAATATACAGCTGGTGATGAAGTAACATTAACAGTTGTAAGAGGTAGAAGCGAAGTTGAAATAAAGATCACGCTCGAACAAGCTAAATAATTTAGGAATTTTCCTTTTTCTCGACAAGTATATAGTATGAGATATATACTTGTTTTTTTTATTGGAGCTTGTTTTGGTAGCTTCATCAATGTTTTGGAATATCGTAGTTTAAGAGGTATGGACTATATTTTTGATCGTTCGCGATGTCCTTATTGTCATAAAGTATTATCTTTTCTTGATATGATACCAATAATCAGTTTTATAGGTTTGAAAGGAAGATGTCGGTATTGTAAAGAAAAGATAAGTAAAAGATATATAGTGACTGAGATAGTATCGGGAATAAATGCTTTAATCTGTTATTTTAAGTTTTACAGTATTAAAGAAATGTTATTGTATTTTATTTTACTTTGCTTATTATTGTTTGTTTCACTAAGGGATCTTACAAGCCAGGAGATTGCTTATAAATATCAATTTATGATACTTATTAGTGTGATCTTTATTGATGAGTATAAACATGAGTTTTTTATCAAAGAGATGATAATCGTGTTTATTATATTCTTTTTAATCATGATCATATCTAAAGCGATAGGGGGAGCAGATGTTAACTTGTATGCTTTATTAACCTTACTTCTAGGAAAAGATATAATCTATATCTATGTCTTTTCTGTGTTTATAGCTTTTGGTTTTGCTTTATATTATTTGTTAGTTAAAAAAAAGGATAAAAGTTATCAATTATCCTTTATCCCTTTTATTTATTCTGGTTATTTATTATTTTTGATCTTTGAAGAAGAAATATATGTGGTATTTTATCTTCTATAACATTAATTCCATTACATCAACTTTCATATCACCAGTATCTTCATAGTAAACTTCTAAAGTATCAGTGAATTCAAAACCTAATTTAGCATAAAGTTTTTCAGCAGGAAGGTTTCCATAAGCTACATCTAAGTGGATAGCTTTGAAGCCTTTTTCTTTAGCTACATCGATTATGTATTGCAACATTTCTCTAGAATAACCTTTTCTTCTATAATTAGGTGAAACGGTAAATAAGTGAATGATAGTTACTTCTTCACTATTAACAGGATGATGCCATACTACCTTAGAATAAATAGGATCATCACCATTTGTTAGTACACCAGCAGCAGCGATATTACCATCATCTAAGCCAATGTAAAATTCGTTGTTCTCTATATGAGACAAGAAATCCTGATCACTTGGATATACTCCCATGTGCCAATCAGCAGTGTAATCATCTAGTTTTTGGTGTTCGATGACTTCACTGTAAAATTGTTTTAGATCATCAAGATCTTGTAAAGTTGCTAATCTTTTTTCCACTATTGACCCTCCTTTATTGTTCTTCTAACTTCCATTAGTGAAAAACCATGTAGGTTATTACCTAACCAATTTTTTGTTTTATAAATACGGCTATCATCACGGTTATAACCAATGCCGTTTATTTTATCTGTTTTATTACAAAGTGCGATCATGTTATCTCCAGTTTGTAATAGTTGTTCTTTCAATTGCTCATTTTGTAGAAATTTTGCTAAGTTGCCAAGATATAAGACAATCTGTTTTCTGCCATTCCAAATCTTGTCATCGTAATTAGTAATGTTTTTAGCTATTTCGATGATTTCATTAGAATCAGTAGCTTCTAGTATTTTCTTACATCGGTATTCATCTTTAAAAGTTAAAGCCTTTTGATAGTAAAAATATTGTTCAACACTGAAAAATCTATGCCCATCTGCATAGAAATTAGATAAATAACGAATAGATAGATAGCCATTTTCTTCTATTGGCTTGTTAAATGCGATAACTTTCATACAAGTAGATTATAA
>CAVCVO010000007.1:0-20251 GCA_963606005.1 Anaerovoracaceae bacterium
CTTACATTAATGGTTCAAATGGTTTAAGTATCTTAGCAATCAATTGTTTGAACTTGTTTAGTTTGTAATTCTCATCTACCTGTTTGCTCTTAGCCATTGTATCAATGAAATCTTTTTTGATGTCTTTGATCGCAGAATTTTGATATAAGAATAAGCCATCTTCATAATGATGATAGAAACTACGATAATCAAAATTGATCGTTCCTACTACAGCTTTGTCATCATCACAGATCATCTGTTTAGCATGGACAAAGCCATCGCTATATTCATAGATCTTAACATTGTTTGCTAGTAAATCTTTGTACTTACTTTTTGCTATCTCATTAACAGAAACTTTATCTGGTATTCCAGGTAAGATAAGTCTTACATCTATTCCTCTTAAGGCAGCATTATATATCGCATTTAATATTTCAGAATCAACTATGAAATAAGGCGTCATGATATAGACATACTTTTTTGCATTATTCAATAAGAACATATAGACATTTTTACCTGTAACATATTTATCAAATGGTACATCTCCATATGGAATAACATAACCATCTTCTTCATATTCTTGTTGATCTTCACTAATTAATGAGAAATCATTAGTATTAGAAACTAATGAATATAATTGTAAGAACATTAAAGTATATGATCTAACTGCTTTTCCTTTTAACATTACAGCTGTATCTTTCCAATAACCATATAGATTTAATTCATTGATATATTCGTCAGATAAATTGATACCACCCGTAAAAGCAGTATTACCATCAATGATCATAAACTTTCTATGATCTCTAAAGTTGTAATAAGGTGAAATGATCGGTAAAAGTGGTGAAAACTTATAGCACTTGATACCTAATAATCTTAATCTTCTAAAGTAATTAGATGGTAATCTCTTAAAATCACAAGTACCATCATATAATACTCTAACATCTACACCTTCTTGCACTTTTTCAAGTAAGATTTCTAAGATCTCATCCCACATCCTACCTCTATCAATGATGAAGTATTCAATAAAAATGAACTTTCTTGCTTTTTTTAATTCTTCAAGCATTACAGGAAAAGCTTTTTCCCCACATTCAAAATACCTTACTTTACAATCATCATAGATGTTAGTATTGCCAGTATTCTTTAAATATGTATGCATCTGTAAGATCTCAGGATCATTCTCTATTTTTTTCAAGCAATTCTCATCTTGCTTAAGATAACTTAATGAATCATCTTCTATCTTGAAAAATCTCTTTTTGTAAGATCTGTTGAATAAGTCGAAAGACACATAGAAATAAATAAAACTACCTAAAAGAGGCAATAATAAGATCAATATCGCCCAGGTAGTCCTAATCTCAAAATTAACTTTTTCTCTTTGTAACATTACAAGTAAGACTATGATATCAATGACTAAAATAACTCCATAGATAGGAATAATATAATTCAAAAAGTTACGATAAACTTGTATTAATATAATGATCTCAGCAAGAACGATCAAAAAGACAAATCCACTCATGCTGAAAAGAAAATCTAAGACATTTCTTTTATGTTTTTCACTTAATAATAACTTTTTTAACTTTTCAAATCTTTCTTTATTCATACTTATTTAATTAATTTACCTACATCAGAAATTGTGACTACAATAAATAGTCCAAAAATCAAGATCATACCAATATATAATAAAGTTTCTTCAACTTTCTTATTTAACCTATGTCCAATGACTACTTCGATCAAAGTCAGTAATATCCTACCTCCATCAAATACAGGGATTGGGATAAGATTCATGATACATAACGAAATAGAAATAGAACCTACAAGAGATAAATAAGATAAGAAACCATAAGAAATAGCTTCTTGAGTATAAGTATACATACCAATAGTACCAGAAACACTCTCTAAGCCAAGATTGCCAGTAAATAACATGATAACTGATTTAATAGTCAAATATGCTGTTTCAAAAGTAACACTTATGCCTTGTTTAAAGGCTTCTACTACGCCCATCTTTTCTATAGTAGCTTCACCAGCAAAAACAATACCAATCTTATAGCTAGCACTATCTTCATCATAAATAGGAGTAACTTTTATAGATAATTCTTTATCTTCTCTTAATACAGTTAAAGTATAAGATCCTTTATGTAATTGGTTATTAACAGATATGTCATATGTATCATTAACTTCAACTTTATCACCATTAGAATATTCAATAGCGATTATCGTATCTCCTACTTGTAATCCTGCTTGTTCAGCTGCTGAGTTCTCTACTACTGTACCAATGACAGGTTTTGGATAAACAACCTTTTGAGGATAAGCTTCATATATTCCAACAAAGATAAGTGAGGCAAGTATTAAATTGAATAAAGGTCCAGCAATTAATATTGCGATCCTTTTAATAGGAGCAACACCATAGAAAGTCCTTTCCTTAGGTATATTTAATCTTAAAGATTCATCTTCAACTTCTTCTAATTGCTTTTCTTCTTCTTCACTTTCGATCATCCCGGTAAAGCCACCTAAAGGAATAAGTCTTAATGTATATAAAGTCTCTTTTCCTTGCTTAGAAAAGATCTTTGGTCCAAAACCAATAGCATATTCTCTTACATAGACATTAAATAGTTTTGCAGCCAACATATGACCTAATTCATGAAAGGCGATAAGTACACCGATCATTATGATAAATAAAATAAATGTCTTCATATTTTACTTAACCTCCGCTAATTCTTTAGCTTTTGTAATTGCCCACTTATTAGACTCTAAGATTTCTTCTAAAGTAGGTTTTTCGATAAAGAAATTCTTTGCTTGTCTTATCGTTTCAAAATTTATCCTTTCAATATCAATAAATGATATCTCATCATTCAAAAACATATCTACAGCCATTTCATTAGCACCATTTAATATAGTAGTCATATTACCACCTTTTAGTCCAACAGCGTATGCTAGATCTAAAAGTGGGAATCTTTCATAATCCATATTAGAGAATGTTAAACTGCCTATCTCTGCTAATGACAAGGAATCAGAAGTATTAACGATCCTTCTAGGATAAGTAAGAGCATATTGAATAGGTAGTCTCATATCTGCAACACCAAGTTGAGCTATTACAGAATGATCGACAAATTCAGTCATCGAATGCACAATGCTCTGTGGATGTAAAATGACATCAATCTGCTCATATGGTAAGCCAAATAATACATGAGCTTCAATGACTTCAAAACCTTTATTCATCATTGTTGCACTATCAATAGTGATCTTAGCTCCCATATGCCAACGAGGATGTTTTAAAGCTTGTTGTAAAGTGACATTCTTTAACTGTTCTCTATTTAATTCTCTAAAGGAGCCACCAGAGGCAGTGATGATAAGTTTCTTGATATCTTTTTTATCATAACCATTTAGAGTTTGAAAGATAGCTGAATGTTCTGAATCAACAGGAATCAAAGTAGCGTTATATTTTCTACTTACTTCATTAACAAGATCACCAGCAGCAACTAAAGACTCCTTATTTGCGATAGCGACATCAGCATGGTGCTCCATAGCTCTGATAGTTGGTATTAACCCTGCGATACCTTGTATTGCATTACATACAACATCAATGTTATCTAATGAAGCTAATTTCTCTAGTCCAAGATCACCATAGTAAAAAGTAGTATTAGGATATTGTTTACTTAATTCATCAAAATCACTTTCATCTTGTACACAAGCAAAACTTAAAGGATACTTGTTCAAATATTCTTTTAAGACATTTACTCTTTTGCCAACTGAGATAGCAACTATTTCAAACTCATCAGGATGTTGTAAAAGTATATCTAATGTCTGAGTTCCGATTGATCCTGAAGCTCCTAAAACTGTGATCTTTTTTCTCATATGAACAATAGTACTAAACAGAATGTCCAAAGACAATTAAATGTCAATGAATCAATCCTATCTAATACTCCTCCATGACCTGGAAAGATATTTCCAAAGTCTTTAACCCCATAATGTCTTTTGATCGCACTAAATGCTAGATCACCAATCTGACCTATGAATGAATAAGTAAAACAAGCTACTATCATCATTGTCTTATCGGTATTTTTTACACATAATAAGCCAAAGATCAAACAAGCAACAGAAGCAATGATATAACCTCCAACTGTTCCTTCTATGGTCTTATTAGGTGAGATTCTTTCATTTAACTTATGTTTACCAAAGGCTTTGCCACAAAATAAAGCAAAAGTATCTGTTAAATATGTTCCTGCTAGCATTAGGATCAAGAACATCTTATCAGTATTTTGTAAATATTGGATCATGATGACAGTTATCTCAAAGATCATATATACAAGATA
Organism: Anaerovoracaceae bacterium; assembly: GCA_963606005.1. Classification (GTDB taxonomy): domain Bacteria; phylum Bacillota_I; class Bacilli_A; order Erysipelotrichales; family Erysipelotrichaceae; genus UBA1783. The sequence continues at coordinate 4,284 of CAVCVO010000007.1, forward strand.
AACTAGACCAATCTGTTCAATATTGATCTCTTTATTGTTAACAAGTAAAAAGAATAAAACAATGATAAAAGCTATCGCAGCAACTGCAACATATTGTTTATCAAAATAACCTAATAGTAATGATCCAATAAAGAAAATATAAACAACAACTTTATCAGTCATAGACCATTTTTTATCAAATAAACGTAATAGTTCATAAGTTCCCACAGCTACAAATAAAGGAGCCATGACCTTAAAAGCGATCCCACCAAAATATACGATAGGTACTACTACAGCGATCAAAAATGCTGCCGTGATTACTCTTTGTTTCATTTTAAGCCTCCAAATCTTCTCTGTCTCTTACTATATTCCTCAATAGCTATTTCAAATTGTTTTTCATCAAAATCTGGCCAATAACAATCAACAAAATATAATTCGGCATAAGATAATTGCCATAAAAGGAAATTAGATAAACGATAATCTAAACTTGTCCTGATCATTAGATCAACATCAGGATACTTACTAGTAGAGATATTATCACTAATATCTTGCTCAGTTATTTCCTTAACTTCTTTTTCTTTTAATACTTTATTGACTGCTTGAACTATATCATCTCTTCCCCCATAGTTCAAAGCGAAGACTAAAGTCATTGACTTATTGTCTTTAGTTGTTTCTATAGCTTTTTTTAATACATTAAGTGTAGAAGTTGGTAATACTTCGATATCCCCTATCGTTTCGATCTTAATATCTTTTTCCATTAATTCTTTAAGGAATTTATCAATAAAGATGGCAGGTAAAGACATAAGATAATCAACTTCTTGTTGAGGTCTCTTCCAATTTTCAGTAGAAAATGCGTAAAGTGTTAAGACCTTTACGCCTAGATTATTGGCTGCTATCGCTATATTTCTCACATTATCGGTACCGCAATAATGACCATAGCTTCTTGGCTTTCCTTTAGCCTTAGCCCAACGTCCATTGCCGTCCATAATGATCGCTACATGCTGTGGAACTGAAGACATGTTACTATACTTTCATTATCTCTTTCTGTTTAGCATTTGAGATCTCATCAATCTTCTTGATAGATTCATCAGTTACTTTTTGAATCTTTTCAACAAGATCTTTACTTGTATCTTCAGGGATAGACTTATCTTTCTTAACAATATCATTACCTTCACGACGAATATTTCTAATAGCTACTTTAGCTTCTTCAGCCATCTTAACAACTTTAGCAGCATATTCCTTACGTCTGTCTTCTGTTAAAGGTGGAACAGTGATCCTTAATTGAGTTCCTTCATTTTGAGGAGTTAAGCCAAGATTAGCAGCAAAAATAGCTTTTTCAATAGGTTTAACATAGTTCATCTCATAAGGTTTTATTAATAATTGCTTACCTTCAACAACTGAGATAGCTGAGATCTGATTAATAGGTGTATCCATACCATAATAATCAACTGTAACATTAGCGATAAGACTAGGATTTGCTCCACTTGTCTTGATCTGACCTAAAGAATTTTCAAATGATTTGATAGATGCATTCATCTTAGTTTTAACATCATCAACTTGTGTCATAAAATTTCCTCCTTAAATTCTTTTTTATTTAATAACTGTACCGATACTCTCATCAGTCAGTACTTTACATATATTATCCAATTCATTGCCATTAAATACAACTGTATGGATATTATTTTCTTTACACATGCTAGTAGCAGTAAGATCCATTACCTGTAATTGCTTTTCGATCATCTCCATATAAGTGAGTTGTTGATATTTCTTAGCATTAGGATCTTTTTTAGGATCAGCGTTATATACACCATCTACACCATTTTTTGCCATCAAGATAGCTTGACAACCAATCTCACAAGCTCTTAAAGCTGCACAAGAATCAGTTGAGAAATATGGATTACCAGTACCACCACCATAGATAACAACATAGCCATCATTAAGTTTTTCATCAGCTTTTTGATAATCAACAAGATCACAGATCCTATCCATCTCAACAGCTGATTGAACATAAGCTTTTACACCATTAGACTTACAAGCTGCTTGGATTGCCAATGCATTAATAACCGTACCTAGCATTCCCATCTTGTCAGCTTCTACTCTTGGTAAACCAAATTCACTAGCAAACTTGCCACGCATGATATTACCACCACCAACAACGATAGCGACTTGAACTCCTAATTGTTGAACTTTGACTAATTGTTCAGCTAAGGCTTTTAAGTATTGGCTATCAAATGTGGTTGTATCACTTGAGATAGCTTCTCCAGATAATTTCAATAGAACTCTTTTGTACATAAATACTTCCTCACTAATAATCTATCAAACGACTATTCAGTCGTCAATATCACTTTTGCTCTTCACTTCTAACAAGAACATCTCTAGGTTTAGAACCGTTTTGTGCTGATATGATGCCATCTTGTTGTAAAGCATCGATCAATTTAGCCGCTCTTGGAAAACCTAATGAGAATCTTCTCTGAAGGCCACTTGCTGAAATAGTTTCTTGAGTCATGACAAACTTCTTGATATTCTCATATAAAGGATCATTACATTTGCCTACACCATCTTGCGTTTCACTATCTTCTTCTTCATCTAGCATGAAGATATCCTCATATCTTGGAAGATAATTACTCTTACTAAAGTAGTCAACAACTCTTTGAATTTCCGTATCTGAAACATAAACACCTTGAATCCTTGTATTAGTACTCTCTGATTGAGGTGCATATAACATATCACCATTACCTAATAAGCTTTCAGCTCCAGTAGCATCTAAGATCGTACGTGAATCATAAGAAGAAGCTACCGCAAAGGCAATTCTTGAAGGAATATTGGCTTTAATGATGCCAGTGATAACATCAGTTGACGGTCTTTGAGTTGCTAAGATCAGATAGATACCAGCAGCACGAGCCATTGAAGCAAGTCTTTGAATATATCCTTCCACATCTTTTCCATGAGTGAACATTAGATCAGCCATCTCATCGATGATACAAACAATATTACATAAACGATCTGTAGGATTCTTTTGGTTATATTCCGTAATATTTCTTGATTGATGATGAGAGAACTTATCATATCTAGCATCCATCAACATGACTAATTTCTTTAAAGTGTCAGCAGCCTTAGAAGTATCATTGATGATCGGACAAGCAAGATGAGGAATATTCTCATAAGGAGTAAACTCAACTTTCTTTGGATCAATAAGAATGATCTTTACTTCATCAGGCCTTGATCTAAATAATAATGTCAAAATGATGCTGTTGATGCAAACAGATTTACCACTACCTGTAGCACCAGCGATAAGCAAGTGTGGCATTTTATCAATAGAAGCATAAACTCCTTTACCTGATAAATCTTTTCCTAACGCCATAGTCAATGGATTATTACGATATTTATCTGGTACATTATCTAATAATTCCTTTAAACGAACAGGAACTCTTTCCTCATTAGGAATCTCAATACCTACTGCACTCTTTCCTGGAATTGGTGCTTGGATTCTGACATCTTTAACCGCTAATCCCATTTTAATGTTTTCAGCAATTGAAGAGTATTTTTTAATATTGAAGTTACCATCAGGAACAATCTCATATTGGGTAACAGAAGGACCAATGTTATATTTATCTAACTTTGAAGGTAACTGGAATGATTCTAATGTCTGTTCTAATATCTTCCATTTCTCTGCAGCATTTTTTAAATTAGTATTCTTCTTATTTACAGTATTGTTATCTAGTAAAGTAAGTTGAGGAAGATTGTAATTGCTACTATCATAGATTCCAGCTTGAGCTTTTAATTCTGCCGAGGCAGATGATGTAGTAGAAGTCGATTTAGTAGGAATATTTTCATCTTTCTTTACTTCTTCTTTAATAGGCTCTTCATCCTTCTTCATTGCAGGTTTTATGACTTGTTTTACTTTGATCTTATCTTTCTCTTTCTTTTTGCTAGCAAAATTTAGGAAAGAACTTTGAGAAGAATTATTACTAATAGAAGTATTAGCTTTATTTAATAATTCTTTATCTTTTTGGATCTTTTCCAAATCAGTAGAAATAAGAGCTGCCGAAACAATGAATACTACAATGATGATGATCGTACCTACAAAAGATATACCCATGTAGATCACACCATATAATAAAGTTCCAAGTAATCCAGCAGAATTATCAATTGTTTGATCAAATATCAATTTTGAGTTAGTAAAGAACTCTTTGATGATATCTTTTTCAGAAAGATCTATACCCCAATTGATGATGCCACAGATGATCAAAGCAGCAACAAATAATAAGCTTGCTGAAATGATATAGCGCTTTTCAATCTTCTTTTGTAATACATTCATAAAACCAAGAATGATCAAGAAGATAAAAACGACAAACCAAAGTATGCCAAAGATATACTTAGTCAAGTTATATAGTAACTGCCCTAATATACCTGTATGATTGTGTAAAAAGGCGATAAGACCGATGATCAAAAACATGATACTGTACAGATATCTTACCAATAATTCATCTTTACTACTCTTTTTTGTCGTTTTCTTACTCATTTTTCTACCTTACTAAATATTGATTTCAATGATAGCCGGCAAGATCATTGGATGTTTACCAGTTTCTCTTAATACATAACGACTGATCCTTTCCTTTAGATCAGCTCTAACTGTCATATTGTCATAGACACCATTATTAACAGCATCTTGGATCATTTCAACAGTTATCTTTCCGATATTCTTAATGACATATTCGGAATCTTTAACATAGATAACACCTCTTGATTGGATATCTGGTCCACCAATAACTTCTTTTGTCTTATAGCTCAAAGCGATACCTACGATGATGACTCCATCAGTTGATAGTAACTCTCTATCTTTTAATACAAATGAAGCAATGTTCTTGTTATCTTGAGTACCGATCATAACATCACCAATATGATCGATCATCTCAGAACAAGATACTAATTTACCATCAACAAACTTTGCAACTTGTCCATTATCTAAGATGATGACTCTATCAGGAGTAAAACCTACTGATAATGATAAGTCAGCTGCACTGATGAAATCTTTATATGAGCCCATAACAGGTAAGAAGTATTTAGGTTTCAATAAGAACAAGAACATCTTTAGATCCTCACTTGAAGGGTGCATCGATAATACTTGTTTCTTGTCCAACTTAAAGATCTTAACGTTATCTTTATATAGCTCATTTTCCATATCACTTGCTTCACTTTCTGTACCAGAAACTACTGGTGAAGCAATGATGATTGTATCAGTCTCTCTTAATTCAATCTGATCATCTTCGTTGATGGCGATACGATGCATTTTTTCAAAACAACTAGATCCACCACCCGTAACAAAGATAACACAATCTTCAATATCATTATTAAAATCTTTGATCATGTTAGCTTCACCAACTTTATAGTAACCATTTTCTGCAAATAATTTGACCATATTTCTCATATTAGGATCATAGAAATACATTTTCTTTTTGTATTCATTGGCCAATACGATCAATTCTCTTAATCTAAAATAGTTCTGTTCATAGATAGTGACAAATATTCTTCCTTTAGCATCTTCAAATGCCGGACGTACTAAATTGCTAACACGATGTTTAGGGCTAGTAAAACCTTCCTTTTCAGCATACGATGATTCGATAAGAGCCATGAATACACCTTTTTTACCAATAGAGGCAATCTCACCAATATCTGATTGATAAGCGTTCTCGTTCATATCGAAATCAACAACATATTGTTCAGCAACAACTATGCTACCTTTATCAGTATTGATCGCAATACCAATAGCATCTGGTGCAGCATGTGACAATCCAAATGTATTGACTTTAACACCACTGATCGTAACTTCCCCATAACGAGGTAAAGAATGGATCTTAACATGAGTGATCTTTTCTTTGTGTAACTTCTCTTTTAAGACTAAGCAACATAGATTAGGGGCATAAACATCTACATTAAATTGTTTCAATAAATAAGGTAAAGCATCCATCATATCATCATGGAAATGAGTAAGGATGACTGCTTTTACTCTATCTTTATTTTCCAAAACATACGTGAAGTCTGGAATGATGCACTCTACTCCAAACTGTTTATCTTCAGGTATCTTTAGACCGCAGTTGACGATAAATATCTGATCGTCAATCTCGATACAATACATATTTTTTCCATTTTCATCTAATCCGCCTAAGGCGAAAACTCTCAATTGACTCATTGTTCTCCTCTCTTGTTATTCTTCAATGGCTATACCATTTAAAGAATTCTTCATTCCTTGTGTAATCTTTACATCAATTATATCACCCACATGGGCATTATGACATTGAAAATTGACCAATTTTTGACTTTCTGTATAACCACTCATAATGTTTATATCTGTTTTAGAATAACCATCTACTAAGACTTTTTCAATTCTACCTTCATAAGCAACATTATGCATCTTAGAATATTCACCTAACTTTTCATTTAAGCGATATAATCTTTCCTTCTTAGTTGCTAAATCAACATTATCTACCATCTTAGCAGCTGGTGTTCCTTCTCTTGGAGAATAGATAAATGAATAAGCATTATCATATTGACAATAATTGACTACCTTCATTGTATCTTCAAATTGTTCTAATGTTTCATTAGGGAAACCAACAATGATGTCTGTAGAAACAGCAACTCCTTCTACTTTATTTTTGATCTTATCAAATAATTCAAGATATGTTTCAGCTGTATATCTTCTACCCATCAAACGTAATATTTCATTATTACCTGATTGTAATGGTAAATGAATGAAAGGCATGATATTCTTTCTGCTACCGATCATATCGATCATATCATCGCTAAAATCCCAAGGATGAGAAGTAGTGAATCTAATTCTTTCAATACCAATATCACTTACTTCACCTAATAATTCAGCAAATGATAAATCATCATCTAAGTCTTTACCATAAGCATTGACATTTTGTCCTAATAAAGTGACTTCTTTATATCCTTTTTCATATAGATCTTTTACTTCAGCTAAGATATCTTTACTTAAACGGCTTCTTTGTTGACCCCTTGTATAAGGTACAATACAATAAGTACAAAACTTATCACAGCCATCCATGATATTAACAAAAGCTTTATGTTTAAATTGTCTAACTGAAGGTAAATCTTCATAGATATTCCCTTGTTTAGAATAAACCTCAATACTTCTCTTTTTATTAGTGATGATGTTTTCTATAAGTTGAGGAAGTCTATTGATGTTATGAGTACCAAAGATAAGTTCAACTTGTGGATACTTTTTCATCAAAGTATCTACAACTTTTTCTTCTTGAGCCATACAGCCACATAAACCAATGATCATCTCAGGTTTCTTTCTCTTATAAGATTGTAAGAATCCAATCTCACCTAATACTTTATTTTCAGCATTTTCTCTTATAGCACAAGTATTTAAAATAATGATATCAGCTTGAGAAAAAGTTTCAGTATAAGTATAACCCATACTTTCTAATATACCACTGATGACTTCACCATCACGAACATTAGCTTGACAACCATAAGTGATGACATGATAACATAAGCCATTTCCTAAAATCTTCTGTTCAGGAGTTAATTTGACAGATTCTCTAACGATCTCAGCTTTATATTTAATATCTCTAAAACGAGCTTCTTTTATGTTTGGTAAATTTATTTCATTCATATTAATACTCTTCTTTCATCTCACAAAAAACCAAGCATTTGTTGCTTGGTAACTATTCTTGACTGATTGCTTGAACAGGGCAAGTGTCGACGCATGCACCACAATCAACACAAACATCCTTATTGCTTTCAGCATGTCCATCTGCATCTAATTCTAATGCTCCAACTGGGCAAACAGAAACGCAAGCACCGCAACCAAGACATAAGTCTTTATTTACAACTACTGGCATAAAACTATCAAATCTCCTTTACTTTTTAATTATAGCACAATAGTAATCACTTTTGACAAGTAAATTACTATTGTGTCAAATTCTAAACAGTGGTAACAATTTCCTTTTTCTTAATTTGTTTCTTACTTTCATAAGAGAAATCCCAATGAAATTTGACCTTCTCGTTTTTGAATAATAATTTAAAGAGAATCATACATCTCTTATATTAAATATAACATAAAAATCACAGTAATAACTGTGATTTCTATATATTTGTTTGCTTTAATTGTTATTTCGATAAAATTAATGATTGTAATGATCTTTACAAGATAGAATCACAATTGTATCTACACTTATGTAATAAACTAAACGATGTTCGCTAGTTATACGTCTACTCCAAGTACCAGACAAATTTCCCTTAAGAGCCTCTGGTTTGCCTAATCCATTAAATGGATCTCGACATGTATCTTTAATAAGAAGATATATCCTATCGACACATTTTTTATCATTCTTTTGCCAATAAATATATTCTTCCCAAGCATCATAATCCCATTTTATTTATATCAATTTTTACAGTTTCAGTCATAATTCCTCCTTAGCAAACAAATACATATATAATGTTCCAAAATGTAATTTATACTAACTGAAACCATAGCTATTCAAATTCATTTATTACATGTTCAATTAAATAAGGTTCACCATCATTATCAACATATTCTAAAAATGAAATATCACTTTCTAGACAATTGGGGTTATCAGAAATCACAAATGGTATCCTATTTTCTCGAATCATTTTATTGATCAATAAATGAAAAGCAGTACTAGAAGACATACCCAGTTCTTGACATACACTATCAAATCTTTTTTTGATATCTTTATCCATCATAAGATTTATCACAGTTTTATCAGTCATAAGATAAATTCTCACTTTCGTCATTTTCAATTAATTCATGCTCTTCAAGTTTTAATTTTCCCTCTTTCATTTCTTTAACTTTATTAGCAAGATATCTCATATTCTCTTGAGAATAGAAGTGATCAATAGAAACATCAAAAGGTATCCTTTCTCTATCAGCTACAGTTTTAGCGTAAAGGTTTAACACTGAACTTACAGATAAACCAAGTCTTGAGCAAACATCTTCAAATTGTTTTTTTGTTTCTTTATCAATTTTAATATTAACTCCAATTTTATCAGACATACTAATCCTCCTTACTTTCTTTATTAAAAAACACAGTTTTACTATTTTTTTGAATCGATGAAGATACATCAAAAGGTAACCTATTTTCTCTGATCATCTTTCTAATGAGAATATTAAAAGCTGTAGTGGAAGACATACCTAATTTTTTACATACTTCGTTAAATTTATCTTTGACGTCAATATCTAAATTAAAATTTAAATTTACTTTTTCCGACATATTATCAACTCCTTAATATCTATACTTTTTCTTTATATTTGCTACACAATTATAGCACACGATTATCAAATTCTGACATATAAAAAGCTCGATGATCTCTCATCAAGCTTTAATCTACTATTTAGCTGTTTCGCTAGCTCTTGTCTCCCTGATAACGGTAACTTTGATCTGTCCAGGATAAGTAAGTTCATTTTCAATCTTTTCTTTGATCTCACGAGCAATCCTGAAACAATTAACATCATCAATCTTTTCAGGTTGAACCATGACTCTGACTTCTCTACCAGCTTGGATAGCGTATGACTTCTCAACACCTTCAAAGCTATTAGCGATCTTTTCAAGATCTTCAAGTCTATTAACATAGTTCTCTAAAGATTCATATCTTGCACCTGGTCTAGCAGCACTTAATGCATCAGCTGCAGCTACTAAGTTAGCATATATCGTCTTTGCTTCTTCATCACCATGATGTGATGCGATAGCGTTAATGACTGTTTCATTTTCACCATGTTTCTTACAGATCTTAACACCTAATTCAACGTGGCTTCCTTCTTGTTCAAAGTCAACAGCTTTACCAATATCATGTAATAAACCAGCACGTTTTGCTAGAGATTGTTTTAATCCTAATTCAGCAGCCATCATTCCTGCAAGATGAGCTACTTCTATTGAATGTTGCAAAACATTTTGTCCATATGAATAACGATATTTTAATCTACCGATCAAACCGATCATTTCTCTATCAATTCTACCAATACCTAATTGGAAGACAGCCTCTTCACCAGCTTTTTGAATAGTTTCATTCAACTCATTAGTCTTCTTATTGACAACTTCTTCAATACGACCAGGTTGGATTCTTCCATCTTTGATAAGGTGCTCCAAAGTTAATCTAGCAATCTCTCTTCTGATTGGATCGAAACAAGAAATAGTGATCGTTTCAGGAGTATCATCAATGATCAAGTCAACACCAGTAGCTTGTTCAATAGCTCTGATATTTCTTCCTTCTCTACCAATGATCCTACCTTTCATTTCTTCTGAAGGTAAACCTACTACAGAGACAGTACGATCGATAGTCTCTTCTTGAGAATATCTTTGAATTGCTAAACCAATGATATTACGAGCAATATCAGCAGCATTAGCTTCTGTTTCCTCTTGTTTCTCCTTGATATAAGCTGCCATTTCATTAGCAGTTGAATTTTTGACTATTTCAAATAATTCATCCTTAGCTTCATTGACTGTTAGTCCAGCAACTTGTTCAAGTACACTTGTCTGTACATCGATCTTTTGTTGTAATTCTTCCTGCATCTTGTCCAAATCAGCAGATTTCTTATTTAGATCGTTTAACTTGTTATCAACTTGTTTTTCTTTACTATTAAGTTTTTCTTCTCTGAAATTAAGAGCGTCATCACGTCGTAAAAGCTTATTTTCTAAAGCAGTTACTTCTTCACGTTGTTTTTTGATTTCTTTTTCCGCATTTAATTTTAATTCATATGCTGAATTTTTACCGTCTAAAATAGCCTGTCTCTTAACAGCGTCTGCTTCGATATTTGCTTCTTTTATGACTAATTCAGCTTTCTGTTGATTTTTATTCAAACCGATCTTTGATATTACCATCATAACGATAATACCAATGCCAAATCCTGCTATAATTCCCAAGATGAGGGCAGTTGTCTTATCCATTTAAAAACTCCTCCATCTTTCTTTTTCGTTATAACACCTATATTTTAACACACTTTTCACATATTTCTACCAAAAACCACGAATTTGAAAACAAATGTCCTTTATTTTCATAAAAAAAGAAGGCATTTTTAAATTTTAATGCCTATCTTTGATCATCTTATCAGTATAAGTAAATATCTCGTGGTCATAACCAAGTTTATATAATTTATCCCCATATTTAAGATATGGAGCACATAAGACTACCAATGTAGATTGATCTTCACTTTTTAACTCAATATGTTCATAACTTTCAACTTTGTAATCATCATCACTTAAATGATAGAAAGCAAAGTTGATGACAGTTATCCTTTTTTGTAAGGTAGCTATCTCTTCTTCCGAAAGCACATTCTCTGATTCAACAACATTTCCTTGATCTAAAACATACACTTTCCCATAAGAAGGATCTAAAACGATCTTCTCTGGATGAGAATCTACAACTGATGGCTCTTCTTGTTTTTGCCCACAACCTACAATAAGTAGTAGTATACAGATGATCATTAATACCTTTTTCATATTATCCCCCTTCTTTTATCCCCTAAATTAATTAAAAAAGTCTTGATAATTCTATATGAATATCTCTTCTGTTACTATTATGTTAACATAAATAAGATTTTAAGTGTACACAAAAAAGCCACATCAACCCTAAATGATGTGACTCTTAATAAAATCTTAATCTTTTGACTCTTCAGAATCGTTATTTTTGAGCTTTTCTTTTAGTTCTGCCTCGATTGACGCATAGATATCAGGATTTGCCTGTAAGAATAAGCGAACATTTTCTCTTCCTTGACCAATTTTGTCATCTTTGTATGAGAACCATGCTCCAGATTTATCAATGATACCATACTCTACAGCTAAATCAATGATCTCACCAATCCTAGAGACACCTTCACCATATCTGATCTCAATAGTTGCTGTCTTAAATGGTGGAGCAACTTTATTCTTAACAACTTTAACATTGACTTTATTACCAATGATATCTGTTCCTTGTTTGATAGCTTCACCTTTTCTAACTTCAATCCTTATTGAAGCATAGAACTTTAAGGCTCTACCACCAGTAGTAGTTTCAGGATTACCATAAACTACACCGATCTTTTCACGTAATTGGTTAATGAAAATGACAGTACATTTACTTCTGTTCATTACACCAGATAATTTACGCATTGCTTTACTCATAAGTCTTGCTTGCAAACCCATAGATGAATCAGACATTACTCCATCTAGCTCAGCTTGTGGAACTAAAGCAGCAACACTATCCACTACAAGTAAATCAATAGCAGCCGATTTGATAAGTAGCTCAGCAATCTCTAAAGCCTGCTCTCCTGAATCAGGTTGCGATAAGATAAGCTCATCAATCTGAACGCCTAAGTTTTTCGCATAAGTTGGATCGATCGCATTTTCTGCATCGATAAATGCCGCTCTACCACCAGTCTTTTGAACTTCAGCAATAGCCTGTAAAGCTAAAGTTGTTTTACCACTTGACTCAGGTCCATAGATCTCGATGATCCTTCCTCTTGGATATCCTCCAATTCCTAAGGCTCTATCGATCAATAATGATCCTGATGATATTGCGTCTTCCTCTACTTTAACACTGTCACCTAAACGCATTATTGAACCTTTACCATATGTTTTTTCGATCTCTTTTATCGTTTGTGCCAAGATCTCAGCATCAGTTTTTTCTGCCATAAATAATTCTCCTTCTAATATATATTATGCACGAAAATTAATAATTCCTATTTATCCTTCAAAATAATATCTTTTGCTTGCATAAAATAGTCGATTCCACTGATCAAAGAGATACATGCAGATAACCATAATAAGATATCAGCTACAGGAACACTAATAAGTTCAAATGGAATGTTGTTCAATAAGATAAAAATGATACACAACATCTGTGTTACAGTCTTTAATTTCCCTAACTTTCCAGCCGCCATGACAAAGTTCTGACTAGCAGCGATCTGTCTTATACCATCAACAATCGTATCACGCCAGATCATGATGATGACAGGGATAAATGAAATAGTGTTATTAGCAGCAAAGATCACAAACATTGTTGTAGTCAAACACTTATCTGCGATAGGATCGATAAACTTACCAAAGGTAGTTATCTGATTTGTTCTTCTAGCGATCGTGCCATCTAACCAGTCACTAACAGAAGCAACAACAAAAATAATAAGTGATAAAACATTCTTAAAAGAAAGAGATACACTTCCAACATAATAAGTAGGAAGTTCAATATCAAATTGTGCATAAGGGAATACCCAGATAAGAACTATCAAGGGTATCAATATAAGTCTAAATACGGATATTCTATTCGGTAAATTCATAAGCTAATTTCTCCTTGAACTTAATTATAGCACAAAAAAAAGCGTGTCAACGCTCTTTATAATAAACCAATTGTAAGCCACGTTCTGTCCCGTTACCGGTGGCGACCATTTATCTAAGCATAGCTTCCCTGTCTTCTTCATTTTGTCGACTTTGGGTTCCCCTACCAAATTTGGGTTTCTCGCTTATGGGGTTTACATCGTTCCACTCTTAATATTTCTATTAAGACTTCGTCACTGTTGCACCTTAAGATGCTCGTCCATGCATTGCTGTTTAGGAGTAGTCATCGCCGTCAGTGCCTGGCCTTATTTGTTAAACCAGCATAATCACTACTATCATCGCAGATAGTGCGAGCGTGGACTTTCCTCTACCTTTCGGCAGCGATCGCCTCATTGGTTATTTACGATTAAATACTTCTTGTTCCAAGCGAGCAAGTCTACGTAAGATGTCTACTTGTGACAAGTTATTTACAGCAGGAGTTACTTCACTATCAGCTTTACTCTTCTCTAAAGTATCGATCTTATTTTCAAGTTCAATGACTCTTGCTTTTAGCTTATCAGTAGCATTACGATACATATCTGCTTGTTCTTTAAGATCAGCGATCATCTTTTGATAAGTATCATAATCTTGTACTACTTGATCTAAAAAAGTATCTACCTCGATTGGAGAAAAACCTTTAAACTCAACGTTAAACTCTTTGTTTAAAATGGTGTCAATATCTAAATTGATCTTTTGTTCCATATATTCACTTCCCTGCCTATAATTATAATAAAAGAAAATTATGTGATTTTCAAGAGTTTATCGAAAAGGTTTTCAACTCGCAAGTCAAAAAACTGTTAGTGTTCACTAAAATCAATGTGCATGCTTTACTTTTAACTTATTACTGCTTTCTTCACCAGATAATGTATACTTTTTGATACAGATAGCTCCGTAGAACATAGTCAATAATTCTGTTATAGGCATAGCTAACCAAATACTAGTACCACCAAAGAATTTAGGAAGCAAAGTTATAAGTAATCCACTGATCAATAATCCCCTAGCAAATGAAACTATAAATGCTTGTCTAGGTTTCATTATCGCTTGGAAATAGTAAGTTGAGAAGATATTAATTGGTAGTAATAAAAATGAAATAGCATATGTCCTAATTATACTAGGAGCAATCTGTAATATCTCACTATTAGGAGTCATAAATAAGTAGATATACATATTTGGTGCAACCATACTTAATACAGTCCAAAATATACCAAAGAAAACAGCAGTTAATAACCCATAATGTAATGTTTCTTTGATCCTACCCCATTTATTAGCACCAAAGTTAGGTGAAATGATCGGTTGAGCAGCTTGTCCAACACTATAAGCACAACATTGAACAAAAGTACTAACGTTGATGATCGGTCCATAAACAGATAAAGCATTAGCATCTAGATAGTTCATGATCTGTCTATTAAATAAGACTGTTACTATTCCCATTGCTACATCAATAAAGAATGTAGGAAAACCAGTAATGACAACTTCTCTCATCTTACTAAAGAAATCTTCACACTTGATAAACTTTAAAGTGTTTTTCTTTTTGAAGAAATGAGTGAGCATTACTACAAAAGAGATGACTGCTCCTACTGCCGTAGCAATACCTGCACCAAGTATGCCAAGATTACAAACAAAGACAAAGAAATAATCGCCGAAAATATTGAAAATACCACCTGATAAAACACCAATAGTAGCAAGTAATGGATCATTATCATTTCTTAAAAATGCAGCTAACATCTGATTAAATAAGAATAATGGTAAGACATACATAATTGGTTTTAAATAAGTAGTAGCATAACTTAATAATGAACTATCAGCTCCAAAGAAGGTTAATATCTCGTCTTCAAAAAGAATAAAAGCTGACCAAGATAATATAGCCAAGATGATTGCTCCTATTACAGCGATAGTGAAATATTGATTCTCTTTTCCATCATTATCACTAGCTTTCTTTGTTACTAAGATAACACTACCTCCAATACCCATTAATAATCCTAAACTATAAATGATATTCCATACTGGAGCAACAACTGCTAAAGCTGCTGTGCCATCAGGTCCATGATATTGGCCAACCATAGCCATATCAACGATTGAATAGATAGAAGTGATCATCGCACTTCCAAATGCTGCAAAAAGATACTTAAAATAGATCTTCTTAATATTGCCACTCAATAAGTCCATGTTCAAAATCCTCCTTAACATAAAAACCGGACAGAAACAGATATCTCAACCTGTCTCTTGTCCGGCTATCATTTCCTTGAACAACTCGCCCTCCGAGCCACGTGTAGTATACTACCACATACAAAAATCAAAGTCAAAGACCAATTATTTTCTTTTTCTCTCTTGATAAATTTCTTTTAGATCTTCAATAGCAAGTACTGGATCAAAAGTATGGAATACAAAATAATTACTATTCATTACTTCTTCATTAGCTTGCTTATATATCTCTTTGCTCGTTTCATTGTATTGATAATGCCAATACCTATAAATATAACCAATCCAATAGATAGCATCTATATCAAAAGTATCACCATTCTGTATAATATTTTTTTCTTCTGTAAACTGCTCCAAAATATACTCTTCACCAGCCCATTGTAAGAAATCATAATCTGATTCTAATTGTTTAGCAGTTTCTGAATTCATGAACTCCTTAATAAACTGTTTACTGTC
>CAVCVO010000008.1:0-2886 GCA_963606005.1 Anaerovoracaceae bacterium
TTCATGCCTATTGGATGAGCAAAAACCACACTCTTGTTAAAGCAAAACCACACTTGTTTAAACTACTTTTTTGACCACACGATTTGACATTAATCAGAACAAAATAAAAATCCTTTTATAGGATTTTATTTTTGATCAAGATAATCAATGTATTGTTGATAAGTCATTACTGGTTTAAAGTCTTTGACAATATCATCAACTAGTGAGTGATCATTTAGAAGATCATAGATGCTATCGGCTACTAATTGTGCTTGGATCATATAGATTTCATATGGATCTTTGATTAGTAAGTTATTGCCATGCATATTTCCAGTAAAGCCAGTGTAACCATATTGGATGATTGGTTTAAATAGTGAGATATCTCCTACATCACCTGCGGCACAGCTTTTTTCGTTATGCAATATTTCACTTTCATCATAGAAGTTAAGCATGTTCTTATAAACAACTTGCCCTAATTTTTTAGATGGAACAAGTGGAAAATAACCTGGGAATTCTTGGATCTCTACTGAACCATTTAAGGCTTGTGCACAACAGGAAGCCATCTTATTGACTTGTTTAGATAGTTCTAATAAGTAAGTAGGTGAAACACTACGGCAATAACATTGGTATACCACTTCTTCTGGAATGGAATTAACTGTTGTACCACCTTTAGTTACCATGCCATGAAATCTTACTAGATCTTCTTCTTTAAATGTTTCTCTATACATATTTATGGCATCTAAGAATAATGTCAACATATTAAGAGCATTTGCTCCTTGATCTGGACAAACAGCAGCATGAGCAGCTTTTCCTTTAAAGGTTATTACTTTGTAAGTAAAACCAGATAACATACTATCGATAGAGAAATGATGATCTTTATATTCACCACTACCATGAAGATGAATGATGACATCGATATCATCAAATAGTTTGTCAGCTAGCATGTTTTCTTTTCCTGATAAATACTTTATCTTGCCTTGAGAAATGAGAAATCTACGATAATCAATATCAGTAAACTCTTCAGCTGGTGTAAAGAATAAAGTTATTGTTCCTTTTAGTTTGTCAATGATTTGATTTAAGCTATCTAAGGCAGCTAAAGTTATTGCCATTTGGGTACTATGTCCACAAGAATGAGCAGCATTATCTACTTTAGAAGCATAAGGATGATTTAAAGTAGGGATGCCATCCATTTCGGCAATAAGTCCTATATGAGGTTTACCACTACCAATCGTTACAGATAAGCCAGTGATAGAGTATTCTTTATCAACTTTTAAGTTATGCTTTTTTAAGTAATCTAAGATTATTTCTTTTGTTTTGAATTCTTTGAATCCTAATTCGGGATTAGTAAAGAGTTTTTCGCCTAGGTCATATGTTTCTTGTTGATGTTCTAATATATAGTCATTAAGTATCTTTTTCATATTAACTCCTTACTATAAGTTTGAAAATATTGATTTGATGATATCAAGTCCAGCAATGAAAGTACCTAAAGTACTACCTAGGTTAGCTAGAGCAACGACAAGAAGTATCTTTGTTACTTTATTAGTCCTAAAACCTTTAAATGTATTTAGATCCTCACTTAAACTATCAAAGTCAGCTACTGTAGGTTTACATATTTTAGCTTCCAATAATCCAGCAAACCAACCAGCAGCGAGCAATGGGTTTAGGGAAGTGATCGGAGCAGCGATAAAAGCTACAAGAGCGCTGACTAAGTGACCACCAGCGATAAGTACACCAATGGCACTTAGTGAACCATTGATAAGGATCCATGATTCTATCTGTTTTAATCCAACATTACTATCAACTCTAAAACACAAGATGATAGCTACTACGATCAATATTGGTATGATCCAACCACTCATTTTTTGTAGTTTAGTCTTTTCTTTTATTTTGTCATATTCAGCTATGCTGTAATCTTGTTGGATGTAATTAGGAACATTGACACAATGAGCTGCACCTAATACGGCCACTATATTTTTTCCTGGAGCATGTTTGATCTTATAAGCAAGATATTTATCACGTTCATCAACTAAGACTTCCTTTATCTTAGGAAATTGTTGACTGATCTCATTTAAAGCCGCATTTAACATATCTTTATCTTGTAATTGGGCGATATCTTCTTCACTTAGTTTTTCATCATCAAAGATAGCTGAGATGATACCAGTTAATAGTTTTATCTTGTCAAAGAAATTTTGGTTAGACCAGATACGAGCAAAGGTTGTTTTGATCTTCCTATCTGCCATGACTAAAGTGATGTTATTTTCTTTAGCTTTTGAAATAGCAGCTAACATTTCACTACCTGACTTGTTATTGAGATTGACAGCTAATTTTCTCTGGTAATTAGCAAGTATCAGATTAACAAGCATCATTCCTACTTGTTTATCTTTAATGATTTTGACAATATCAGTATTTCTGTATTTTTCTGGTTCTGTCAATGTATTGTATCTATCTTGATCTAATTCAATGCAGATACAATCTGGCTTAACTTCATCAATAGTTTCATTGACTAATTCCACACTGTTTTTAGATACGTGAGCCGTAGGTATCAGTGTTATAAGTTTATCTTGATAATTTATCTGTATAATGTTACTTTCCATATAAAAACCTCATCAATATGATAATTATATAACATTAGTGAGATATTTCGGTAAAAAAATGAAAAAGAAAATAGATGATGGCGGAAAGCAAATATCACTTGGTAATTTAAAATAGTGTGTGTTTTATAAAATTTGCACTTTAAACTATCGTGTGTTTGAAAAAAACGGGTAATTGAGAATTCGTGGGAGTTGTTCAAAAATGATGGGGACAATTTTGGGGACAGCAGAGAAAAAGTGATTTCAAAATAAGACCCCATGATAAAAAAAGGATTGAATTTTTTGAAAAGAATTACCCCAAGATTCACTGAAATGT
>CAVCVO010000009.1:0-12051 GCA_963606005.1 Anaerovoracaceae bacterium
ATTTTAGCACTTTTTAGATTATTTTCAAGAATAAAATACAAAAAGGTGAATATTGCCTTTCAGCAACATTCACCAATTTGAATAGAGGTTACTTATTCTTCTAACTTTTTCTTCTTTTGATTGATGACCATTAATAGAGATGAAGCAGATACAACCGCAACAACTATCCAGAATATTAGGTTACTGTTATCACCAGTAGAAGGTCTCTTTGGTAATACATCACCATATTCTTGTCCACATACTTCGCATTTTGCTTTTTCAGTATAAGTTGCTTTACCACCAGTATGAGCAAAATGAATTGTAATAGTTGTAGTATTTCCTGATTTATCAGTTGCTACAATAGTTTGTTCACCCTCTGGCATCAGCGTAAATTGTCCATCAACTAATTCAACTAGTTCTCCATTTACTGAAACAGAATCAAGATGTTTATCGATAACTGTTATCAATAATTCTTTACAATAATTCTTACCATCCTCAACTCCTTCAAATACAGGAGAAGTAGCATCAAGAACAATTCCATCTGTATTTATCCAACAACTATTTCCGGTTTCATCAGTCAATCTAACATAAATGACATATTCGTTATCTGGATCAATATTAAACAATCCTTCATATAAAGTTAAGTTTTCTAGTTTAGCTAATTCTTCTTCAGATAACTGTTTATCACTTAAATAGTATTCTATCTTGACATTACCTTCACTATTATCAGTTGCTGTGATAGTTACAGCTTGAGTTTCTTTAAAGAATACACCAAAAGTTATATCATTCAAGAAAGAAGTCCATTTATTTTCAGATAAGGTTACTTCCCCAATAGGAGTAGCTACATCCTTGAAGTTAGCAACTAATAAGATCTCCATTACTGTATCATCAACAGCTAGATCACCATAAGTACTAGTTGTAGTTACATTAGTAGTTCCATATGTCCAACCAGTAAATTCATATCCATCAACTGTAAATCCATTTCTAGAATAAGTTGGATCAGTAACTTCTTCTAGAACAATATCTGTCCATTTAACATTTGTCTTACTTAGATATTCATAATTACAAGACTCAAATATTACTTTGTAATAATCCTTAGCGTTCCAATGAGCAACATAACTTCTATCTCCGATGCTACCTTTTTTGATAGTTACAGTCATATTAGTTTCACCAGTTAAATCAGTTCCTGACCAACCAGCAAATTCATAACCATTCCTAGTTGGATTGACTAAAGTGATATCTTCACTTTCAATCGTATAAGTTGTTGGATTAGTTGCGGTTCCTCCATCAAGATCATACTCTATCCTATAGTCAACTGTACTCCATTTAGCATTTAATGTTATCTGCATTACAGTATCATCTAATGCTAGTTGTCCATAAGTATCATTAACATCAACTAAAGTTTCACCTAAATACCAACCAGCAAATGAATAACCTTCTTTTATTGGTTCCTCTACATTATCTAAAACTTTATCTGTCCATTTAACATCAGCTTTAGTTAGATAAGTACTGTCATTTTCACCTGTTTCGAATATGACTGTATAGCCTGACTTAGCTTGCCAAGCAGGATATATACTAACAGAACCATTACCATTATAACTTCCTGAAAGATCATATTCCTTTTCGCCTTCTTCAGTTAAAGTCCAACCAATCTGAGTGAAGCCATTACGAGTAAAGCACACGTCTTTTAATGTGATAGGTTCATCTTTGATTTTTGTTACTGTAGATGATTCACCCACACCATTTACACCAGGATCATAAGTAATGGTATAGATACAATCAGGATTAATATATAGTTCTAATTGTTTAGCTTCATTATATCTAACTAAATAACGATCATCATCAGCAATATAGTAAGCTGATTGATCTGAAGCATATTCTTTAGAGAAGACAACACTTGTATCTAATGTAGGTGATTTGTAAGTAGTAATGCCAACAGAAGCACCTTCTACCATATCAGCAGTGATCTCAACTTTAGCTTTTTCGCTTAAGTAAACGTTACTAAGTTTACTTTCATTAGTATTTTCCTTAACTACAGGACTACCAGAAACTTTGATCTGACCTGTGGCATCAGAGCTATCTGAACAGCTAACATAGATTGCTCCAAATCCTGTATTTCCAGTTATAGAAGCATTATCTTTTAAAGTGATTGTTGTACTATCTCTTACAAATACTGCAGAGCCTTGAGATGATGCTGCATTTCCTGTAATACTTACTCCTTCAGCAAGAATTAATTCTGTACTACCTGTAATATAGATACCTGCACCATATTTAGAAACATTATTAGAAATAACAACATTAGAGAAGTTCGCATTTGTCTTATTTGAAAGATACATACCTCCACCATCACCAACTGCAGAGTTACCACTGATAGTTCCACCTGTAATTGTGAGATCTAATAAGCTAGTAAAGATACCTCCAGCTCTATAATCTTCTTGTTTAGTAGCTAATGACTTGTTATTGATGATCGATCCGCCTGAAATATCAGCCTTAGTTCTTGCTAATGAACCTACTAAACACATGCCTCCTCCAGCACCAGTTTTAGCAATATTACCACTAATAGTTCCTCCATACATATATAGAACGTTAGCGAAAGTCATATAGATACCTCCACCTGAATCATTAGCCGTATTATTAGAGATCGTACCATCATAGATCTTTATAGTTCCAGTATTATACAAAGAATCTGTATATATAGCTCCACCATTATATGAGGCAGTATTATTTGTGATAGTACCTCCATGTATCTCTATATGGCCTCCATTAGTGGTATAAATTGCTCCACCATATTTTGAAGAATTAGAACTGATAGTACCTCCATACATATTAAATGAGCCTTGAGCAATACCATTACCTTGCATAACGATAGCGCCACCCCAGTTGCTTGATTTATTGCCACTGATCTCGCCACCATACATATTAAATGTACCACTACCATAGATATAAACAGCACCACCATATTTAGTAACACTATTATTAACGATCTTGCCACCATACATATTGAATACGGCACCGTTCTTTTTAAGAACTACACCACCACCGTTTTTTAAGCCACTACTACCAGTAAGACTTCCACCATACATATCAAATTTAGCATTATAAGCTAACCAAATGGCACCACTATCACTACCAGATTTTCTACCACCGACAGTACCAGTACCAATACAATCAGTTAATATTAACTTGCCATTCTCTTCGATATCTATAGTATTTTGATTTGTTTTACCATTTTTTAAACTATGACCATTTAAGCATAAATACAAAGTTTTACCTTTGATCGTTAAAATAGAACTACGACTTACATCAGCAGTCAGATAAACATAGGCAACATTATTAGTATAACTAATATTGCTCTTACCATCCCAAGGAACATAAGTAACATTTTGACAAGATGAATGATTAGCTACAGTTTTACCACCACATACGCAATGGGTATGAGTCGCTTGTGTTTCACTTACCAGATTGATATCTTCTTCTACTGATTCATTTGTTAAAGAAATATCTTCTTCAGCTTGTTCATTTGTTACAGTGATCTCACCAGTTTCCATTATTTCTTCTTGTTCACTAGTTAAGATCTCTTCACTTGTTTGAATCGTGTCAGATTCATCTGGTGGATCATTACTTTCATCAGCAAGTACCATGCTAGGAGCAAATTGTAAAACCATACATAATACAAGCATGATCGTGAGTAATCTTTTCTTCATTAATTGTTTTTCCTCTACTTTCTATTTGGTAGTTTCAAAAATCCATTACCTTTGATACAAACTAGCTACCTTAATTTGTTAGAAATATAGAACATTTTATCTTTGGATCAATATTATCCTTCTTTGTTTTTTTGAGATCCTAGCAAAGAATATTGTTCTACTTCTCGATATATTTATCGGAATTAATTCTATATTTATTATAAAGTATAGTAATAGCAAAAGCAAGAATTGGAAAAAGAATTTACAAAAAAAGCTCGAACTAGTATAAGTTCGAGCAATAATGATCATTATAAATTACTAACGTTGTGATATACGTTTTGAACATCATCAACATCATCAAGTAATGTTAATAAACGTTTAAACAAGTTAACATCTTCTTCAGCAGTAAGTTCAACTGTGTCTTGTGGTAATAATTTGTTTTCCAATACAACAAAGTTAGTCTCACCTTTAGCTGCTTCAATAGCATCTTTTGCTTTGAAAAGATCTGTAGGAGCTACATATACTGTAACATAACCTTCATCATCACTTTCAACATCTTTGACATCAACTTCAGCCATCATTAAGATGTCCAAAACTTCATCTTCACTACCTTGGAATGATAAGATTCCTAAATTGTCATATTGATAAGAAACACATCCTGCTTTACCTAAGTTGCAATGTGATTTATTGAAGCAACTTCTTACTTCTGCAAGAGTTCTATTTGAGTTATCTGATAAAGTATCGATGATGATAGTTGAACCAGCAGGTCCAAATCCTTCATAACGGTTTTCGATATAAGCTTCACCACTATTTCCTTTAGCCTTTTCAATATTCCTTTTGATAACATCAGCCGGAACTTGTGCGGCTTTAGCCTTTTCAATAACTCTCTTCAAAGTTTGGTTCATGTTAGGATCAGGAACGCCACCCTTAGCAGCCATGTAAATTTCCTTGCCGTATCTTGAATAAATCTTTGTTTTCTTTGCTGCAGTAGCTGCCATACTTGCAGCTCTGACTTCATGAGCACGTCCCATTGTTAATTTCCTCCTAATCTTTCTCTTAATGTTTTAACAAGTTCACACTTAAGCGTTAATATTATAGCACTATCTGAAATAATTTCCACTATTCTCTTAAAGAAGCATCAAGATTTCTTGATAAGCTATCTAAAACTTTACTATGAATTGGTGTGATATCTTTTTCAGTCAAAGTCTTTTCACTACTTCTATAGATAACACTGATAGCTACACTCTTATAACCATCATCAATTCCTTTGCCTCTATAAACATCAAAGATCTCTACTGAACTTAATAAGTTTCCAGCAGCTTTCTTTACAGTACTAGTGATATCTTCAGCTGTTACCTTTTCTTTAACAACTAAAGCTAGATCATATTTAACACTTGGATATTTGTTGATAGCAACAAACTTAACTTTAGCTGGCTTTTCAGCAAAGATAGCTTTGATATCAAGTTCAGCTAAGACACATTCATCAATACCATACTTAGTTTGAGCAAGTGGATGAGAATGACCTAAAACACCAATCTTAGTTCTTCCTAAATAGATATCAGCACTCTTATTAGGATGTAAGATATTATTAGGTTCAGAGATCTTTTTGAAAGATAATCTCTTTTCATCATAACCAAATTTATCTAAGATATTTAAGATGATACCTTTCATCTTATAGAAATCATTTGTTTCATTGATCTTTTGCCATTTAGAAACAGTCGTGTTAGTTGACATTGCCATTGATAAACGGATGGAATCTTTTCCTTCATCGCTATATACATTAGCAAACTCAAATAACTCATATTCATTATGACCTCTATTAGTGTTATAAGCGATAACATCTAACATAGAAGGGATAAGTCCTGTTCTATAATATCTTCTATCTTCACCCATTGCATTAGCAATCCTTACAGGTGTACCGATAGATAAGACATTTTCAGCATTCTTTTCCGCAGAAACTAATGAATAAGTAATGATCTGATTAAAGCCTAAACCCATGAGCATCTCAGAGATGATCCTTTGTTGCTTACCATGATCGCCATAATGAGCTTGTGTTGTTGGCATCTTAGGTAAAGTAGAAACGATATTTTCATAACCTAATACTCTGATGACTTCCTCAGCTAGATCATTATAAATCTTAACATCTGTTCTATATGAAGGTATTAATGTCTTGATATTATCCTCATCTACTTTAACAGGTGAGAAATCAAGTCTTTCAAATACATCAAACATTTGTTCATAAGTAAAGTTAGTTCCTAATAATTTATTGATCTTACTTACTGGAGCAATGATCTCTGTATCTTTATACTCATCATTAGAAACTGTTACAGTCTTTTCAACTACTTTAGCATCAGCATATTCTAATAATAATTGAATACTTCTTTCTGTTGCTTTAACAGCAGCAAGTGGATCGATACCTTTAGTAAATCTAGAAGCTGCCTCAGTGATCAAGCCAAGTCTTCTAGAAGTATTACGGATATTTACGGAATTGAAATGAGCAGCTTCAATGATGATACCTTTAGTATTTTCATCGATCTTACTATCATCGCCACCCATGATACCAGCATAACCGATAGCTTTTCCTTCAGTAGTGATCATGATATCATCAGGTAATACGTGGTATTGTTGACCATCTAAAGCAGTATAGTATTCTTCTAGACCAGTCTTAACAGTGATCTCTCTTGCTGGTATTTTAGCAAGATCATAGAAATGAAGAGGTTGACCTGTTTCTAACATTACAAAGTTAGAGATATCAACAACGTTATTAATAGCTTTAATACCAGCAGCGTGTAGTGCTTCAACCATCCATTTTGGTGAAGGTTTGATTGTTAAATCTTCAACGATCGTGCCAACAAATCTTGTACATTTATCAGTATCTAGTTTGATAGTCAATGTACTATCCTTCTTATCACAACTATATGAATAATCAGGTAAAGTGACCTTCTTATTAAGTAAAGCACCAGCATCCTTTGCTAAAGCCCACATACTCATGCAATCAGCTCTATTAGGAGTCAAAGATACTTCATAGATCGTATCATCAAGATGTAAGTATTCTAAGACATTCTTACAACCAACTGGAGCATCTTCACTTAATACTTCAATTCCGTTTAACTGTTCTTCTGTTAAACTCTTTTTGTCAACACCAAGTTCAAATAAAGCACAGATCATACCATTTGATTCTTCACCTCTGACTTTACCAGCTTTGATCTCACCACCAAGTAAAACACAACCAGGTAAAGCAACTATGACTTTTTGACCTTCTGCGACATTAGGTGCACCACAAACAATCTGAGTAGTATAATCACCAACATCAACTTGACAGATATGTAAATGATCTGAATTAGGATGAGCAACGCAACTTAAAACTTTACCAATAGTCAAGTTAGTAGCATATGCTTGCTTTTCACTACCTTCAACTTCAAGTCCACCCTTAGTCAAGGCGTCTGCTAAGGTTTTTGGATCAACATCTGAGAGATCCATATATTGTTTTAGCCAATTATAAGTAACTCGCATATTCTTTCTCCTTTACTCAAATCTCTTGTAGTTCTGTAAGAACTCAATATTGTTATTGTAGAAATTACGAATATCATCAATACCATATTTCAACATTGCTACTCTTTCAACACCAACGCCAAGAGCAAATCCTGAATACTTCTCTGGATCAATGCCAGCCATTTCTAATACATGAGGATGTACCATACCTGCACCTAAGATCTCAATCCAGCCAGTTTGTTTACAAGTAGGACAGCCTTTACCACCACAGATATGACAAGAAACATCTATTTCTAAAGATGGTTCAGTAAATGGGAAATAAGATTGTCTTAATCTAATCTCTCTATCTTTACCAAACATACTTCTTGCTAATAACTCTAATGTGCCTTTTAGATCAGCCATAGTGATATTTTCACCAACAACAAGTCCTTCAATCTGAATGAATTGATGAGAGTGTGTAGCATCATCATCATCTTTTCTATAAACTTTACCTGGACAAATTACTTTGATAGGTAAATGATCATGCTCTTTTTCTAGTACACGCATCTGAATTGCGGTTGTTTGCGTTCTTAATAATCTATTAACATCAACATAAAAAGTATCTTGCATATCTCTTGCTGGATGATCAGCAGGGATATTGGCCTTTTCAAAGTTGTATAGATCATATTCAACTTCTGGACCATTATCGATACCATAACCCATACCAATAAAGATATCTTCTATCTCTTGTTGAACAATAGCTAATGGATGTAAAGTTCCATATTTTTTTCTACTTGCTGGCAAAGTGATATCAATAGTATCCTCTTCAATCTTTTTGAGCATTTCCTGCTCTTTTAATTGAGCAATCTTGCTCTTTACTAGCTGTTCTGTATTTTGTTTCAATTCATTAACAGCCATACCAAAGTTTTTCTTTTCTTCTTTGGCAATGTTCTGCATCTCACTCATCAAACCAGCAATACGACCTTTTTTACCTAACAAGTCTACTCTGATAGACTCGATCTGTTGTAAGTCTTTAGCTTGCTCAATGATCTGTGCAAATTCATTCTTTAATGCTTCCCAATTTTGTACCATATTCTTCCTCTCCTTGTTCTTCATTAAAAAAACGCCAATTTAAGGACGTTAAATTGACGTGGTACCACCTTAGTTACTTCTCATAAACCTATAACGCTGTTAGCGGAGGTGATTAGCCCCACTCAAAGGTGAATTCATATCGATATATCGGAAGACTTTCACCAAACATCTTCTTCTCTGAGATATATTTACGATACTACGTTCCTTCTCATCGTGTTAGTAACATTATAAACACTTTGTGTTTAATTTACAACGATTATTCGTTGATCATATTTTTTAACTTCTTTGATATCTTAAAATTGATATAATTGATAGATTCTTTATCACCATTATTTTTTTCTTTAATAGAAAAATTACCAAAATTAGTGATAGTAACTGTCTTTCCTTCAATAATAGAATCAACTAAGCAATCAAAGATGTAGTTAACTTGATCATTTGCTTGTTTTCTACTGATATCAAATTGATCAGCCAATTTATCAGCAAGATCCTTTTTGTATACGATATCCTCCATGGCTAGTTTTTCCTTCTAGCGATGATCTTGATCGGATTACCTGTAAAGCCAAAAGCATCTCTTAACTTATTTTCAATATAACGACTATATGAGAAATGTAATAACTCTTCATCGTTTACAAACAAGACAAATGTTGGAGGTGCGATAGATACTTGTGAGGCAAAGTTGATCTTTAATCTCTTACCATTGTGAGTAGGAGGAGGGGTTGTGATCTGAGCATCATTGACTACTTCATTCAATAAAGCAGTTGATATTCTCTGTTGTGAATAGTCATAAACCTCATCGATAAGTGGAAATAACTTTTGAATCCTTTGTTTATTTAATGCACTAGTGAAAACGATAGGTGCGTAATCAAGATAAACAAATTGTTTTCTGATCTCTTTAGTTATCTTATCCATTGTCGTGTGATCCTTTTCTACAAGGTCCCACTTGTTATAAACGATGATGATGCCTTTACCTGCTTCTTTAGCATAACCTGCAACGTGCTTATCTTGATCAGTGATGCCTGTTTTAGCATCTAAGACAAACAAGACAACATTACTTCTTTCAATTGCTCGCATTGCTCTTAATAAAGCATATTTCTCGATATTTTCGTATATCTTTCCTTTTTTACGGATACCTGCTGTATCAATGACAACATAGGATTTGCCATCTCTTTCAAATGGTGTATCAATAGCATCTCTTGTTGTACCCTCAATATCAGATACAATGACTCTCTGTTGATCAAGTATCGCATTTACAAGCGAACTTTTACCAACATTTGGTCTACCAATCACCGCAAATGAGATCATGCTATCATAAGAAGCCATTTTCTTTTCTTCAAATGAATCTAATATCTTATCCATTAGATCACCGATACCGATGCCTTGAACACCACTTATGGCGACTGGATCAGATAAACCTAATTGATAAAATTCATATATTCCATCATAGAAAGAAATATCATCAACTTTATTAACAGCTAATATGACCTTCTTTTGCGATTTTTTTAACATTGAAGCAATATATTGATCATCGCTTGTAACACCATCACGAATATTACACAGCATAACGATTGTATCGGCTTCTTGTATAGCTATCTCAACTTGGGCTTGGATCTCAACTTGAAATGGTTGATCTGCGATCTGTAATCCACCAGTATCGATAACATTAAATGTTTTGGTCAGCCATTCGCATTTGCCATAAATCCTATCTCTTGTTACACCGGCTGTCGGATCAACAATAGAGATTCTTTCTCCGACCATTCTATTAAATATAGTAGACTTGCCAACATTAGGACGTCCGACTATTGCAACTGTTCCAACATACATATTACCACCTCAAATTTTATCGGTTATCAGTTTCATAATACGCTCGACTACTTCCATCTTATTAATATCGGAAGTGTCGATCTCTATAGCATCTTCTGCTTTTCTTAAAGGGCTTATCTCACGATGAGTATCCCTATAATCTCTTTCGGCAATTTCTTTTTCTAATTCTTCTAAATTAGAATCTATGCCTCTTTTTTGGTTTTCTAAATACCTTCTCTTAGCTCTTTCATGAGCTGAAGCAGTCATAAAGATCTTTAATTCGGCATTAGGTAAGACTACTGTACCTATGTCTCTACCATCCATGATAAAGCCCTTATTCTCTGCCATCTTTTGTTGTAAGGCAACAAGATATTCTCTTACATTCTTATAAGTAGAAACGATACTCGCACCTTGAGATATCTCATCAGTCCTTATATCGTTTGTTACTTCTTTAGAATTTAAGAATACTTTTCCATCGCTTGTAAGCTCAATACTAACTTCATTCAATACACTCTCAACAGAAACTTGATCATTTAGATCAATTCCATTATCAAGCGCGTATTTAGCTACGCAGCGATACATTGCACCGGTATCAAGATGTATATAATTTAATCTTTTACATAATTCTTTAGCAACGGTACTTTTGCCAGAGGCAGATGGACCGTCTATGGCGATATTTATCGACATATTACAATAATCCTCTTTCTTGAGCAAACCAGAATCCAATGATAAATAAGATGACAAATAATGTCATGATCAATAATGTTAAGACAAAGTTTAAAATCTTATTAGTCTTAGACATTGAATCATTTACAGAATCTAATTCGTTCTCATATTCTTTAACTTGTAATTTGATCTGTTTAGTCTGCTCCAACATCTGTTCACGTAAGACTCTTTCTTTTTCAAGCTTTTGAGTCAATTTGTCAACAGCAACTGGATCATCATAATAAACAGGTGCTTCAACGTTGTTCTTTGGTTCAAATGAAGTTTTAACTTTTTCAAGTTCAACTGGTTCATTTTCGATAACTTCTTCAGTTTCTTCATGAGTCTCTACAGTAGGTTCTTCATCATCAGATTGGAAATCATACTTTTCAAGATTCCATGAATTAACGATATTAGCTATATCATCAACATCTAATTTCTGATCGTCATTTTCTTCAACCTTTTCTTCTTTTGGTTGAGTGCTCTTAGAATAATCATTAACAGAATTCAATGCTTCATCAATATAAGCAAATATACTGTCGTTATCATCAGCTTTATTTCCTAATGTATCATCAACTATGCTTTGAACATACTTAGATACTTGGTCAACTTGATCTTGTTTATCATCATCTTCAATGATAACTTCTTCTTCTTTTTCTTCTACTGGCTCAACTACAGACTCGCTAGATTGATCTTGCTCAACTTTTTGAGTATCAACTGGTTGAATCTCAATAGTCTTTTCTTCAACTGTTTTTGCTTGTTGTTCATCTTCTACATCATGAATCTCTTCTACGATTGGTTGAGTTTCAACTACTTCGGTAGTCTTAACTTCTTCAGCAGATTGTTCATCATCGTTTTCTACGATGACATCCTCTTTTGATTCATCATTAGAATCTACTAATTCTTTCTCTAAAACAGCTGGTTGACTTTCTTCTACTGTGACAGCAGATTCTTCTTTACTAGGCAATTCGTTTTCAATTTCTTCAATGACTTCTTCTATAGGTTCATCAATTGATTCAATTGGGTTTTCTTCTACTTTTTCAATTGGTTGATCCTGTTCAACTGTCTTAGTTTCTACTTCTTCAGGCTCTAAGATGATAGTTTCAAACTGTTCTGCAGGTTGATTTTGATCATCTAAGATTGCTTCAAAACTTTCAACAGGTTGAGCTTGTTGTTCTACTGTTTCAGACCCTTTAACATCTTCTTGAGTTGGACTATCAATGACATCATCGATATTTTCTTCTTCAATATCATCTACTGTCTCAAAACAAGGGTCATCAACTGTTTCAACTGTTTCAACTGTTTCAATTGGTTGTTCTACAAC
>CAVCVO010000010.1:0-18482 GCA_963606005.1 Anaerovoracaceae bacterium
ATTTGAATGATTTATTGCGTAAATTTACCCACCCTATGTGCAGAAGACTCTAAAAAAAACTGCATATTATCTTATTAGCATAAGAAACATGCAGCTTGTTTTGTTTAGATTTTTAGAAAGTTAAACTATTTTTCTTCTTTCTTTTTGATAGCTACAGCTGTTAAAGCAATAGCACTAGTAGCAAGTAAAGTTATAAATAGTGAAATATGACTATTATCTCCAGTGCTTGGAACTTTTCCTTCAACAACATATGATACTGTTGGTTTTTGGAAATCTTGAGAATTACCTGCTTTGCCATTAGAATCTACTGGATTCAAAGTAGCTTTGTTGTTAGTGTATAAGTCATATTTAGCTGAACCATCATTGTTATCACCATAACGGTCGTAAACACCATATGTACCACTAGCAGTCTTAGGATTAACAAGTTTTACAGTATAAGTAAGTTGTACTGGAACATCTTTTCTAACAGGAACATTGATATCCCATTGGAAATATTCTTCACCATCATTAGCATAATAGTAAGTTAATTCATATTCATACTTACCATTATCAAGTTTCTCACCGAAACCATAAGAGTTGTCAGATAACTGAGTAACTTCTTTAGCTTCACCATTTACAGTAAGAACAAGAGTGTCGATCTTATTAACAAAGTCAAGGTTATAATCGCCTTCAACATAACCCATGTAATCAACAACTGTTGTACCTGCATCTAATAAATAGATAAGTTGATCTTTTACTTCAGAGAAGATATTTTCAGCTTCTTGATCTTGACTATCATAACGAGTGATATATTTGTTGTCAGCTAACCAACTCTTGAATGAATCAGTGTATTCAGCATATTCATCACCATGATATGGATAATCGATCCAAATAACATGGTTTTTTTCAGATGATTCAATGATAGAAGTAGCAGCATAATAAGTAGAAACTTCTAGTGATGTATAATAATCATCAGAATAGCAAACAGTATTCCAATCAGCTGCATTCTTATATGCACCCTCTTTTTCACTTTCAGCCTTAGTCATTCCATACTTAGCGATATCAGAACTAGTACCAGCTTCATAAACCTCTGCAAAAGTACGTAATGTCTTTGATTTCTCACCATTTTCAATATAACGGCTAGCAAAATCTTGATTTGAATTCCACCAAACACCAGTGCCACCATTTACAGTATAGCCTTGATGCATTGCTTCACCTTTTTCATTGACCCACATACGAGCGCCACCATCAGTTAGAAGAATCAAATACTTATCTGACTTTTCTACCTCAGTATCAGCATCTAGCATATCTTGAGCAGCGATAACACCAGCCTGAAGGTTACTACCACTACGGCCAGCCATACCATCATATGACTTATCTGTCAAAGCATTAACGATCTTATCTAGATTGCCTTCTTCAGCAAGTGATAATAGTTCTTCACTAGTGTAAAGAATTGGAGTACTACCACCAAAGATAACTAAACCAGCTTTAACATTCAAGTTCTGATATTCAGTTAATTTGCTAAGCAAGTCAGCAGCACTACTAGCAAGATCATGAGCATCAGTACTTGTAGATCCATCTAATACGAATACTACATCCAAATTACCTTTGTAATCATCTGCTGGCAAAGATAAAGTAACACGTGATTCATAGTTAGAATCAAGGTTAGTAGCTTCTTTTGACTTAGAAAGATCCCATACGCGAGTAGTATCTGTTTCTTCTGCACCTACTGTTGTTGGTACAAAGCTCAGCAACATGAATATTGCTACTAATAAGGATACTACAGACATCTTTTTCTTCATTTCTAATTGCCTCCTTATATTCTCTTATGGATATATGAGGTTGCACTACAAACTAATTACCCCAAATTGGTTTATTAATAAACGAACAACAAACATAACTCCCAAAAGAATTTACACATCTATTTTAGACTTTTTATTTTATTATGTACACTCATTGAAAAAAAAAACATCAAAAAAGCAATGCTCAACACTTAGAAATACTGATCATTGCTTAACGTCTTTAATGTTATTTCTTTTTATGCTTCATTGAACACTTCATGTAGTCCTTCTTGAGCAAATATCTGACCATATTTGATCTTACTAAATACTGTTTGCTTATAAGGAACTACCACTTGTACACTATAGCCTTCTCGATGTTCAAGAGAAACGATAACAGCATCCATGTCAACATTTTCTACTTTGATAGAGGCATTATAAGCAATAGCACTTGCTTTGATCTGACCCATCAAAGCTTTCTCATGATGTAACTGTGTCAACTGTTCAATGACATCATTTGATAATGGATGATCATTATCTGTTTCTACAGCTGTTAATTCCACCTTACCATCAAATAGCATCACCGATCCTATAGGATAGAATTCTTTATTCTTATTTAACAAGTAATGCACAGCATTCATCATATTATTAAATAGTTCATCACATTCTTCTTTTTGACTCATCTTTTTCTTTCTCCCTACTCAAGAATTAATTATACGCTTAGAAAGGTCCTTTATCAAAAAACATATTGTAGAATAACTTACCTCTTGCTTTAAATGGTCTTACAGTAGAACGTTTACCATAAGAGAATAAACGAAGATCATGATCATATCTAGTTATCTTTTGCCACTTAACTAATCCCTCACCATTAGGATCGTGCTTATTAACAAAGTTAGTCACATAATCGATCATCATTTTACTTATATCTTTATCTTTTTGCGTAAATGGTCTTTTAGACTTGTCCATATTACCAAATAGATACCATAGATCACTGCTGTGAAAAGCTTTATAATTGTCTCCCGGTAATGTTATATCAAAGTAGTAACAATAAACGTTACTTCTTTTTTGTCTTGCATTTCTAATGCCCATCCTTAAAGCCATATCTAAGATCATATAAGGATACATATCTTGAGAAGTAACCCCAATCATTAATGGAATGTCCACATCTTCGCCCTTTTTCCTAATGTTTTGCGGCACATCTGAAATGAATGTTCCATCAATTGATGGCTCTAAAATGCTCACTGGAGCTTTTTGCTCATGGGCATTCTTATACCAACTCTCCCACAAGATCTTACCATCAACTTTTTTTGCTTCTTCTATATTCTTGCAACCAGCATCCTTTACGACTTTTTGCCAGAAATCAGCATTTGTCTTATGATCTTTAGGCCCAGCAACACGTGGTATGACACCAGCTCCAGAGATGATGATAGCTGCCTTAACATACTCTTTTAATGGCTTATATAATAACAAGTCACTGATGCACATAGCACCAGCTGATTGACCCATTAGAACGATATTATCTTTATTACCACCAAATGCTTCGATATTCTCATAGACCCATTTGATCGCAAAGAATTGATCTTGCAACATATAATTTTGACTATCAAATAAGCCAAAAACATTTAAACGATAACCTACAGAAACAAGGATGATCCCTCTTTTCGCATATTCTTCACACCCACCAAAAGGAAGATCTTCAATACAACCATTTTCAAAGCTACCCCCATGAATATAAACAATGACTGAACAATTCTTTGCTTCAACTGGGGTAGTGATAGTTAAAGTCATTGGGCTTTCCGCAAAATCGCTGTCTCTTTCAAAATAGAATTCTTTATAATAAAAATCATCAAGACTCTCTTTCAGATCACGATAATTATAAAATTGGGGACAATTGACTTGTTTTTGAGTGCTGTCAAACAATTCCCATTTATCAACAGGCTTAGGAGCCTCAAATCTCTCTGTCACTGCATAAGGGATAGAAGAAAATAGTAAAGAATCTTTCATCTTCCTGCCCTTGATCTTGCCACATTTTGTATCAATAATTACTGTTTCCATCTTTATCAACCTCACTTTAATTATAATATTCAAAAGACTTATTTGATAAGACAATTTGCTAATAATGTCTTAAACTTTTGATGAAATCTTTGTGAAATTGTGAACAATCACGATTTATTGTCAATTTAAAAAAATCACTTGTCAAAAATATCACAATTATTTATACTCAGTGTGTGAAAAGTTTAACAAACTTTTGCGTGTATTATTAAGGAGGAATTTATATGGCACGTTTTACTTTACCAAGAGATGTCTATCATGGAAAAGGCGCATTAGAAAACCTTAAGAATTTCGAGGGCAAGCGCGCTATCATCTGTGTAGGTGGTGGTTCAATGAAGAGATTCGGTTTCTTAGACAGAGCTGAACAGTACTTAAAAGAAGCTGGAATGGAAGTTAAGATCTTTGACGGTATCGAATCAGATCCATCAGTAGAAACTGTTATGCGTGGTGCTCAAGCAATGCTTGAATTCCAACCAGATTGGATCGTAGCGATCGGTGGTGGCTCACCTATCGATGCAGCAAAAGCAATGTGGATCAAATACGAATATCCTGATACAACATTTGAGGATATGTGCAAAGTATTCGGTTTACCAAAATTACGTACAAAAGCTCATTTCTGTGCTGTAAGTTCTACATCAGGAACTGCAACAGAAGTTACGGCTTTCTCAATCATCACTGATTATGCTAAGGGTGTTAAGTTCCCAATCGCTGACTTTGAGATCACACCAGATGTTGCTATCGTTGATCCAGAATTAGCAGAAACAATGCCACAAAAGTTAGTTGCTCATACAGGTATGGATGCCTTAACTCATGCTATTGAAGCATATGTTTCAACAGCAAATTGTAACTATACAGACCCACTAGCAATCCATGCTATCGAAATGATTCAAAAAGATCTAGTACCATCATACAATGGTGATATGGAGGCAAGAGATAGAATGCACGATGCACAATGTTTAGCAGGTATGGCATTCTCTAATGCTTTATTAGGTATCGTTCACTCAATGGCTCATAAGACTGGTGCTGCTTTCGCCGATTATGGTGCTCATATCATCCACGGTGCTGCTAATGCTATGTACTTGCCAAAAGTCATTGCATTCAACGCTAAAGATGAAACTGCTAAGAAGAGATATGGTGTTATCGTTGATTACATGGGCTTAGGTGGAAATAACGATGATGAAAAAGTCGCTAATTTGATCAAGTTTGTTCGTGGTATGAACGATCAATTAAATATCCCACATGGAATCAAGTTCTATGGTAAAGATTCTTATCCAACAGAAAATGGTTTCGTACCAGAAGAAGTATTCTTAGAAAGATTACCAGAAATTGCTACATTAGCTATTGGTGATGCTTGCACTGGTTCAAATCCACGTATCCCTACTCAGGAAGAAATGGAAAAATTATTAAAGTGTTGCTACTACGACACTGAAGTAGACTTCTAATCATAGTATAATAGTGGTGCATAGTTATCTATGCACCATTTTTAATCATTGAAAGGATACACTATGGAATTAAAAGATAAAAAGGGTTTAACTCTTCAACAATTCTTAGAAGACTATAAAACCAAGAACTATAACCGTCCCTATCTTACAGCTGATTGTCTTATCATCTCTCAAAAAGAAAATGATCTATACATCTTACTTGTAAAAAGAAAAGGTCATCCATTCATCCAACAATGGGCAATACCTGGTGGCTTTGCTCAAGAAAATGAAACACTTGATCAAACTGCCCAAAGAGAATTAAAAGAAGAAACAGATCTTGAGTCAAGTGTCACCTTATTAGGCAATTATAGTCAACCTCAAAGAGATCCAAGAGGTTGGGTCGTATCAGCTGCCTATTTTGGAATAGTAGATAAAGATGAAGTTAGACCACAAGCAGGTGATGATGCAGCTCAGACTTCTTGGTTTAAGATAAAGATTCAAGATGAAGAGATCACTTTAACTAACGAAGAAGTGACGATCATTTTCGATAAAGACCATCAATACATAACAACAGAACAATTAGCTTTTGATCACCATAAGATGATCATTGACTTATTAAAAAAATTAGATTACCTAAAATAAAAAGCCACCATATTCACAATATAGTAGCTTAGATCATCAAAAGATGATCTTTTTTTCTTTTTCTAATAGCCAAGCAAAACCTTTTGCCATTCTTAGGCTAGCATCTTTAAAATGATTCCCTTGATTCCATTGGAAAGTACAATCAACGTTGCTTTCCTTTAACAATTCATAACACTCACTCATCTTATCAGCAACAGTAGCCATGACTTTATTTTTAGTCTTAGCTTCTTTATCACCAAGACTTAAATAAACTGACTTTGTCTTGATCTTGTTTTCTCGCATATATTCTAAGAAGTGTTCAAACCACACTGATGCTGAACTAGCAACAATTCCATTAAACCTATCAGTTTGATAAGCAGCCCATAAGCTAAATAAGCCAGCTAAAGAATAACCACCAAGATAATATCTCTTGTCATTTTCGATCATTTCTAAGATCTTTTCTAAAGTCAAATTAGCCCCATCGCCAAAATCTTCTTTTCCAAATACTGCAGTAGCCTTCCAAGGTGACAAGTCTTTATTCCAATCATTAACTTTAATAGCTATCAATCTAAAATCAATACTAGTCATCTCTTTGATCAAATGATACTCATTCTTTATTTCTTCATTATCATGTTCATCAATAGGTTGTATTAAAATGATCTTACTATCCTTATTACCAAACTCTAAAATAGTTGGATCAGTCATACTAATCATTTACCTCATTGATGATCTCACCATTAAGATAAGCTTTAAGATTTTCAGCTACGATATGAGCTCTTTTAACAAAGGCTTGTTTAGTAGCAAAACCTACATGTGGTGTCAACAAGCAATTTTTAGCATTTACTAGACAATAATCCTTGTCTAATGGAGGTTCCTTGTCGAATACGTCAATACCACAACCTGCAATAGTTCCGTTATCTAAAGCTTGTTTTAAAGCGACATTATCAACTACTGCTCCTCTTGCACAATTGATAAGAAGACTACTATCCTTCATCATTTCTAGCTGCTCTTTACCGATCAAGTGATAAGTAGATTCATTTGAAGGAACATGTAATGATAAAATATCACTTTCTTTTAAGACTTCCTCAAAAGATAATTGTTTTACATTCTCTAAGTGTTTATCATGACGGCTATAAGCGATCACTTTACAGCCAAAAGCATTAGCGATCTTGGCTACTCTACTACCAATCTCTCCTAATCCAATGATACCAAAAGTCTTTCCTTCTAATTCTTCACCAACAAGGCCATCTTTTGTCTTTGATCCTCTAGTAGCTTTATCACATTCATTAATATTTCTCATTAGATTTAAGACTAAGCCAAATACTAACTCAGCAACCGCAACAGTAGAATAACCACTACAATTGCTCACCTTAATACCTTTTTCTTTACAATATTTTTTATCAATATGATCAGTACCCGTAAAAGCAACACAGATATATCTTAACTTATCACAAGCATCGATTACTTCTTTATCAATGACCACTTGGGCTGTTACAATGACAGAAGCCTCTTTTACTCTTTCAATAAGTTCATTTTTGTTTTTTGGTTTTTCATTCCAAAAACAAACATCAATATCTTCATTGATATATTGCCCAATTATTTCTTTTAGCATCTCATTAGATATACCTAATGATTCTATAAATACGATTTTTTCCATATATACTCCTTTTAAAAAAGAAACGCAATAGAGCGCTTCTAGAATTTCTTAGTTAATTTCTTACCATCGGAATCAGTCATTGAACCAGATAGGATCTTAATAAAATCAACAAGAGACCATATTGAACTGATGGCTGGTCCAATTACAATGATAGCTAATGCTACAGTCAATACAACCTTAATGATCCCTCTTTTAGTATAGCCAAGATAGAAATCATGGATTCCAATACTACCCAAGAAGAAAGCTAAAGCAGCCGCAATATACATATTACGTTCACTTTCCTCACTTGAATCTTTAGCTTGTAAGCTAAATCCGCAATTTAAACAGACTACTTGTCCTTCAGTAGTAGTAGCACCACAATTTTGACAATAATTATGCCCAACTAATGGTTTACAACCACAATGCATACAAACTACAGCATCATTTTCTATCTGAGAACCACATGTTCTACAATACATATCACGACCTCCTTTTGCCTTTATTCTTCAGTTTCATCAGTTTCGTTAACTGTTGTTACTCCTTTAGCAAACACATCGCCATAATTAGGAGCACAAGTTTCTAGTTGAGAATCAAACATCAATGTACCATCAATCTGAACAACAAATCTAACAAGATCTGCTTCGTTTGGACTAAAGAAACGGTGATCATCACTGACAAGATACAATACATCTTCATATTGCATGTATTCACCCTCAACCAAATTTACAACAGTACAACTATTTAAATATAGTTCAAATGTTCCATCACTATTTAAAGTCAACGTAGGTGCTTGCCCTGCCGTATAACTTGTATCAGTATAAGTACCACAGATTGTTTCCTTATAAGTATTCTTTTCATCCGCATTAACATTAACTGTTACTTCTTTAGATGTTTCATTACCAAATTGGTCATTAGCAAGAATAGTTATCTTATAAGAACCTACACTATAAGTATTGATGCTACCAGTAAAATGTAATGAATCACTGACATCGCCATCACGTTCATCCATTGCTTTAGCATAATCTTTTAAGATAAAAGATCCACCATATAAGATATTGATCGTGTCATCTACTTCAATAGTAGGAGCATCATTATCTTTAACCTTAAATTCAAAAGTCTTTTCTGTGCTCTTTCTTCCTGAAGAGATCTTATAAGTGATACTATAATCACCAGGAGTCTTAGTATCTAGATTACTTTCTACAACTTCAAATGTTAATCCTGCTTCCTCTACATCGACTAATAATGTAAGAGGATCGACTTCTTGATCTAATTCCAATACTTCTGTTGATTGTTTAACATTTGGCTCAAATTCCTTTGATGAACAACCAGTTAGAAACATACATAAAATCATCATAATCAAAATAAATTTGCGCATTCTATCACTCCCTATGTGCAAAATTACAGCAAATATATTATAATACATTTGTGAATAATTATACAGATAAGGAGAAAGCAATATGAAAAAAATAATTCCCGCGTTGATATTCACAGCAGCCGCCTCTGCAGCGACACTAATGTATATCAAGAAGAAACTAAGTGAAAAAAATGAGATAGAATTGATCGAATTAGACGAAAAACAACAGTTAGAAAATGATGAAGAAGAAAAAGATTGGCAAACCAATTTCGATCCATTCGTCGAAAAAGTAAGTGAAGTAACTAATACAATCGATACGATCGTTGATGGTTTTAAAGAAGAGCTATCTAGTGGATCACAACTTTTTAATACTGAAGAGCAAACTGAAATACCATTTGAAGAATCTCCGGTTGAAATTGAGATCGTTGAGATCACTCCAGCACAACAAGAAGAAAATCAATCAGAAGAAGTTGCTCCTACAGATGATGAAGTAGTAGAAAGATTTGAAGAGATTGAGTGTCCTTTCATTAATGATGATGTTGATCCGATAAATGTTGTTATTACCGATACAGGTATAATCGAAGAACCTATTGTAAATGAGAATGATGAACCTGTTAAATTTGATGAAGATCAAACTGAGACTAATGAAGAAGAAATGACCTGGGATGAAACTGAACCTCAAGCCGAACAAGATGTTACTGATCAAACTGAAGAAATCGAGACAGTCCCAACAGAAGAAGTTGTTGAACCTATAAAAGAAATTGAACTGCAAGAAGTTTGGCCAGAAGAAAATGAAGAAACTCCGGTTGAAGATCAAATTCAAGAAGAATTTGAATCACAAGAATATGAGGACACTCCAGTTGAAGAACCAGTTCAAGAAGAAATTCCTTCTCAAAATCAAGTTGATGCCGAACAACAACGTATAGTTGATGAGATCAACGACATCATTAATGGCATCATAGAACCTATGGATGAAGAAGAAGAAGAGATAACAGAAGAGAATGTCACTTATACTCCTGAACAACAGGTTAATGAAGAACAAAATACTTCTGATGAATTAGAACCATTAGAGTATAACGAAGCTCCATTAGAACCATTAGATGAAGAAAAGACTGCTGAGATCGTCATCAATTCCATCATCGATTCTGTTCAAGAAGAAGATCAAAATCAACAAGCAATGGATGATATCGAAGAACTAATTGAAGATGAAGTTGAACAAGTAGATGAAGAAGATATGACTCACGAAGAATTAGTCGAGAAATATGTTCATCAATTTGAAACGATCAATCCACGCAAAATAGATATGATCTTAACACAGATTGATCTAATGCGTAAGACAGTTGGTGATTGTGAATACATCACACTATTACATTACATTAGATTTAATTCTCCTGAAAACAAAAACAAGTATGCTGCTATTGCAGAAGTTGAAGGCTATACTGTAGAAGAGAGTGAAAATGCTACAGATCTAAGTTTAGTCAACACTTTAGAAAATAGCCGTCACACTCTTAACTTGTCAATCTTAGACCTAGCAAGAAATGCTAACGAATATAACGGTGCTTACCGTGGTTGGGCAGTAAGATCTCAAGAGTAATAAGCAATTAAAAAGATCCACGCGGATCTTTTCTTTTTGTCTTATTCAATTATGATCTTTTGTTTCGAATCATCATTAAGGACTTTATTCAAAAGAGTAACTTTATCAATGATGGCAAAGAATTTGTTATCCTCATATTCTTCTTGATGATCTTCTTTAATTTGATTCATTACTTCTTTTAATTTCAACAATGCGGCATATTTATGGAAACATAGTCCAGCTCTATAGCAATCACAAGTCAGACTAGAGATCTTTCCATAACGATAACTAAATTCTACATTATTGATATCACCTTCATCATCGATCAAGCAATAACCATTATTCCCATCAACAGATAGATATTTAATATTATTTTGTTCACAGAAATATTTAGCATTTATAACCACATCTCTATCAACTTCCATATTTTCTATTTCTTCAATATCGATCTTACTATCATCACTACTAGTAACATATACATCTTTTTCACTTAATGGTGCATTGAACCAGCCAACTACTTTTTCAGCATTCAAAGCATTCTTATCAAAAGTGATCAAATAATTATTTCCATAACTATAAAACGCACCTTTAACTCTTGTATCAACTATACCTATAACTTTTTGATACTTGTTAAGATTGATTTTAAAGTTATAATCAACCTCTACAACTGTTCCTATGCAACCAGATAATTTTCCACTGACATAAACTTTATCACCTATATGAAGTTCATATTGGTCATTAAAATAACTATAAGGTTTATAGATCCCTTCAAATTTAACTGCAACTATTGATTTGCGTACTTCTCTTTCTTGTTCAAATTCTTCATCTTCCATCTCATTATCAACTGTCAAACTAATTTCTTTTTCCATATTTAAGACTCCTTTTCTTGTTACAACTAGATTTTACCACTTATTAAAAATAAGGTTGTCCTAAAAAAAGGACATCATTACTTA
Organism: Anaerovoracaceae bacterium; assembly: GCA_963606005.1. Classification (GTDB taxonomy): domain Bacteria; phylum Bacillota_I; class Bacilli_A; order Erysipelotrichales; family Erysipelotrichaceae; genus UBA1783. The sequence goes on from CAVCVO010000010.1 coordinate 11,368, forward strand.
TTCAAGTGATATTTATCACTTGTACCAATTTAATCTCATTAAAGATAAGTTTTTCAACAAAAAAAAGACCTCTTTGCAAGGAAGAAGTCTTGACAAAGCTTTTTGTCTATTATGGACGTAAGCCCATGCCGCCCTCAAGAGTGAGAGTTTTTCCAGACATATATTTGAAATCAGGATTAGCAAGTTGAACACAAACTCTACCAATCTCAGTTTCAGCATCAGCATAATGTCCCATTGGAGGCATCTTAACATTTGCCTTAAATGCATCTGGATATGCTTTTTCAAATTGTTCTAACTGAACAGTCCAAGCTAATGAGCAAACAACATTTACATTGATGTCATCCTTACCCCATTCAGTTGCAGCAACTCTTGATAAGCCACGGATTCCTTCTTTTGCAGCAGCATATGAACATTGTCCATAGTTACCAAATAAACCAGCACCTGAAGCAGAAGCTTGCTTAACAACACTAGCAACAGTTGCTTCATTATCAGCACTTGCAGCGATATCAGCTTGAATAGTTAATCCAAAGGCAAATAAAAAGTTGGATCGATCAAATCCAACAATTCAAATCTCAGAATAAACCAAATATCGTACAACCTATGATTTATTCCATTTAAGTCTAGACTGGTGCACCGGATGAGACTTGAACTCACACGACTATCGCCATACGCCCCTCAAACGTACGCGTCTACCATTCCGCCACCGGTGCATTTTCTAATAAGGTTGATAACAAACTTCCATCAAATATAAACCCTGTGGTTGACCATTGAATGGACATGCTTGCTTATCTTTTGCTTCTAACATATCTTTCACTTCTTGTTCAGATATATTACCTAATGAAGCCTCGATCAAACTTTGAGATAAAATCCTAACCATATATCTTAAAAAGCCATTGCCATAATAAGATATCTTGATCAAGTTATCTTTTCTTTCAATATCAATACGATATATCTTACGAACTTGATCTTCAATCTCACTCTTCTTAGTAGCATTGAAACTGGTAAAATCATGTTCGCCTATAAATATTTTACTTGTTTTTTCCATCAATGCAATATCTAATTTTCTATTAACTTGTACACAATAGTCAGCTAACAAAGGATCATATTCGCCATCATTGATAAGATAATCATAATGTTTATAATAAGCACTAAATCTGCTATGAAAATCAGCATCAACTTCTTCTGCTGACAAAATATGAATATCCTTGGGAAGTTGGGAATTGATCGCTCTTTTAAAGTCACTAAATACTTTGTCTGTATCAAAATGAAAGACTTGTCCTTTAGCATGGACATATCTATCTGTCCTACCTGCAGAAGTTATCTTGATATCTTGACAAGTTATCTTACTGATAGCTTCTTCTATCGTCTGTTGGATCGATCTACTATCGTTTTGTTTTTGCCAACCAGAATAGTTCTTGCCATCATAGCTTACAACACATTTATATCTCATTTCATCTTCACCCAAAGACAGATCAAGCCAGCTAAAACGCCATTAGAAACAACCAAAACTGCAAAATCATACCAAGCAAATTTTAATTGTTTATATCTAACTCTTTTAGCCCCTACAATATATCCTCTAGCTTCCATAGCATCAGCTAGATCTTCTGCTTTTTGGAAACAAGAAACAAATAGAGGCACGATCAAAGACAATATCGCATTGATTTTCTCTTTAAATGAGCCATTTTCCATATCAACACCTCTAGATGCTTGAGCTTTCAAAATTCTTTGAGCTTCTTCAAGTAAAGTCGGGATAAAGCGCAAAGCAAGTGAGATCATCATCGCAAGATCATGAGTCCTTAACCCTAACTTTTCTAAAGGTATCATCAAATCTTCTAAACCCAAAGTAAGATCTAATGGTTTAGTAGTTGCAGTAAGTAAAGTAGTGATAACGATCATCAACAATAATCTAACAACGATATATAAAGTCTGAGTGAGGGCATCTTTATAAATAGTTATCTTCCAAAAGCTGACTAAAACATCACCAGTTTTGATCACAAAGATATTTATGATCAATAAGAAAACTAATGTGACAAGTGTTGGCTTAAAACTCTTCCAAATATAACTGATAGAAAGTTTACTTAATAAAACACTGATCACTAAAAACAAACCAATGATGCCATAGCCAATAAAACCACATGGCAAAAATATCCCAACTAATAAGACAAACATCACACAGATTTTTGTACGGGGATCTAATTTATGGACAAATGAATCTAATGGTAAATATTTTCCTAAAGTTACATTATTCATTTTGTACTCCTCTTAGCAATCGCTTTGGCAAGTGAAGTGATATCTAAGATATCATCAGCAAACTTCACACCTTTTTGTTCACATAACTTTTTAAAAGTAATAATGACTGGTGGATCGATCAATGCTTTATTCATTGAGCTATCATCTTCAAAGAACTTATCTTTGTCACTGTGTAAAATGACTTTGCCATTTTCCATGACAACCACATCATCACAATAAGATAAGACATGTTCCATGTTATGAGTAACAATGATGACAGTTATATGTTGTTCTTTGTTTAACTTAACAAATAACTCCATCATATTCTTAGCACCCTGTGGATCTAGTCCAGCAGTAGGTTCATCTAGTACTAATACCTGTGGTTGCATCGCAATGATACCAGCGATCGCTACTCTTCTTTTTTGACCACCAGATAATTCTAATGGTGATTTATCAAAGAGATCAGAACTAATGCCACAAGTTAATAAAGCCTGTTTTGCCTTGCTTTCAGCAGTAGCTTCATCATCACCAAAGTTCTTTGGCCCAAAAGCCACATCTTTCAATAAAGTCTCTTCAAATAACTGATATTCCGCAAATTGGAAAACTAAGCCAACCTGTGAACGTAAATGCTTGATATCTTTGATCTTTTCATCAGCTTTGATAGTCACATCATTAACTTCAACTGTACCCTTAGTAGGCAACAGCAAGCCATTTAAATGCTGTACTAGAGTACTTTTACCACAACCCGTAGCCCCAATGATCGCTGTGATCTTACCTTGGGCAAACTCAAGATCAATCTGCGATAAAGCTTGATAAGCGAAAGGAGTCTTAGGTGAATAAATATGATCTACTTTTTCAAAACGTATTGACATACTTCCTCTGCCATCCTTTCTAAACTTAAAGTTGAAGAAACCTTAACATTTCTCTTAGCTAATTCATTACGCAATTTATAAACGAAAGGAACGTCTAATTTCATCTTAACCATTAGATTCTCGTTCTTAAATACCTCTTCTGGTTTACCACTCATTGCTAACTTACCATTATCAATGACTAAGACATTATCACTCTGACTTACCTCTTCAATATCATGGGTGATAGATATGACCGTTATTCCCTTCTGCTCATGAATCTTTTTTATCAATCTATTGATATCTCTTTTCCCCGTTGGATCTAACATGCTCGTTGCTTCATCAAAGACAATGATATTTAGATTCATTGCTAATACAGATGCAATAGCTACCCTCTGTTTTTGACCACCTGAAAGATTAGTTGGCTCACTATCTAAGAACTTCGTCATGTTTACTTCTTGAGCAATCTCTTCAATGATCGGATCCATATCTTCCCTAGCAAAGCAATGATTTTCTAGACCAAAAGCAATATCATCTCTAACTGTTGAACCAATGAATTGGTTATCAGGATTTTGAAAAACGATGCCAATATTGTTCCTGATCTTATCTAAATTTTCATAATTTAACTCTAGATCATTGATATAGATATTACCAGATTTCTTTTCTAATAAACCTAAAAGTAACTTAGCTACTGTACTCTTACCAGAACCATTATGTCCGATGATCGTCGTATACGAACCTTGCGGGATAGTAAAACTGATATCATCTATAGTCATATCTTGATTATCATAACTGTAAAATAAGTTTTCTACTTTTACTGCATCCATATAAAACACCACCTAACGATTTATTTTACCACAAACATCAATTGTATTAAAGATTACAATATCTACTTAATGTCTTATTCTCCTCACCAAGTAGCGATACCCCACAAACAAAAAGCATGATCTCTTTCAAGATTACCTGTATTAAAACAGTATATCTAGAAAAAGCATGCATTATTTAACGAACGATCACATCTCTACTTTTCCAATCGCAATCAGTCTACCATTAACTCTAGAGAATAACATCACTTGCTTATCAACAAAATCCAATTTAACTTTGGCTCTTAAGCAAATATTGGATTTAATCATCAACTGCAAAATCGAAAGCTATATCCAAGCCTATTCTTAGTGACGGATACTCCTCAGGCACTTCATAACTTACTCCATCTCCATAAGGGTTACTAAAAACTCTGCCATCCCTTGTAATTGTTAACTGCGAGCCATCCTTCTTTTTAAAATATATGTATTGTGCTCCATAAAGATCTTCGCCTTTTTCGTTCACATTATTCACTATATAATCTGTCTCAGTAAGATATAAAGACTTAAGGTATCTAATGACAGGTTCCATTTGATCTCCAGTGACAGCTTTACCAACGCCAAAATCTCCAATCTCTACTACATCTTCAAAGAATTCATCTGTAAATAAGGTATTATTAACTGGATCTTTTTCCTCAACTTCTTCTTTAGCACAAGAAGTCATGCCTACTAAAATGACACTTACTAATATTACAATAATTTTTTTATTTTATCATCTCCTTTTCATAAAAATTGATTTATTAATTTCTATATCAAATCTAGCATTTTAATTGTTAGACGATATCCTTCTTTACATTTTTATTATATCAAATCACAAAATTGTTCGCGAAAAAAAAGAGGCTTTACTTGCCTCAATGAACTTACACATTCCTTATTGATAATCAACTGCTGTTGTTACATCATCATCTAATAAACTTGGCTCATCTAAGATTTTCTGAACAAATTTCATGCATTTAGCAAAGTAGAAACCATCAGCAATCCTCTCATCAAGAGTGAAACCAAAATTAACAACATCTCTTATCTCTTCCTTGCCCTCAGCATTTAATCTCTTCTCTTTGTGTAGAGTACCGATAGTAAGTAAGATACTATTAGTACCAAAATCAGATAAGTGATGATAAACAGCATCACATTTTATTGAACCTAGATTACTCAATAATATAGTTGAATAGTTAGGATCTACACTTGTTAAACTTTCTGGCATCCAACCATGACGATCCATTAACTTCAAAATAGCCATAACAATGACCATCAAGAACTTTGGCAATTTAGCTAAGAAGTTCAATGCTGCATCAGCACCATACTCACCAGCAGACTCACTTCTTGCTTGTTTTACCTCACCTGATACTTTTTTAGCAATACTTTCCAAGTTATCTCCCTGCTTAGGATTTAGCATCATCATTGCTTCTTCAGCAGTATCAGTAAATTTCTTTTTAGCGACAAATGATAAAATGACTTTCTTTCTTTGATAAAATCTTCTACCAGCAACAAAACGATTCATCTTTTCACGATTATAGACCATCTTGGCCATAGCCGTTAACATCAAATGGAAGAAAGTAATCTTAACTTCTGATGTCTTATTCTTTTCATTTAAATATTCTAACGCCTTTGTAACATCAAGACTTGATAACATACATACTTCACAATCAGTCCTATGAGGATTTAAATGAGCAAAATATTTATGAAATGAATCAATATCCTTTAAATAATAACCATCGTGGCGATCTAACCAATGTTTTTTTCTTTTTTCCTGTTCCATATATCTTTCCTTTTTCCAAAAATTATTATAGCACAATCAAAAAAATGTTGTATAATATTTATGTTGTCTCATTGGGATATCGCCAAGCGGTAAGGCATCAGACTCTGACTCTGACATTGCATAGGTTCGAATCCTATTATCCCAGCCAATAAGTCATTAAATATGTCTTAGGACATATTTTTTTATACTTTTTTTGTTTTTTTAGGAGTTTTCAATTTTGCTGACTATTTATATAGTAGGAGGCTCTTTATGAAAACTAGAAATAAACTCATACTCTTACTTTTGCTTATCTTAGCTTTAGTTTTGGTTTTATCTTATCACTTATACAAATCATCAATCACTAAAGATGAGCCATTAACTGATGAAGAGATCTATCGTAGATTAAAGATAACTTTTACTACCGATGAAGATATCATAACTTTAAGACAAGATAATGATGAACAAAACTGGTCTGTTTGGAAACTGATACAAGCCTATAATGGGAAAGTAAGTATATCACCAGAATATATCGACCTAAGTGATTTCAACGATTACCAAATATCTTTTGCAATATCTACTTGCAACAGTGATGGCAAAGAAATTGTCAAAGAGTACACTAAGACCATTAAAGTTGTAAGGCCCACACCGATCATCACTTTAAAAGAAAAAGAGATTACCTTAATAATCAATGATGATTTTGATTCAGAACAATATTACTCAATATCTTACCTTGATGATTGGCAATTAACAGTAGAAAATAATGTAGATACTTCTAAAATGGGCAAATATTATCTTACTATTACGGTAACTGATCCAATTACCAATGAAACAATAAGTGAAGAAATGACCATTATCGTCATTGAACAACAAGAAGATGGTTGCTCACTTATTTGGGCCATTGATAAAGAGGCAACAAAAGAAGTAGGGCACTATGAAACAATTTATGTTGAAGAAAAAGGTCATTATGAAACTATCTTAATTTCACCTGAAGAAGGACACTACGAAACGATCCATCATGATGCCATAACCCATGAAGAATACTATGGTGAATATTACTATTGGTATCATTTCTACCACAAAGAATACTACTATGATGATCAAGGACAACTACAAGTCAAACAAGTAGAAGATATTGTTAAATCAACATACGATATACAAGATATTTATCCAGAACTTTCTTTTAGCGATGCCTTTAATAACTACTGGCAAATAGTTCAACAAGAATATGGCTCTTCTGGTTACTACTCTATTTCTGATTATAAGATATTAGGATCTAGTACTGTCATTGATAAGGAAGCCTGGGATGAACAAGTTTGGGTTGTTGATAAAGAAGCTGTCTATCAAGGAAAATGGATCATCGACCAAAAAGCTTATAGCTATTCTATCTGGGTAGTAGATGTTGCAGCTCAAAGAGAGATAGGACATTGGCAAAAAAATTGCGAT
>CAVCVO010000011.1:0-4400 GCA_963606005.1 Anaerovoracaceae bacterium
TAAATCATGTAGAACTATGATAGAATAATCAAGAGAAAGATTGAGATATTAAGGAGTGATTAACATGATCTGTGATAATTTAACTATAAATGAAAAAGGACATCTATCTTTTGCTTGTGTTGATACTATTGATATTGTTGAAAAGTATGGTTCACCTTTATATGTTTTAGATGAAGATAGGATAAGAAACAATTGTAGAAGATATATTAATGCTTTTGATAAGTATTTTACTAATGGTAGTAAAGTATTATATGCATCAAAAGCCAACTGTTTTAAACAGATGTATCAAATCATCTCTCAAGAAAAACTAGGAATTGATGTTGTTTCTATTGGTGAGATCTATACGGCTTTTAAAGCAGGATTTGATCTAAGTAATGCTTATTTCCATGGAAATAATAAGACTGATGATGATATTAGATTTGCTTTGGATCATCAAGTAGGATATTTTGTAGTTGATAATGAAGAAGAATTAGATAGTTTGAATAGGATTGCTGAAGAAAAAGAATTAATACAAAAGATCTTGATCAGGATCACTCCAGGTATTGATCCTCATACATATGAAGAAGTTTCTACAGGTCAAGTTGACAGCAAGTTTGGTAATGCGATCATAACTGGACAAGCTGAAAAGATCGTATCAATGGCTCTAAATATGAGAAATATTGATCTTGTTGGATTACATTGTCATGTAGGTTCACAAGTATTTGAAGAGGATGTTCATGAAAAAAGTATGAAGGTCTTGTTAGAATTCGCTAGTGAATTAAAGAGAAAGTATAATTACGAATTAAGAGAGTTAAATATTGGTGGAGGATTTGGTGTTAGATATGTAGAGGAGGATCCTTATATCAATATAGAAGAAAAGATAAAAGAATTAGCTGAGTTGTTCCATCATACATGTAAGCAATTAGGATTAAATGAGCCAGTATTTATCATGGAACCTGGAAGAAGTATCATTGCTGATTGCGGTATAACTTTATATAAAGTTGGATCTTTAAAAAAGATAGAAGGCTATAAGAATTATGTCTCTATTGATGGTGGCATGACAGACAATCCACGATATGCTTTATACAAGTCAAGATATACTTGCTTATGTGCAAATAAAATGAATGAAGAAAACAACTTGAAGTGTGATCTAGTAGGCAGATGTTGCGAAAGTGGGGATATCATTCAAAGGAATATTTATTTACCATTAAGTATTAAAAGAGATGATGTTATTGCAGTCTGCATTACTGGAGCTTATAACTATTCTATGAGTAGCAATTATAACCGTTTACCTAAACCAGCAACAGTCATGATAAAAGATCAAAAGCCATATCTAGTGGTAAAAAGGGAATCTTTAGATGATATGATGAAAAATGAATTGTAAACGATGTGCATAGTATGAGAAAATTCTCAAATATGTGATTTTCTAAAAAATATTCACAAGTTATAAATAAAATGGTAGAATAAAAAGCGTAGTAGAAATACTACCGATGCGAGAGCAGCGATAAAAGTTGAGCTGGTAGAAAGAACAGGGTAAACTTCTTTCTCGTTAATATCTTAAAGATATTAGATCCATCGATTGGAGGAAAGTCGGAGTCCGCGCCGGGGACTTAATGGGTATTTCGGCGAAGTTATGCGATTGCCACATTTAGTGTGGAGATCGTTGATATCTTAACTGGGTATCACGGCTGACAACCAGCAGAAAACTCTTAAATGAAAAATTGAGGTGTAGATGTATGATCTGCACTTTTTTTGTGACTTTTTAACAAATTTTAGGAGTTTTGTATTTTCACGACAATAACTATAGTAGGAGCTTTTCTGCTCCTGTTCAATTTGGTCATTTCGTTTGTAGTTGTTGGAGGATTTATGGTGGAAATAAGTGAAAAGGCAAAAATTAAGAACATGATAATAGATGTAGCTAGAGTATATGGTCAATCTCTTTCTGGCAAAAACTTTTTATACGTATATGGTGAATGTTATTTCGAAGTATCATTCCCTATTGATCACTTCCGTCATTTGACAGGTGTTAACAGTTGCTTATATGCAAGTAAATTTTATAATTATGCCAAAAGTGGTTTATTAACAACAAAGCAATTTTATTTTGATGAGCGTTATTTAAAGAATCTCGTATTGTTAAAACTTCCTTATTTGGTAAGATTACCAGAATTAACCACAAAACCTGTTTGTGTTTTGAAGTATATGAAGACCTATACTTATTCTTATAAAGTTTGTTTAACAGATTTTGAATTTACTCTTGCTCTTGTTGATAAAAACAATAACCATAGAAATCCATTTGTACCAATGTCTTTAAGAATTGAAGGTAAGTCTATTGATCGAAGTTTGGATGGAGATATTGTTGACTTCATATTTTGTAAAGACGCTAGTATCGATAAGTATGATAGCTTACTTGTTAAAGATGATAACAAGAAGATACCTTTAAGTGTTAAGCACTTAGTCAATCCTAAGTTTTATGGGGATCAAAAATTAATAACTCGATAAAAGAACTTTTTGAAATTGCTCGGGATATATGATTTTTAGGATGATTGTTTCATTTTCTGAAAAGAGAATTCATTTACAAAAACACAGAAAATGTTATTATTGAAGTGTAATATTGAAGATATTGTTCGTATAACTATATTGATAAGTTTAGAAGTATTAAAAGAGGTAAAAGGGATGTTAATAAAAAGTGGTTTGGTTTTAGTTGATGAGAAATTAGTCAAAAAGGATCTACTAGTCAAAGATGGTAAGATAGTCAGTATTGAAGATCATATTAATGAAGGTAGTGAAGAAATTATTGATGCTAATGGCTTGATGGTTTTACCGGGTATCATTGACCAGCATACTCATGGTGGAAATGGCTATGACATCAATAATATTGGTATAGAAGATTTCGAAAAACTTTGTGAGTTTTATGCTTCTAAAGGTACTACGGGATTTTTGGCTTCATTATTAATAGATAGTAAAGAGAATTTGCTACGTTGTATTGATTATTTGAAACAATATCAAAAAGAAGAGCATTCTGGTGCGAAACTATTAGGAATACACATGGAAGGACCTTATTTTGCGCAAGAGTTTAAAGCTGCTATGCCTCCTGAAATGATCAGAAATGCTTCTGTGGAAGAATTTGATGAGTTTTATGATAGAGCTGAAGGGACTTTAAAGATGATGACTATTTCTGGTGAAGTGGATAATGCTGTTGAAGTCATTAAAGAAGGAGCAAGTAAAGGGGTCGTAATGGCAATAGGTCATAGTGGTCCTACTTACGAAAGAAGTTGTCAATGTATTGGAGCTGGAGCAAAAACGGCTACTCATTTATTTAATGCGATGAGACCTTTTGAACATCATACTCCAGGCATTGTTGGCGCTGCTTTGGAAAGCGATATTTATACAGAAGTGATCTGTGATGGACATCATTTACATCCCGCAACACTCAGAATGATCATCAAATGTAAAGGTGTTGATAAAGTCATTGCGATCACTGATAGTATGATGGCAGCTGGTTTAAAAGATGGACAATATAAATTAGGAAGAATGGATGTCACTGTAAAAGGCTTAGATGCTAGATTAACAGGCAAGTCTACTAGAGCAGGTAGTGTATTAACAGCTATTGAAGGTATGAAGAATATCAAGGCATTTACTAACTTAGAGATCAATGATATTGTTAAAATGACTTCAATCAATGCAGCTAAAGAGTTAGGAATATTTGATCATAAGGGATCGATCAGTATTGGAAAAGATGCTGATATCATCATCACTGATAGTGATCTAAACCTGTCTTATACAATAGTTGAAGGCAAGATTGCTTATCAAAAGTAGAAATATAAAAAATCACATTTTACAATGTGATCAACAGTTAAATGTAATTGAAGAGTTGGATTGTCTAACTCTTTTTTTGTTTTAGTTGCCAAGATATTTTTCAAGCAGTACAAGATTGATATTTGGTATGCCATTGAAATCAGTAGGTATGATATCTACTTCTGTGTAACCTAACTTTTTATACATACTTCTAGCGACTTTATTTCTTGCGTTTGTATCTATCCTTAGTTCTGCACAACCATTTTTAAGAGCGTAGTCTTCATAAAATTGGATGAAACTTTTGCCATATCCTTTTTTAGAAGCAGAAGGCGATACGACTAAGGTGTGTAATACACAAACTTCATCATCACTTGCTTTATGTTGCCAATGAGCTTTACTATAGGAATCAACCTGTGTCTTATTGATGATCGCAGTAGCTTGGATCATACCATCATCTTCCAATACGAATAAGTCATCTCTTTTAAGAGCATTTTCTGCTGTTGCTCTTATTGGATAGACTCCTCTTATCCAACCGATAGTCTGTTTGCCATTTTCTTCTGCTGAATGAATGTCATCATAGATTTTTTCTATTGCATCAATATCATTGATGGTTGCTTTTCTAATGT
>CAVCVO010000012.1:0-3910 GCA_963606005.1 Anaerovoracaceae bacterium
GCATTAACATAATCTTGCTCATCACTCACTTTACCTGTTAAAGCTAAAAGGTGAGCTAAATGTTCAAATACTTCTTCTCTACTAGCATCGTTACTTCCAATAACGATACAGTCTTCACTTAATAATTCACTAATGTCCATATTACCTTAGTATCCTTCCTATATCTCTATAATCATCCTGTTGAATGATCTGATCATGTATCTCTTTAACTAACAATTTACGATAGATCTGATTCAATTGTGGTACCACCCAAGTTTTACTTTTCTCATTAACAAGTGGAAAAGCAACTAGATCCACCATATCTTCACCCCATTTGATAGGCTTTATTAATGTCACCACATAGAACATTGGTCTTAATATCGTTTCTAAATCTCCATGAGGTAAAGCAATACCCATACCGATAGAAGTAGAATTGATCTTTTCTCTTTTTAAGACACTTTCCACAAATCCACTAGTAACAATGCCTTTACTCATTAAATCTTTGCCAACAAAATCAATAAGTTCCTCTTGAGAAGAGAACATTCTTTTAGCTCTACCAAATATCTCTAACTTCTGTTGACTCTCCGACTTAAAGCCTGATACAAAGTTAGTGATCTCCATAATATTAGCTTGATCTAATATCGGAGAAACAATAATGAGTGGATAAGTAGTCTCCAAATGAATTGAAGAAATGACTAACTGTAAGTCATCATACTTACTACTTTTAAACTGTTCTAAACCACAAACATCGATGATATTGATGTTATTGAACTTCTGTTCGATCTGGGTTGCTAATAATTGACTGATACCTACACCAGAGGAACAAACAACAACTACATTGATCTTAGAATGCGTTGACTCTAACATTGTTTGAATATGAATAGACAAGTAACCTGCTTCATCTTCACTCATTGCTTTATGACATTCTTTTAAGAATATCTGATTACACATCCAAGCTATACCATAACTTTCCGGATATCTCATCTTTATCTGTTCCAGTAAAGGATTTTGCATCTCAATACCATACTCTAATCTATTGATCATTGGTCTTAAATGGATCAATAAGTTATTGACATACTTCTGCTCAACTGTTACTTGCTTAATGTTCTCCACTAAACTAACGATATCTTTACAAATAACATTAGCCTTAACATCACTATCATCAACACTTGCCACATTATCACTCTTTAAGATATGTATCGCCATCAAGTGTAAGAATAAGTAATAAATCTCATTATCATCCATCTTGATATCATAAGCCTTATCAATATGACTAGCGATAAGACAAGCAGCTTCATATTCATCTTTAAACTTATCTTTATCTGATCTTAAAGGTACATCCGTAGTCAAACCTCTTCTGATCCTAACAATTGCAATGGCGATATGAATAGCTAAGGCATTATAAGATTCATCACTTAATCTAACTTTCAAATGATCTTGAGCAAGCTCAATAGCATTAAAGATCTCACTAGCATCAATCTTTAAGATATTCAATATCTGAGTAGCAGTATCTTCTTTCTTCTTTAAAGGTTGTTCAGGGACAAAGTTGATAGTGTAATCAATGAGTAGTTTTCTTAACCCATCTTCTTCTCCAGTTAACAATATTCCCTTATTTTTAACAGAGACAACATCACACTTATACTTATCAAGAAACCTATTGATAGTTCTTAATCGTTTACTAATAGAAGAATCTGAAATATTTAGATGACTTCCTATCTCTTTGGTAGTGACAAACTTATTTGGATTTTTGGCCAAGTATAGTAGTATCTGTAAAGATAAGTCATCTAACTTTCTTGTTTTTAAAGCTATAGCACTTTTTAGATTAGCAATAGCCTTATCATCACCAACTATCTTTAAGCCAACTCCCCTTTTGCTTTCCAAAGAAAGATCATAACTCTTTAAAAAGTTCTTAACTTCTTCCATATCTAGTCTTGCAGTAGCATTTGAAACATTAAAAGCTTCTGATAGTTCATCATAAGTGGTATAACTATCACTACTTAAGATCATATCTATTTCTTTTTTAAGTCGCTCTTTGATCTTCATAAGCTATTTACCCCTATAAACTTCATAACGTAAAGGATCCTTAAAGGAATATTTAGATCCATACATCACAAAGTTCTTCTTATCAAAACTATATCTTTTATAGATATCATAATACCTAATATGTTTACAACACATAAGTACTAACACAATGACAAAACTAACAGAAGCAACTACTAAGATATTTTTTAAGCAAGCAAATAATCCTACTACAGCTAATACACTGACAACATAAGTCATGACAGTATTACTAGTAACAACTACCTTTTCATTATTTACTTTTACGGAATAAAAGATATCTTTCTTCATCTTATTTAACAAGTTGAACAAACTCTTTAGCTTTCTCAGTAACTTTATCTAAACCATTCTTTTCTTGATTAGTCAAAGCTGAGCCTAGACAAACTGCATCAGCGCCATAGTTCAACCACTCATTAGCAGTCTTCTCATTGACTTTACCACTGATGATAAATCTAGCCTGTGGGAATGGTCCTTTAAACTCTTTAATGACAAATGGTTCTAAAGTACTAGCCGGAAATAACTTTAAAAGATCACAACCAGCTTTTAAAGCTGTAACGATATCATTAGGATTATGAATACCAGGAATATAAGCTACCCTATAAAGATTACATAACTCAGCTATCTCTTTATCAAAAGTTGGAGCAACAATAAACTTAGCACCATTAGTTATCGCAAGTCTTGCACTTACAACATCAACAACAGTACCAGCACCAATAGCTACTTCTTCCCCCTTATGCTTATTAGCAACATTCTTCAATATCTCTAAAGCATTATCCATAGTCAAAGTAACTTCAATAAACTTAATTCCACCAGCAATTATCGCATCGATCACTTCTTCAGTCTGCTTACTATCGATACGCACAACACTGATCAATTTCTCTTTTCTAAGCATTGATAATACATCTATCTTATCCATAACTACCCTCCTACAGTTACTATCCTAAAGCATTAAAAGAAAGAATAACTTCTCATGATTAAAAAATAACGCTAATTTTTTAACAAAGTTTGGTACAAAAAAAGGCACAATCTCAATTTCACATAAGATTGTGCCATAATCATTTAAATTATTTAGTTTTGTTTATTAGATCGATGATTGTTTCAGCTAAATTCCAAATAGTTTCTGCTGAACTTAAGATTGTTTCAGCATGAATAAGTAACAAGCCATTGTCAAGCTTATCTTCTGCTTCTAATTGCAATGCTACGGCATGAGCTTTAGCTGCTTCAACGTAAGCATTATAACCATCATCTAATAAAGATTGATATTCTTGTCCCTCTTTAGCATTCTCTATCGCTTCTAGAAAACAACTTTTTGCTGTTCCTGCAGCTGAGATAACACTAAAGCAAGTGGACTCGTAAGTTTGGATATCTTTTTTCATTACAAAGTTTCCTTCATTTTTTTGATCTGAGCAAATACAGCTTCGGCATCCATTTTCCCATACGTAGCCATATCAATTGCTTCAACTGGTGTATTTCCTGCTTCTTTTTGGATCTTCTTTTGCATGAATCTTACTTGTGGTCCCAATAAGATGACATCAGCTTTTGGAATATCATCGCCACTTGTACCCATAGCAACAGCCCAAATATTTAAATCAAAGCCTTCACTATCAGCAACCTGTTTTATCTTAGAGCATAATGCTCCAGTAGAAGCTCCCATTGAGCATATTAATAATACATTTAACATAAACGTATCCTCCTAAATTACTTTTTGTAATTATATACTGCTGTTGCTATCTTTTCCATCAAGATTATCGCATTTCCAGTAAAATAATTATTTGTTTGTTGACCATCTTTTTGTGAAATGATGATATTGTGTTGAACTTTCTGACATATCGTACTATTCTCTTGAGAACAAATAACATACATTTTATACCCT
>CAVCVO010000013.1:0-14076 GCA_963606005.1 Anaerovoracaceae bacterium
GTGTGTTGTTTTCTAATTGGCTCATATATAACAAGTGAAATATGCCAAAATGGCATTAAAGTTAAATAATGATACGCCAAAATGGCACACGTTTATAAAGAAAAGTATGACAAATCTTAAATTGTTGATAATGTGCGTTGATTGTACACGACTATGTTATAATTATCTTAGTAATCAGTATTTATAGTCAAATAAGTTTTAACAAGATCAATTGATCTTTTATGAGATAGGTATAAAAGGGGTGAATAATAGTATGGCATATAGTGAACTTGTTAAAGATTTTGAAAAGATCAGAGAATATATGAGAGATTTCTATGTTTATGGTCTAAAGAGTAGGAGTGAATATGATCAAAAGAGCTTGCGTACTTATGATAATGAAAAGCGTCGGATAGCCAGCTGGTTAGACGACTATATGGCTTTTGTACGCACGGAAAAGGGCAATAATGTATTCCTATCTGTTGATTGCCGAAACATTCATAAAAACCCTTTATACAAGGCGTGGAAGGCTAAGAGCTTTACAGATCTAGATATCATCTTACATTTTGCTCTGCTTGATATCTTATATGAGCCAAAGATCATGTTGACTATCAATGAGTTATCTCTTGAATTAGATAAGCTATTTGGCCAAAAGGTGTTTGTTGAGATGTCTACTTTAAGAAATAAACTTAATGAGTATGTAAAAGAAGGTATAATCACTGAAAATAGGGTTGGAAGAGTCATCTACTATAGTAGGGCAGTAGATAGTGACATAGCAGAGTTAGCTGATGTCATTGATCTATATAGTGAGATCGCTCCTTGTGGAGTCATTGGTTCTTTCTTACAAGATAAATTAGATGAGCATAAAGAAGTCTTTACCTTTAAGCATCACTACATTACTTCTGCTTTAGATAGTGAGGTATTGTGTCAATTATTAGAAGCAATGCAAAGAAAATGTTATGTATTAGTGGATAATTTACCAAGAAAAACTGGTGAAAAGAAAACAATAAAGTTGATACCGATCAAAGTATTTATAAGCTCGCAAAATGGTAAGCAGAACTTGCTTGCTTATCATGTTGAAGGGAAATTATTTAATACTTATCGTATTGATTATCTTTCGGAAGTTAGGATCATGGAATATTGTGAAGGTTTTGATCAGAAAAGAGAAGAGTTTTCTAAATTAGAAGAACATATGTGGGGAGTCAGTGTTAAAAATGATCTGAGTAACTTGCAACACATAGAGTTTGATATAAAAGTTAATGATGATGAGAAATATATCATCTCTCGTTTAAGAAGAGAGAAACGCTGTGGAGAGATTGAACAAGTTGGACCTAATTTATATTGTTTCAGTGCCGATGTCTTTGATTGTCAGGAGATGTTACCTTGGATCAGATCTTATATCTGTCGCATCACTAGACTTGAGTGTTCAGATAAATATGTTGAGTATACTTTTAAGGAAGATCTTGAGTCGATGTATCAAATGTATGGGATAAAGTGAGGTGACTAATATGTTATTTAATGAAATATATGGTGCTTATTATACAACCGTTGCTAAGATAATTGAGGCAGCCTTTAAGTCAAGGATCAATAATATTGATATTCAAAGGATCGTGAGTAAATATGCTTTTGAAGAAAGTAGTGCTACTATTTCACCTGCTTTGATTAAAGGAAAATGGCCTTTCTTGGATGAGGATTTTGGCCCTCTATTAAGACATGAGCCTACAATGCCTTTGACTGATCTACAAAAGAGATGGCTAAAAGCAATTTCTTTAGATCCAAGGATTAGACTATTTGATGTTAGTTTTCCTTATTTAGGGGACGTTGAACCTTTGTTTACTGAGGATGACTTTAAAATATATGACCGTTATGGTGATGGTGATGATTATTATGATGAAAGATATATCCGTAATTTCCGTTTTATCTTAAAAGCTATTAAGGAGCATTTGCCAGTAAGAGTTGATATGTATAATAGGGCTAAAAAACAAGTGTGGTTAGTATTTTACCCTATTGGTTTTGAGTATTCCCAAAAGGATGATAAGATCAGAGTATTGACTAGTGATTGTCGTTATAAACAATTTAATCTTGGTAGAGTCATTCGTTGCATGCCCGGTGATAAAAAGTTCTTAGGTAAACCTATTGAAGATCAAAAGAAAAATCTTTCTCTTATCATTACTGATGAAAGAAATGCTTTGGAAAGGGCTATGTTACATTTTGCTCATTTTGAAAAGAAGGCAAGACAAATAGGCGAAGATACATATAGGTTAGAGTTGGTTTATGATAGTAGCGATGAATCGGAAATGGTCATCAGAGTCTTATCGTTTGGGCCTTATATAAAAGTTGAAAAACCATATTCCTTTGTTCAACTAATAAAAGAAAAGTTAGAAAGTCAAAAAAGTTGTGGATTATAAGAAAGTTCGCAACTTTTTTTGTATGAAGCTTTTTTCTTAAAGTAATACAATTATCATGCAAGGACGGATAGTTCTTGCAAAGAGTTATTTGAAATACTAAGTTATGGTTATCATCAACCTAAGTGCAGAACCAATGCTATGGTGCTTAGATATGTGGCTATAAATACAGTTATAACTGCCTATAAGGATACTTGTAGGTAAGTGTAGATATCTATATAGTGATATGTAGATTGAGGGGTATAAAGTGTATCTCACTGAAGCCAGATAGTGCATAGACAATTGCTTGAAAAGTTACTTTTCTTATCGTGGGAATAATAGACGCTCCGGTGGAGAATAATCTGAGTTAGGTGATCTTGTGGCAAAGATCATAAACCTTAGAAAGCCAATAATCCCATTGCTAGAGACGCCCCTAATAAGGGCTTTAAGATAAGTGTATGGTACAAGTAGCATAATGCTAGCTAAACAAAAGAGCAAGTAACCATTTGTGTTCTTCAAAAGGATCTGAATGGTATGTGAAAGTTAGTGGTAATCAATCCACTATGAGAAATAAAAGGGGTAGGAAGTGATGAGGTCGCTACTCATTGCTCAGTCCTATCTCCTCATTGAACGAATATTCAAGAAAGTTGTTGAGTGTAAGGCGAAGGCCTTGATGATGATCATAACTTAGTGTTTTAATTTCTTTAGTTTACCTCTTTTTAAGAAAGTTGAGAATTTATAGTTCGCAACTTTTTTTGTGTGAACTTTATTTGTTGTGATAATACAATGAACATGCAAGGATACTTGCTCTCTTTAAGATAAGTATAGAAAGGTGGTAAATTAAAGAGAGAAGATTATGAAAAGATGTTGCTTAGAGCAGATGAAGTAACAGATTATCATGGCTTTCTTTTAGAGCTTCAGCTTCAAAATCAAAGAACTAATAAGTATTATCCCTATGAAACCAATTGGCACGATGCCAAATTATTTATGAAAGTTTATCAGAATTTTGTAAGAGACGCATGTGATATATTTTCTGATAATAAAAAAAGTGATTTTAGCATTAAACAGTTCTCTCAATTATTTACTCAGGCTTTTGAAAAGAATAAAAAAGGTTAGAGCCTATCTTCAATGAACTATCTTTGATAAGGCTTGAAAAAATTATAAATAGCATATTTTAAGCGCAATTATTAGCGAGTAATTTATTCGCCTGAAATATTAAACTAACTAAAAAATAATTAAGTGAATTGACAGGCATATGTAGATCAAGATTGGTCTAAGATGTATGAAACTTAAGACACTGAAAAAATATTCAATGTATTTTTCGCAAATTGCCATTATTTAAAAGTCTTAATGATGGTTAAAATTGCTAGAAAGATATAATGGACATTGGGACATGTTATTGTGGGAAGGTTAATGATATAAATGAGTTTGATCTTCTTCCTATTAAAAATAGCCACTTTTTTGGTGACTATTTTATTTAATCTAGAGTTTTTAATACATCTATTGTTCTTTCAATGCCAGCTTTGATGCCATATTTTGCTGAGAAACCAAGTGATTGTAGTTTAGTAGCATCTAGTCTTGCTTTTGTGGCTTTACTATAACCAGCGCTTTCTACTGCATCTGGTATTTCAAATACTACTTTCTTGCCTGAATATTCAGCAATGATATTGGCGAGATCTTTTAACATGATATCTGAGCCGTCATCTGCAATGTTATATGCTTGGCCACTTTCCCCTTTGAGTAAAACAGTAAGTAAACCAGAGACACTATCAGCTACATATAAGTAGGAATAATATTGTGTACCTGCACTTTTTAATACGATGTCTTCTTTAGCTACTCCTTTGTGTAAAAATTGCGATAAGGCTTTACTGTCAGTTTTTAGTAAAGTAGGGCCATAAGATCTAGTTAGTCGTGGTATGACAACATCTAAGCCTTTTTGAGCTTTATAAGCTTGACACAAGGCTTCACCACATCTTTTACTTTCAGGATAGCCTGCTCTCATAGTATTACAATCAATGTAGCCACAATACTTCTCATCAAACTTTTCTTTGTCGCCCCTATTTTCACCATAGATCTCATTAGATGAGGCAAAAGCAAATCTAGTCGTGTTATGATCTATTGCGAATTCTAAGAGGTTTTGTAAACCGATGATGTTGGTAGTTATCGTACCAATAGGATCGGTGGAATATTGCATTGGATGGGTGTTACTTGCTAGATGTAAGATATAATCTATAGGTTTATCTTCTAACTCTAGTTTCTTATTTACATCATATTCTATATATTTGAATAGTGGATCATTAAAACAATAATTAAATCTATCTTGCATTCTTTGCTTGCTTCTGCCTAAGGCGTAGATCGTGCAGTTTAGTCCTTTTTGGTTTTTATTCATTAGAACATCTATTAACATGCTACCGATTAATCCAGTAGCTCCTGAGATCATGATCGACTTGTTTTCTAACTTGCTCCAGTCAAGATTTAGGTTGGCTACATATTCTACATCTTCTTGATATAAGGAATTCTCATAAACTTTCATTGTCTTACTCCTGTTATTTTAACCAATTATCTCTTTCAATCTTTAGATAAGCTTTGAAGATCTCTAAGTCATCTTTGGTTGTTAGTTTGATATTTTTGTCAGAACCACTAGCAAAGTGTAATTTAACACCTAATTCTACCATCATAGTATTGGTGTAGTGAGAACCATGGATGCCGATACCTTTTTCAAAGGCTTCGTGGTATTTTTCATCTAACAAGTCAAATTTATAGGCTTGAGGAGTAGAGACTCTTCTTAATGTTTCTCTTGGAATATATTGACTAGTAGTT
This sequence comes from Anaerovoracaceae bacterium, assembly GCA_963606005.1. GTDB lineage: Bacteria > Bacillota_I > Bacilli_A > Erysipelotrichales > Erysipelotrichaceae > UBA1783. Next base: position 5,181 of record CAVCVO010000013.1, read on the forward strand.
GTTTCATCATCTTTGTCAACGACAAATATCTGTTCATTGTATGGCATGGATGTAACAGCATTGCCATATTGATCACATTTACTGATGACATCAGATAATACAGATGGTTCTATTAATGGTCTAATGCCATCATGAATGATGATATTATCATCACTATTAGCGATACCTTCTAGACCATAGACACCATTTCTAATAGATTCTTGTCCTGTTGCTCCACCTGAAACGATCCATTTTAGTTTTGTGATATTAAATTGTTTAGCGTAAGCCCAAACAAGATCATGCCAACCATCAATGCATACTAATTCGATTGCATCGATCTGAGGATGCTTTTGGAAACCTTCTAATGTATAAAGTAAGATCGGTTTGTCATAGACATTGATGAATTGCTTTGGAAGATCTTGGCCCATTCTTGAGCCTACTCCACCGGCTATGATTATCGCTATATTCATGTGTTTTCCTCCTAAGTTATAAATTAATATATAGAAAATAAGTTGGGTTATAATAAGCTAAAGTCATATAAATTGATCTCGCGATTATTAAGCGAACATCTTTATCTTCTTTTTATATGATAAAACATGAGTGTTCATTTTTCAATTATTACATTAAAAGAAAGTAAAATTGAACATGACTTGAACATAGAACTATTAAGATTCATGAAAAAAGAAACCGATTTGATAAAATAAATCGGTTTCAATTGTGATCTAGGTAGTACAATTAGTCATTGTTAAAGGTGAAAGTGAACAATTCTTGATAAGTGCTCATCTTTTTAGCTTCCTCCAATAATTGTGAGTAAGCTTTCTTTAAGATGACTGGTGCCGTTATCTCAATAGTTTCATCACTTCTTATTACAATACCATTGCTTGATGAGTTAGATGCACAGGCGATAACAAATGGGATTTTATCATTTAATGCTTTAACTATTAAGTGATCTTCATCTAAAGGGCTTGAACCACTTGTTGAAGAATAATCTGAGCTTATCTGTACAAGTTCTATTGCCTGTCCATTGATCAGTATTGGATATTCTAAAATATCGTTATTAGAACAGATTATAGAATTTGTTTGCTTGTCATAATTTACATTAATAACATTAAGATGTTCATAGACTGTAACAGTTACGGGTTCATCATAATTTAAGTAAACACTGACTAGATCTTGAATTGCTTGATAGTTTATTGGATCAGTTAATTGATAATCGGTATTCATATTGATTGAATCAACACTTTCAAGAATGAATCGATCACTAGTTATAATAGTAGAAGAATTTTCTATCGGATAATTTGTGAGGGCATTTGTTTCCAATGGTGAATAGGAGTACATAACATTTCCATCATAGATTAGTAAGCCCATACCTGGATCCTCATCTACCTTTTCAAGTGTGAAGAATAGGATGCTATCATTATTTTCATAAAGTACAAAAGCTTGCACCGATTGGTCTTCTTCTGATTTTAAATATTTTTTTAAAGTGTAAGAATTATCTACATCATAACCATGTTCACGATATAGATAAGACAGGCAACAATCAATGGCCATTTCAGTATAGTCATCATTGTCGTTTGAAACGGTACTACATCCTGTTAGGAGGATAAGTAATGTTATGATAATTGTAAATGTTTTTTTCATTTTCTGCTCCTTTCTGTAGTGAAATTATAAAAGTTTCTTAAACAAATTCCCTTTGGGATTACTTGATTCTTGCTTGTTAGCCCAATTTCTTTTTACAACTTCATTGTAGTGTTTTTTTTCTTGATGTAAATATCAAGTTCTGTTAATCTTAAACAATCTCATTATCTTATGGTAAAATAGTTGGGAAGGTGATCAAATGTTAGAAGAGACTATTGCGGCTATCAGTACGGGAAATCTAAGTGCGACTGCTATTTCTATTGTAAGGATGTCAGGAGAAAAGGCTATTGAAGTATTAGATAAGATATTTAAAACAAAGGATAGAAATTATGAAGGCTATCATATTTATTATGGTCATATCATTGATCCTAGTAACAATGAAGTGGTGGATGAAGTGTTAGTTAATATATTTAAGGCACCACGTTCTTTTACTGGGGAAGATATGGTTGAGATCAATTGTCATGGTGGTTTATTTGTTACTTCAAGAGTTTTGACTTTATGTTTATCTTATGGGGCAAGACAAGCTTTAAATGGTGAGTTTACTAAAAGAGCATTTTTGAATGGCAGGATAGATCTGACGCAAGCTGAAGCTATCAATGATCTGATATTGGCTGATAATAAGGATAATGCTAAGTTAGCCGTTAATTCTTTAAGTGGATCTATCAGCAAATTACTTACACCTTTGATTGATGAACTTGAGCAATGCATTGCTCATATTGAAGTTAATATTGATTATCCTGAATATGATGATAATGGCATCATCACTAGTGGTGAAGTACAACAATTAGTTAATAAGTGGTTAAAAGATTGTGATGATATCATCAATATGGCGGAGAATTCTTTGATTATCAAGGAAGGTATTAAGACAGTTATTGTTGGTAAGCCTAATGTTGGTAAAAGTAGTTTGTTAAATGCTTTATTACAAAGAGATAAGGCTATTGTTTCAGATATTGCTGGTACAACTAGAGACTTGGTTGAGGGTGATGTGCATTTGAATAATGTCACTTTGCATTTGATCGATACAGCAGGGATCCATGAAAGTGATAATAAGATCGAACAGATCGGTATCAAAAAGAGTAGGGAAGCTTTAAGTGAGGCTCAACTTGTAATTGTGTTAATTGATAGCACTAATTTTGATTTAGAAGATGAGAAGTTATTAAAGGAGACTGAAGATTATAATCGATTAGTTGTTTATAATAAGAAAGATAAAGGTATTACTTTTGAAGGCATAAATATTTCAGCAAGCACTAATGATATAAAAGAATTAATAGATGGTATAGATGAAATGTTTGCGGAAAGTAAGGTTGTATTGACTCAACCGGCTCTAACTAATGAAAGACAGATTGCTTTGATGAAACAAGCAAAATTAGCGGTGGAAGAAGTTGATAGATCGTTAAAGAATAACATTCCATTAGATTTGATAAATGAAGATATTGAGACAGCATATCGCTGTTTAAAAGAGATTTTAGGTAAATATACTAGGGAAGATTTATTAGATGGTATCTTCTCACGTTTCTGTGTAGGTAAGTAAGATGAGTTATTATTGGATTGATAGTCATTGTCATATGAATGACAAAAGATTTTTGGAAAACTTTGATGAGTATATGTTAAGGGCAAAAGAAAATAATGTCCTTAGAAGTAACTTAGTCTGTTTGAATAAAGACGACTTAGAGACTAGTTTTGCTTTAAAAGAAAGATATCCTAATTTAGATATCAGTTTTGGCTATTTTCCTCAAGATTGTGAATGGGTCTCTCAAAAAGACTTGGATTATTTAGAAGAAAAGATTGCTAGTGACAAGCGTATAAAGATGCTAGGTGAGATCGGTTTGGAGTATCATTATGGCAAAGAAATAAGAGAAAAACAGATAGAGTTATTCATTAAGCAGATACAAATTGCTAATAAATATGACAAGATGATCATGATCCATACTAGAGAAGCATCAGAAGATACTTATGCTATTTTAAAAGAATATGCGAAGACTAAAGTTTTGATGCATTGCTTTAGTGAGTCCAATGAAATGATGAAAAGATTCTTAAAGTTAGGTTACTATATTTCTTTTAGTGGAACTGTTACATTTAAAAATGCTGTTACACCAAAAGAGAATGCGACAATTTGCCCTTTAGATAGGATATTAACGGAGACAGATTGTCCTTATATGGCTCCTACTCCTCATAGAGGCGAGACTAATGAGACAGCTTTTGTACGCTTTACAGGAGAGTATATCGCTAGTTTAAAGGGTATCAGTGAACAAGAATTACAACAGCATGTAATAAATAATTATGAATATCTGATAGGAGAAAACAATGCGTAAGATAAAAGAATTGATCGTTGTTGAAGGGAAACATGATAAGGATCGTTTGGATAAGATAGTTGAAGCTGATATCTTATGCACTGGTGGCTTAGCTTTAAATGAACAACAGTTAGATGTCATTGAACAGGCAAGTAAAGTTAGGGGAGTCATCGTGATGACTGATCCTGATAATCCAGGTAAAAGGATCAGAGATAAGATCAATGAAAGAGTTAAAACAGCTAAGCAAGTATTTGTGTCCAAAGAAAAAGCGATAGGAAAAAGAAATGTAGGCATTGAATATGTCAGTGATGCTGACCTGTTAGATGCCTTAGAAAACGTTGTTACTTTTACTAAAGGAAATGATGAAACCATTTCTTGGCCAGAGTATCTATCTTTAGATCTAATTAATAATAAGAAGAAAAGGGATTATGTTTGCTCGCGACTAAGATTAGGCTTGTGTAACAATAAAAAATTATTTAAGTATCTTAATATGCTTGGGTATGATATAAATAAGTTGAAGGAAGTAACTTTAGAGTATGATAGGGACCATCAGTAAGACAACAGAATTATTACGTAAATATGACTTAAAAGCTAAGAAGAAGTATGGTCAAAACTTTTTGATCTCTGCTACTGTAATTGATAAGATCACTTCTTTTATTTCGGATGATATGACTGTCATTGAGATTGGAGCAGGACTTGGAGCAATAAGTGAACAATTGGCTCTAAAAGCGAAAAAAGTTATTGCTTATGAGATCGATAAAGATCTCTATGAGATATTGAGTAAAGAACTGCAATTTAGTAATCTAATGTTCGTTAATGAAGATTTCTTAAAATGTGATCTTAGTAAGCTGTTAAATGAAAATGAAGGTAAAATTTCTTTTGTCAGTAATCTGCCTTACTATGTGACTAGTGAGATATTGACAAAGATATTTGTTAATTGTCAAAAGGTTGAGTTCATTGAAGCTATGATGCAAAAAGAAGTTGCTGATAGGTTTTTAAAAGATAAAGCTGATAAGCAATATAGTCCTTTACAACTACTAGCAAAATATTGTAGTGATGTAGAAGTTGTTTCTAGGGTTAATCGTAATAATTTTATCCCTGCACCAAGCGTTGATAGTGTGGTATTAAAGTTTACTATTAAGCAAAATATGTGTGATGAAAAGACAAGACAGTTCTATCAGTTTTTGAAAGATTGCTTTAGTCATCGTCGCAAGAGTGTTTTTAATAATCTTAATAGTGCAGGTTATTTGTTTGATGTTCAAAGGGTAGACGACTTGAAGGATAAAAGAGTTGAACAGTTAGGTTTGGAAGATTATTTGAGAATTTATGAGGTAATTGTAAGATGAAAGAAAATGCATATGCTAAGATCAATCTAAGTTTGGATGTTGTTGGTACACGACTAGATGGCTATCATGATCTTGATAGTATCTTTTTACCTTTAGAGTTGCATGATGAGGTCTCTGTAGAGATTAGTGATGTGGACGATTATTCTTGCGATGATGGTTATCAAATTGATAGTAAGAATATCATTTATAAGTGTGTAGAATTATTACGTAATGAATTTGATCTTACTAATCATTATAAGATTAGAATAAAAAAAGAAATACCTGCAAGGGCAGGCTTGGCAGGGGCAAGTAGTGATGGAGCGGCAGTTTTACGCATTATCAATAAAATTGAAAATTTAGGCTTGTCTTATTCGCAATTAGCTTGTTTTGGCAAGAAAATAGGAGCAGATATCCCTTTCTGTATTTATCAGCAAGCTTCTAGAGTCAGAGGTATTGGAGAGATCATTGAACCATTTAGATTAGCTAAAAGCTATGATGTATTACTCATCAAGCCAAAACAAGGGATTGATACGAAAAGTTCATTCCAAGTATTGGATTTAAAAAAATGCGTTCATTCTGATATAGAAGCATTAAAAAAAGCATTTGTTAATGGTGAAAAGATAAGTGATCTTTTAGGCAATTCTTTGCAATATAGTGCATCTTTGTTGTGCAGTGAAGTTGATGAGATCGTTAATGCTGTAAAAGAAAAAGGTTATCAGAATGTTCTAATGACTGGTAGTGGCTCAACTGTCTTTGTTTTAGCCTATGAAGGTGAAGATTTAGACAAATTAGCCAAAGAAATGAGTGGCAAATATGATTTTGTTTGTAAAACAAGGCTACTTACAATGTAATTAAGTGAATTGTGTGCTAAAATATTTGTTAATGAATTGACTTGGAGGTGTAGTTATGCTTAATGCGATCGTTATGGCAGCGGGCAAAGGTACTCGTATGCATTCTCAAAAGGCTAAGACCATGCATAAGCTGTTGGATCAGCCAATGCTTGAACATATTTATGATACATTACAAAATTTGAATTGCGATAATACTGTCTATGTCGTAGGACATGGAAAAGATGAAATAAAGGATTATTTCAAGGATAAAGTTGAATACGCAATTCAAGAACCACAGTTAGGCACTGCTCATGCAGTAAGTGTGGCTGAAAGTTTAAAAAATAAAGAAGGTAAGACATTGATCATCAATGGTGATTGCCCATTAGTAACAGAAGAAACTTATCAAAAAGTGTTAGAAGTTGCTCAAGAGTATCCATTAGTTGTTTTAACTACTGTATTAGATGATCCAGCAAGTTATGGTAGGATCATTAGAGATGGTCAAGAAGTTGTTAAGATTGTTGAAAGAAAAGATGCTAATGAAGAGCAAGTTAAGATCAATGAGATCAACGTTGGTATATATTGTGTAGACAATGCTTTATTGTGGAAACATTTACCAGAGATTGGTAATGAAAATAAACAACATGAATATTACATCACTGATCTAGTAGAAGTATTCCGTAAGAATGGACTTAAAGTTGGTGCTTATTGTTGTGAAGACTATAGACAGATGCAAGGCATCAATTCAAGAAAAGAACTTATTGAAGCTACTAAGTGGTTACAAGAAAAGATCAATAACTATTGGTTAGATAATGGTGTCACGATCATTGATCCTGCAACTACTTATATTGGTAGGAAAGTTGTCATTGGTGAAGATAGTATCATCTATCCTAATGTAAGGATAGAAGGTAATAGCGTTATTGGTAAAGATAATGTTATTGAAGAAGGAAGTTATTTCTGTAATGTGAATATTGGTGATGGCAATCATATCATTGCTAGTAGGATCACAGATAGTTCAGTAGGTAATAGTGTAAATATTGGGCCTAATGCTCATTTGAGAAATGGTTGTGAGATTGGCAATAATTGCCGTATTGGTAATTATGTCGAGATGAAGAATACTCATTTTGGTAACGGTAGTAAGTGTGCTCATCTTACTTATGTAGGTGATGCTACTGTTGGCGAAAAATGTAACTTTGGTTGTGGAGTTGTTACTGTCAATTATGATGGCAAGAACAAATTCCGTTGTGAGATCGGCGATCATGTGTTTGTTGGAAGCAATGTCAATTTGATTGCTCCAGTTAAGATCGAAGATTACTCAGTGTTAGCTGCTGGATCAACTATTACAGATGATGTGGCTGCTGGAGAAATGGCTATCGCCCGTAGTAGGCAAACAAATAAGCCTGATTACGGTTATAGATATTTAAATAAGTAGTTGAAAGAGCAACGGAGGAATTATGGACAACATTACTGTATTTTCATTGACATCATCAAAGAAATTGACCAAAGAGATCTGCGACATCTTAGGCCTTGAGGAAGGAAAGATCGCAGTCACTCATTTCGCTGATGGCGAGATCTTAGTTGAACCACAAGAGTCAGTCAGAGGCAAACATGTCTTCATCATTCAGTCAACATGTGGACCAGTCAATGACCATATCATGGAATTATTGATCTGCTTGGATGCGGTTAAAAGAGCAAGTTGTAATGAAGTTACTTGCGTTATTCCATATTATGGTTATGCTAGACAAGACAGAAAAGCAAGAGCAAGACAGCCTATCACTTCTCGTTTAGTGGCTGACTTATTACAAGCCGCTGGTGCTGATAGAGTTGTAGCTGTTGACTTACATGCACCACAGATTCAAGGTTATTTCAAGATCCCTTCAGATAACTTGACTGCTGTAGATATGATCGGACAATATTTCCGTAAGAAAAATATGAAGGATGTTGTTGTTGTATCTCCAGACCATGGTGGAGCAACAAGAGCTAGAAATTTAGCTAACTGCTTAGGCGATTGTAGTATTGCGATCGTTGATAAGAGAAGAAATCAACCAAATGTTGCTGAGGCAATGAATTTGATCGGTGATGTTGATGGCAAAGATTGCATCATCATTGATGACTTAGTAGATACTGGTGGATCATTATTAGGCTGTATCAATATGTTAAAAGCTCATGGGGCAAAAGATATCTATTGTGCTGCTTCTCATGGTGTATTCTCTAAGAATGCCTTACAAAGAATCTCTGAAAGTGAGATAAAAGAATTCGTCATCACTAACACGATTGAAAGAGATGATGAAGAACTAAAAGGCATTAATAATGTTAAAGTGTTATCTGTAGCTAAATTATTGGCTAAGAGTATTGAAGCTATCGCAACATACAAACCTATTTCAGATGTTTATGGATTATTCCATGACGATGAAAAAATGGATTAGAGTAATGAGTTTAATAGGGAGACTAGATGTCTCCTTTTATCATGGGTGAGAATTGCATGTTTCTATTTCAACAATATGCAAAAATTGCGTATGATGTAATTTGTAAATATGCAAAAATTGCGTGTTCTCTAACTTAGTCATATGCAATAAAAAAGTCATCGCGTGATGACTTATTTGCCATATAGAACATTTCTTTCAGCTTCAGATAGAGGTTTATCTTTAATACCACCAACAGCATCTTGAGAAGAGAAACTGTCTTTCTTCTTTTTAGAGTAAAAACGTTGATAATTTTGTTGCTCAGTGTGAGTTTGATTGTGATCTTCCTTTGTCTGAAAGGCATTGTTGACAGTATTGTAAATTGTCTTATGAATGTTCTTTTGCATTTTTACGTTTTGTCTAATAGTATGAAT
>CAVCVO010000014.1:0-14053 GCA_963606005.1 Anaerovoracaceae bacterium
TTTTCAATGACTAACTGTAAAGGTGAAAACTTTTCTTCATAATAGACTTTTTTACTTTGAATTATCATATTATCTTTTCCTCCATTTCTAAAAAAACAGTGAATGACTCACTGTTAAAAAAGCTAAATTATAATTTGATCGTTTTTCGACTTTTTTCTAACTATGACAAATAAAATGATATAAACAAATACGACAACAACTAACCATAAGATCATAAGTAGATCGCTACCCATCATCAAGCAGAAATCATACAAACCATGCATCAATGTAGGAAGTACTAATGACAAGAACATATTTTTACGATACAATCCCTTATCCCCCACATTATATGCTTGCTTAGCATAAGCATAGAATATACCCATGATCGTTCCAAAAGCTGTATGACCTGGAACAGAAGTCAAAGCTCTAACGATACCAGTACTATAGCCATAAGAAAGTACATACAGAACATTTTCAGCTGTCGCAAATCCTAAAGATACAAATGTTGCATAAATGATACCATCAAAACTACAGTTAAAGTTAATATTTTTCCAACTGAACAATCTTAAGAAGAGACGTTTTGTGCCTTCTTCAATTAAGCCAGCAATAATAAAAGCTTCAAAAATATAGTAAACAAGATCAGCATATTCAAAGATCCTATAAGCAAATGATTCAGCAATATTTTCAAATATGAATGAAGCTACAGCCGATAAGACACCGCCAAACAATAACAACAACAATAAACCGATAGGCTCTCTTTCTACTTTATCTTGACGATACATGTAGATCATAAGCAATAATCCAGGTACGATTCCTAAATAAATTAATCCTTTCATTTTTTATCCCTCCACAACAATAACTTACTATTTAATTTATTGTAGATATTCTCTTTAAAGAATATCTCATTAGACTTTTCAACAGCTTCTTCTAAGCCAAACCAACCAACAGCACTATTTTCATCTTCTTTAATATGTAAAGATTCATTTTCATCAGCTTGTAATAAGTAAGTAACATTTAAATGCAAATGACTTGGAACATATTGTCCCCTTTTAAAATGACCCTCAACGGACAATATCTCAATAGAAAAGATATCTTCACTTAAAGCTCTAACATTACTAATACCACTTTCTTCTTGTACTTCCTTTATCGCAACATGCAACAAGTCTTCATCACCATCAGCATGTCCTCCTAACCAACTATATGATCTATAGAGATTATGATAAGCCATGATGACTTTATCCATTGAACTATTTACTACCCAAGCAGAAGCAGTCATGTGGGCAACAAGATCACTTCTCAAATAAATATCATCGTATTCCGAAAGAAAATGTAAGATGATATCTTTATCTTTTTCTTCTTGTTCATTAAACGGAATATAAGCTTTTAGCTGTTCAATAAGTTCTTTTCTCATGACACTATTCTACACCTATTAAGGTCATTTACTCAATTAAAAATAATTTGACATAAACCTACTCATTAGTGTTTTTTTTTGTTACAATGATTATAGAGAAGTCAAGAAAGGAGTATAAAAATGAAAAAAGTTTTAGTTTTTATAATAGTACTACTATCATTATTAAGTGGCTGTAATTCCAAAGAATATGTTGCTGAATCTATTTATGGTGAAATGCCAACAATAGAAGTTAGTGAACAAGAGTTTGAAGATAACATGTTTGAATATGCTACATTAGTTGCTCAACAAGCTATCTCTGAAACTCATTGGAAGCAAAAATACGACGAGATAGTGATTGGCGAAAGGATTAAAACATATGGCTATGAAAATGGTGAATTAGTTGAATTAAAGAGTCCATATTACTATCCACTTTTCCTAGAAGGTCAATTAATAATGTTTGTAGAAGTATTTAATGGTGAAAACTCACCTTATGTAGAGTTGTTATACGGCTCAAGCTATTTTCCAAATTTCACCGAAATAGATGATTCAGCATTCTATTGGCAAACAGATGAGTTTTACCAAGGAGATGATCCAAATAGTCAAGAATTGATAGATGGTATGTTCTTAGTATTTACTAATGAGCCTAGTTGTTATACATTCTATTGTAGTAAGCAACATGTTATCAGTTGGGATTATTGCGAGATTACTCTTGATGATGAATTATTAAAAGAAGTTAGAGCAGATATAGATCAATATAATACCTATCCACTAAATCGAGAAGTTAATATTGGTAATGAAGTTCATATCGTAGAAAACACTACAGCTACTGATCTGATCAATGAAAATAAAGAAATTGTCCTAAATAGTTTTAAAGAAAGAGCTACTCGAGAAGAAATCTCTTATAAGAAAGTTGAAGTGAAAGACCCAATCAACTCTTATCTATATCAAGTAAATATCGATCTAACAGTTAGTTTCATTCAAGATGTTGATAATGATCTTATCTATCCAATCTTTGTAGATGGAAAGTACTATTGTGATGCTAAAGTAGTTGAATCAATCATTGAAGGCAAAAAAGAAGTTTCGTATTATATCATGAGTCAAGATACAGATACTTACGAAAAGGTTAAAAACGAAGATTTTGTATTCTTCCACGATATCACTTATTTTAGTAAAGGCATCATCACAAAAGATGAAGTGATCGCTACTGGTGCTGATTACTATGATGAAGAAGTAATCTCTAAATTAAGATCAGTGCTAAATTAAAAGTCTAGGAATATGCTTCAGTCCTAAAAGCTGAAGCTTTTTTTTGCTAAACTCATAAAAAACTTGTTCGCACAAGTTATGCAAACAAGTTTTAAAAATCGTTTTAATCAGTAATAAAAATCAGTGCATTTCTTTCAAAAACGCACTGATATTTTTACATTAGATCTTCATGCAGACATCCCATACTCGCCAGATGACCGTTCTTAAGTTACCAACTTTATAACAATCTCCAACTAAATGGACTTTACCTTTATCCTCTGCTAATGGTTTTGGATTATAGCCAACGGAAACAATGACATCATCACAATCGATCTCAACAATATTGCCATCCTTATCTTTGATCGTGACTTTATTAGGCTCTATCTTTTGAGTAGAGGCACTCAAATAGATCTCAGTATTCTTATAAGCTAACATCTCTCTTAAGAATGATGAATTAGCTAAACATACTCCTTTAGCAGCAATCAAGTCATTTTTCATTTCTACAATTACAGGTTTCTTACCTTTTAAGATCAGATCATAAGCGATCTCACAACCAGTCAATCCACCACCGATGATGACAACCTTTTGACCAACATCCTTCCCTAACAAGTATTCAGTTGCTTCTATGCCATTTTCAAAACCAGTGATAGGTAATTTCTTAGCACTAGCTCCTGTTGCTACAACAAATTCATCAGCATTTAATGAGTTAACATCTTTAACTTCATAATTATAATGAACGATGATATTTTCTTTCTCTATCTGATCTCTATACCACTTGATCAAAGCTCTATCTTTCTCTTTAAATGATGATTGACTAGCAGCGATAAATACCCCGCCTAACTTATCACTCTTTTCATAGATCTCAACTTTATGACCTCTCTTCTTGAGTAATAAAGCAGCTTCCATTCCACCAATACCACCACCGATGATAGCTACTTTCTTAGGATTATTAGTTTTAACTACTTTATATTTTGTGGTCTGCATCGTCATTGGATTTAAAGCACATCTTGCCATATGGATAGCATCAGTTAGATCTTGCTCATTAGCACTGCCTTCCCATCTTGCCATAGTGAAACAAGCATTATGACAATTGATACAAGGCTTTATCTCTTCTTCCTTTTCATTCATTAACTTAGTTACCCAAGTTGGATCAACTAAGAATTGTCTTGCTACACCCATAGCATCGATATCGCCATTTTCAATTGCTTTAGAGGCAACAGTAGGATCCATCTTACCAGCACACACTACTGGTATATCCACATACTTCTTAATATGACTGACATCAGCTAAATTACAGTTTTCTGGCATATATCCAGGTGGATGAGCCCAATACCAAGCATCATAAGTACCATTATCACAATTTAACATATCATAACCAGCTTCTTGTAAATACTTAGCAGCTCTTTCACTTTCTTCCATATCTCTACCTACTTCAACATATTCTTCATTAGGTAAAGCTCCTTGACGGAATCCTTTAGTCTTAGAAACAACAGAGTATCTTAAAGAAACAGGATAGTCTTGCCCACATTCTCTTTTGATCGCTTTTACGATCTCCACAGGAAAACGATATCTATTTTCAAATGATCCACCATATTTGTCAGTACGTTGATTAGTATATTTCAAAGTAAATTGATCTAACAAATATCCTTCATGAACAGCGTGAACTTCAATGCCATCAACTCCCGCATCCTTACATAACTTAGCAGTTTTCGCAAAGGCTTCTACAATTTCACTGATCTCTTTTTCAGTCAAAGGACGACTATAAATACCATCTGCCCATCTATTTTCTGTAGCTGAAGCACTAGCGGTGATATAATCCATATCAAAGATCGGTTTAGCTAAAAAACCTAAAGCCTTATTTTTGATCATCTTGACCATTAGATCATTGACCGCCATAGCTCTACCCATACCTGCTGTTAATTGTACAAACATCTTAGCTCCAGTCTTATGGAACTCTTGCATATACTCTTCTAATTTTTTAAACTTTCCTTTATTTTGGTATAACCATTTACCACCCATGGTATCCCTGATCGGAGCAATGCCTGGTAAAATAAGACCAACATTATTTTTAGCTCTTTCTAATAAGAAGTTAGCAGCTTCCTTATCGAAGTGGTTAGGTTCCATCCAACCAAAGATGCTAGTGCCTCCCATCGAACACATAACGATCCTATTTTTTATCTCGACATTACCGATCTTCCATGGAGTAAACAAAGCTTGATATTTATCTTCCATTACTCACTTACCTCCACAATTCCATTTTCTTTTATCTCAATAGTCATATCATCTTTAACATAATCTAAGAATTCTTGGCCTAATTGATCGATCACTGGCATATTAACACCGTCAACCCAAACATCCGCAAGTATTGCCCCAGCAGCAGCTAAAGAATCAATGCTATTGGAGAATAATAAGCAACTAGGATTTTTCTTCATAGCACAAGCGCAATATAAGACTAAGCCACCAGTAGTTGAACCAATAGTCTGAGGCAAACACAATGCTTTATTTAGTAATGACTTACCATACAACTCACTATTATTTTGATCACTGACTCTAACTTGTTTATCACCAAACTGTAAAGCCTTCTGCAAAGATGCCAAAGTATTAAAGCCATTATGAGTGACTAAAGCCTTCGCTTTAACTGTACCAGAAGTTATGACTCTTCCCTTAAATTGTTTCATCTTATTTACCTCCTGTTATCTTTTCTAAGATTTCATCATCTGTATAATATCTAGCAGAAGTATAAGTACGTAACTTATTACTAGAAGTGATAACTGGCATTGAAGTACACAATGGATTATTCATATACATTAGTGGACAAATATATGATAAGATAATGCCTGTTTTTTCAAAACGAGCATAATGATCTGTCTTCTTAAACTCAGCTATTACACTAGGAGAGGCCGTAAATACTGTAGGAATTACTACTTTATTTTGACCGTGCTCATTTAAAGAGGATTCAACTTTCTCAGTCCAATCCTTTAATTGTTGTAAAGACATATGAGGACAACCCATAAAACATAATTTAGGTTTTGCATCCTTATTTTTCCAAATGATCGGATACGAATCATAAACTCTCTGTAATTCAGCATCATCAATGACATATACTTTCGCATTTTCATTGATCAAACTTTCTTTATCCTCTTTTGCCTCTAAAGTAAGATTATCGACATGATACAGGCCAACTGCACCATTACTAGCACAAGCAGCCCCAAAATCTTTTAGATAAGTACAAGCTTCTTCATCTAATTCATTACCTAGCCACTTATCTAAGCCATAGATATAAGGCACATCCTCCATTACTTTCATACCAACAGCACTACCCAAAAGTTGTGGTTGTGGTATCTTAGTAGTCTCTACTTTAATGATCCAATCAGCTTTTCTTCCCTCATCTGTTAATAAGCCAAAATAAGGCACATAACCTACGATCGATCCCATAAGATCAATGATGCCAGAATTACGATTACATCTTGCTGCTAGTACCGAATTAGCGTAAACAACAGCACTAGATTCCGACCAAGACAATACCTCTCCCTTATTAGGCTTATTACCAACTTGATCAAGATAACAAGTGCAAGTAAAAGCATCCTTATCTAATAGCCCCAATTTGTTTAATTGACCTTCATAAAATTCTTGTTTATTATACATGAATTTATTAAAAATGAGCTTCTGCAAAAAGTTTGCTGGTACATTCTTATCCAAAGGTCTTGGATCAGCAGTAAACTTTTGACTAGAAACAGCCCCTGTCTGGATCAATTGGTCCATAAGATCATAAACAGGTTTCAATACACCTAAACCAAATGATGTCACAAGATGATTATACTTAGAAGTTACTGGCACAAGTTTTTCGGCATTAAAAGCTTGCCCATACAATACTAAAGTACGCATGACTTTTGCCATGGTCTCACCCTTAGAACCATTTAGTATGGCTTGTTGTTCTTCTGTTAAAAACATTTAATTCTCCTTTCCTCTTCCAACTATGATTTAATTTTATCATAGGAAATAGATATCTTAGTTAACAATGGTACAACTTGTGATTTTATTAACAATATGCACTATTTTAGTCAAAATATTTATTTTTAAAAGTCTATTGACAACTTTCTTTTAATCGTTGTAATATATATTAGCACTAAGGAGTTAAGAGTGCTAAAAATTAGTAATTAAGGAGGCAATTATGATCAAGCCATTAAATGAAAATGTATTATTAAAAAAAGAAGCAGTTGAAACAAAGACTGCTAGTGGGATCATCGTATCCACAAATGAAAAGAATGAGGAGAACATCGGTGTTGTTGTAGCTGTTGGACAAGGTAAACTTGTTGATGGTAAAAGAGAACCAATGACAGTAAAAGTTAATGATAAGGTTATCTTTGAAAAATATGCAGCTAACGAAATCGAGTATCAAAATGAAAAGTATTTGTTGATATCTGAATCAAAGATATTAGCAATCGTAGAATAGGAGATAAAAGACTATGAGTAAAGAAGTAAAGTATTCAAAAGAAGTCAGAGAAAAAATGTTAGAAGGTGTTGATGAATTAGCCAATACCGTTAAAGTTACATTAGGTCCTAAAGGACGTAACGTCGTACTAGAAAAAAGTTATGGTGCACCATTAATCACAAATGATGGTGTTACAATCGCTAAGGAAATCGAACCAGAAGACAAATTCGCTAATATGGGTGCTAAGTTAGTTTACGAAGTAGCTAACAAGACCAATGATGTTGCTGGTGATGGTACAACTACAGCAACAGTATTAGCTCAAGCTATCATGCACAATGGTATCGCTTGTGTTGAAAAAGGTGCAAATCCAGTATTCTTAAAAGAAGGTATGGAAAAAGCTTCAAAGCTTATCTCAGAAAAGTTATTAGCCGAAAGCAAGGCAGTATCTACTACTAAAGATATTGCTCAAGTAGCTTCTATCTCAAGTGGTTCAACTGAGATCGGTGATTATATTGCTCAAGCAATGGAAAAAGTTGGCAAAGATGGTGTCATCACTGTTGATGAATCTAAAGGATTTGAAACTGAACTTGAGATTGCTGAAGGTATGGAATATGACAAAGGTTATATGTCACCTTACATGGTAAGTGATAGAGATAAGATGCAATCTGAATTAGATAACCCATATATCTTAGTAACTGACCAAAAGATCAATAACATTCAAGAGATCCTTCCAGTATTAGAGAAGATCGTTCAAACAAGCAAACCATTACTTATCATCGCTGAAGATGTTGATAATGATGCATTAACAACTCTAATCGTTAATAAGTTAAGAGGAACATTTAACGTAGTAGTAACTAAGGCTCCAAGCTTTGGTGATTCACAGAAAGCTATGTTAAATGATATCGCTGTAGTAACAGGTGCTAAATACTTTACTAAAGAATTGAACATGGATCTTAAGACTTGTGAATTATCTGACTTGGGAACAGCTAGTAAGGTTGTTGTTAAGAAAGATACAACTACTATCATCCATGGTAATGGTAACTCAGCAGACATTGCTAATAGAGTAAGTGAGATCAAAGCTCAACTTGAAAAGACAACTTCTGATTATGATAAGAAGAAATTAAATGAAAGATTAGCTAAGATTGGTAGTGGTATCGCCATCTTGAAAGTTGGTGCAGCTACTGAAAGCGAAATGAAAGAAAAGAAGTTAAGAATCGAAGATGCTCTTAATGCTACTAAAGCTGCAGTAAGCGAAGGTATCATCATGGGTGGTGGAGCTGCTCTTGCTAAGATCTACCGTGAAAATAAAGATGCTTTAAAGAGTGATATCATCGATGTACAAAGAGGTATCAACTGTGTATTTGAAGCCATCTTATTACCATTACATCAGATTGCTGAAAATGCTGGATTTGATGGTAACGAGATCGTTAAACAGCAATTAACTCAAGAAGATGGCATCGGCTTTGATGCTAAGAATGGTACTTGGGTCAATATGTTAGATAATGGTATCGTTGATCCTACTAAGGTTACAAGATATGCTGTATTAAATGCTACAAGCATCGCTGCATTATTTGTAACTACTGAAGCAGGCGTTGTTACTAAAGAAGATCCAACTTCTAAATTAGCTGGTGCATTATCTTCAATGGGTAATGGCGGACAAGGCATGTACTAAAATAAAAAATAACCAATATTAAAATAAGGATTGAAATTAACTCAATCCTTATTTTTTTGTTTTCTTTTTCTCGTTAATTATAAACGGTAAATGCAATAATGTTATTGCTGATAAAGCAATAGCCACTACTCTAAAGAAATATGCATACCAGCCATCATCTAAGTTTAAGATAGGCAAGTTTTCTAATGGTGGTCTAGTTAAATAGAAGAAGTTGGTATCATAAATAGATAAAGCACTATTAACATACAAAGTCATGATTGTTAAACAGATCATCAAGCAAAGATTTCTAATAAGTGTTTGAACTTTTCCTAGTCTTGCTCTTTTAGTAGCTATTAAATATATCGCAAACCACATTAATCCTGCATGATAAACAAAGCATTGATAAGATTGGATCTTATTAAATGCTGTCCCAATAGTAGGTATCATTAAGGCACAGAAACTACCTAAAGTACCCGCAATCGAAAATAGATCAATAAGTACATCCTTAACTTTACCGTCCTTACCAAAAGTTATATAAACTATCACAAAGATCA
Organism: Anaerovoracaceae bacterium; assembly: GCA_963606005.1. GTDB lineage: Bacteria > Bacillota_I > Bacilli_A > Erysipelotrichales > Erysipelotrichaceae > UBA1783. Next base: position 9,249 of record CAVCVO010000014.1, read on the forward strand.
TCAAACTGCATAAGTGAAATGGTAAACTTAGTGGATCTAAATGCATTCCGCCACCAGAGCTCTCCTTCATATTAACCATGATCTTACTAAACTCACTAGCAAAGCAGATAATAGTCATGATATAACCACTAGTCTTTAATGAAAACTTCTTTTTAACACTAACAATACTCATCGTAACAATAAATATCGTACATAATCCTAACCAGATAAAATGCTCTTTGCTAAACATAATTACTCCTTATTAAAACTGTTGTGATTTTGCTAAGAAATAGTTCTTATAGTTCTTATCATCCGATACATCTTTGATTACTTTAAAGTAATCAGGAATACTGAACTGCTCTTCTTCACTAGGAATCTGAACACTTAATAAACCTTTACTCTTATCAAAAGAGAAAACATCTAATTTAAAGAAATGTTCATCGTGGATAAAGCCATATCTTTCCTTATCGATCATATTCAAAGTAGGATCAATCTCTACAGAATAATCAATATATTGTCTTTCTGAGATGATCCTATCTCTCTTTATTCTCTTATTAGCTTGTAACATCGTGGCTTCTGAATAATAGTACAGAGTATTGCCATCTTTTTCTCTTCTTCTTATCCTCTTTTCCATCGGATAAGTTGATTTTAAGTAATGTTGTAAGATATGAACATAAGATGGATTTTTCTCTTGCTTAACTTTTGCCAATACATCTTCATTTATCTCTACTAGATATTTTTTAAATACTTCCACTGGTTTTTCTTCACCTAAATAAGCAAATACAGCTTGGATCGCTCTTCTTAGCTTTTGATCAAAATCCACATCATTTTCTACAATGACTCTATTAGGATGATCTTTCCAACTTTCCAAAATAGTATCATCAACTTTTCTAGCATCTTCAACAGATTCATATCTAGCAGCATTATTGCTTAAAGTATAAGCTTCTTCTTGTCCTTTAGCACTTGTTACCATATGCATTACTAGATCATAACGTGAGTTGATCTCTTCTTCTTTCATGTTAAAAGTAGCTAAGATCTCTTTAAACTCTTGATCTGTCACATAACCTTTATCATCAAAGATGCCTCTATCCATAAAGATCAAGACCTTTTCTCCTTCAATCTCTTGGGCTGCTTCATAACACAATTCTTCTTTCTTTAATTGTAAAGCAATACAATACTTCTGGAATTGATACATGCCCATAGTTGCTGGTGAGATACCACCAGAAATAAGATCAGTAGCTGATTCATGATCAACAATGACCCTATAACCTCTTTCCGCAAATATCTCTTCCGCTCTACTCATAAATGTTGTCTTACCACTGCACGGACCACCGGTAAAAACTATTCTCTTAATCGTCTTCATAATTAAACTACTAACTGTTAACCCAGTTGTTGTCTCCTTTAACAAATAAATTATAGCACTATTTGTGTTATAATTTTAAAGTCAGTTTAAATAGAAAGGACGAAAGACTTTTATGAAAAGTAAGAATTTCTTTAAAAAACTATTAAGTGTATTATTTTCTATCATTGTTATATTAGGTGCATTATGGGCCAAAGCCTATTTCCTTGATAATGATCAACAACCACAAGGTCAAAATGATACAACCATCTTAGAAGATGAATACTATTATGACAAAGAAAGTGTCGCATTATATATTCATACCTATGATCATTTACCATATAACTACGTAACTAAACAAGAAGCAAGAGATGCTGGCTGGAATGGTGGTTCAGTAGAAGTATATCTTCCCGATAAAGCTATCGGTGGTGATGAATTCTCTAACTATGAACAATTACTTCCAACTGCTGAAGGTAGAATATACTATGAATGCGATATCGATACTCATGGTGCTGATTCCCGCGGAGCAAAAAGAATAATCTTCTCTAATGATGGGCTTATCTACTATACTGATGACCACTACGAGAGTTTTGAACTATTATATGGAGAAGAATAACATGGATATATTCATCATCAATGGCAAGAAATGCTTAGACAAAAAAACTACTTTTTCTTATCTAAAAGAGATCTTACATTTACCAGAATACTTTGGCAATAATCTAGATGCTCTAAGTGATTGTCTACATGAGTCTTTTCAAAGCAAAACGATCATCATCTTAAATAAAGAAATGATCGTTAATTACTTATCTAGCTATGGTGAGATCTTGCTTCAAGTATTTGAAGAAAGTGGAGCTAACATCAACTATTCAGCCTGATGGCCTCCAATCTCGCCATTTCTCTTAATAGTAGTAGCATCTTCTTGCAAGTCTGCTACATTAATAACAGCGTTTTTACCATAACGCTTTTTTATTTCCAAGATTGTCTGTTGAACTCTTCTTTCCTTTTCTTCAGCAATCTTTTTCTTTTCATCATCTTGTTCATCCACTTCGCTAAACAGATCATATTGTTTAAACTTTTCTTTCTTGCCTAATGCTTCATCACAAACAGCTGCAGATAAAGTGATCTTTCTGATTAACAATCCCTTATTAGCTACCTTATCAAATAATTGGCAATATTTATCTTTCAGTAATTTAGTTGAGGAAGTGCCATAATCTAATCTTAATGAGCCATGAGAAGGTTTAGGAACGATCCTACCATAATGATCGATGACTGTATCAGTTACATAATTACTATTATAAGCATTATCCATATTCTCCACATCATAAGCAATATGAAGTACGATCTGATCAGTGACCAATTTCTTGCTCACTAGATCAAGGGCAAAACTTTCAGCCATTTCCATCACGATCATTCTAGCTTTTTGATTAGTATAAGCTTTAGGTAAGACTTGAGAGCAACTAAGAGATTGCGATTTTGACTTATGGTTTTTAATATCTTTTATCGTGCATGGTTCATAGCCCCAGCTATGATCGATAAGCACTTCTCCATTGACACCAAATAATCTATATAACTTATTAGGATCTTCAATAGAGCAAACAGCTACATCACCCATATTATACATACCATTTTCTCTCAGTCTTCTACTAATTCCTTGACCAACATGCCAGAAATCAGTAAGTGGCTCATGTTCCCACAATTTCTCTCTATAACTTATCTCATCAAGTTGAGCAATACGTACCCCATTCTCATCGGGTTCCATATGCTTAGCTACAATATCCATAGCTACCTTACATAAATACAGATTAGTACCAATACCACAAGTAGCGGTTATACCTGTAGTATTAAAGATATCCTTGATCATGACCATAGCTAGCTCTTTAGCAGTCATATTGTAAACTTTTAAATAAGAAGAAGCATCGATAAAAACTTCATCAATGGAATAAACATGGATATCTTCTTCGCCAATGTATTTCCTATATATATTATAAATATTCACACTATATCTCATATAATGAGCCATACGAGGTTTAGCTACTATATAATCTAATTTTAAAGTTGGATCAGCATTTAATTGTTCTAAGCTATAACTAGATCCTTTAAAACTTTTAATGCCTGCTTTGACTCTTCTTTGTTCATTTATTAGTTTAACTTTTTGTTCTACCTCAAAAAGTCGTGGCCTACCAGGAACACCAAAGGACTTAAGAGCCGGAGTCACTGCTAAACAGATTGTCTTAGCAGTTCTAGACTTATCCGCCACTACTAGATTAGTAGTTAAAGGATCAAGTCCAATCTCTCGACACTCAACTGAGGCATAAAAAGATTTAAGATCAATAGCTATATAAGTTTTCTCCATCACTTATCTCCACTACAATTATAGCATCCCTATAAAGATAACATTGTCCAAAAAAATGGACTTTCAAAATTGATCTTTTTATTAAATTTGTACTGTAAAGAAAAGAACAGCATCATACTGCCCAAATGAACAATCATTTTTCATCTGCTCTATTCAAGCAAGTGTTACAAATTCAAAATAATTTCGAATTTGTAACACTCAATTAAGCATTTTTGCTGATTTTCCAAGCCAAATCATTTCTTATTCATTTTCTTCACAAAAGAAGCAAAGCTTTCCTTTTCACTTCCATAGATCGTTTCAGGTAAATACAACATGCTTATCTCACTATTAATATCACAATCATCTATCTCTCTAACATCCATAGTGTTATTTTCTATTACACTACTTAAAGGTACTAAAGCCTTCCCTAAGTTTTTCTTAGCTAAAGTAATGCAAGTTCTAGCATCATCACTCAAAAACTTATATCTTAACTCTAAATTCTTGGCTTGGAATTGTCCTTTAATGACTTCTATCCATCTACGATAAATGATCAGATTGACTTTATTAAGATAATCAAGATCAACTGTTTCAGGTAAATTATTACCGATAGCTACTAACTTATCTTGAGCTAAGACTACCTGTTTAAACTTACCTGAAGCAAATGGCTGTCTAACAAACGCAAAATGGATACTCTGCTCTTTTAAATCTTCTAATAAAGTATAAGTATTACTTTCTACGATCTCCCATATCACTTTATCATTGACCTTTTCATAAGAAGCGATTAGGTCTGTCACGTTATTAATGATACTTGACACAACTCCAATCCTAATGATGTCATGATGATCACTATTTTTAATCTCGGTAGTTGTCTTATCTAACATATCTAGAATAGTTTCAGCTCTCTTATATAAGACTTCTCCTTGAGAAGTAAGAGTTATCTTCTTATTTCCCCTAACAAATAAAGAACAACCTAATTCTTGTTCTAAAGACTTCATCTGATAGCTTAGAGGTGGTTGAGACATATATAGTTTTCTAGCCGCAGCAGATAATGATCCCTCATTTACGATCGTTCTAAAGTAGTATAGCTGTTTGATATCCATAACTGCCTCCATATAATTTATGTATATCTAAATTATACAATATATAATATAAATA
>CAVCVO010000015.1:0-21844 GCA_963606005.1 Anaerovoracaceae bacterium
AAAAAAAAAAAAAAAAAAACGTCAATTTTGCCTAAAAAAAGTGGATTTCTCCACTTTAGTCTTGTTCTTCTTGTGATAATTTTTCGTTTTCTCTTGTAATGATTTCCATATGAGGATATGGGAACTTAATGCCTAATTCATCAAATTTCTTTTTAACTAAAAATCTTAATTCCCTTTCTGTTGGCCATTGATCCATCAATGTAACCTTGCCACTCATATAAATAACTACACTATTTTCGGCAAATTCGTAAATGCCTGTAACTGCTGGCTCTTCAATAAAGATATCTTTATGATCTTCATAATATTGATGTAAGATCTCTTTTAATATGCCGATCATCTTTTCGGTATTCTCTTCATAAGGAGTAGGTATCTTTAATTCAAACAAAGAATAATTACTTGTCGAATAATTGACAACTTCTGTAATATCACCATTAGGGATGATGACTTTCTTGCCCTTAATATCTAAGTAAGTAACACGCATTGCGATAGATCTAACTGTACCCACATAGCCATTGATCTTTACATAATCTCCAACAGAGAACTGATTTTCAAATCTTAGGATAATACCCGTAAAAACGTCTTTGATGATATTCTGTACGCCAAAGGAAATGATGATGGAACTAATCCCGGCAGTATATAAAGCATTTCCTAATACTTCACCAAATCCTAAACGATATAAAATGATGATCAAGAGGATAAAATTAACGATATATCTAGCAACACTTCTTGCCATAGTCATCGCAGTCTTAACTCTCTTTTCTTTTTCCTTATCACCAGAATGAGCAGCTTTACGCATCTGATTTTTAGTAAACTTAGAGAAAGTATTCATTATCACCTTGGATGCGATCCAAGATAAGACAATGATAACAATACTTGCTGCTACTTCAGGTGCCTTTTCTTTAATAACTTCTATAACTTTATTAAGTTCTATCATTTTCTAATCCTTCTGCAGATACTTTTCTGCTAATATCTTCTTTTCTTCTTCTCCAATAGCTAATTTATCTTTTAAATAAATATCCATTGAACCATATAGTTTCTCTACCGTGTCAAAATAAGAAGTGATATATTCTTCATTTACCCAGTTAGCATAATTCCTGGCTGTTTCTTCAAACTTTTCTCCAGAATGAATACATTCATTAGTATAAAGATAATCCTCAATGATACTATCTTTATCAACATCTAAGGCTGATAAGATAATAACAGAAGCAACACCACATCTATCTTTACCCATAGCACAATGCCATAAGATCGCCGAATCATTTGCGAGTACTTCTTTCATGAACTTCTTATACATATTAGTGGCATACTCTTCGGCCATCACTTGATAGAAACCTTTCATACGATTTTTGCCATCAATGGCTGGAATATCCCAATTAAGTTCTAATTGCTTTTGCGACTCTTTATCTCTAGTTATCCCTGCAGCTAGATCAGCCATTATCCCATTTTCGATAAGTCTTTGATCAGCATATAACTTATCTGGTAATTCTCTTCTTTCCTTGTCACCTCTTAAGTCAACAACTGTTCTAACATCATATTTTTCATATAATGTTTTAATATCTTCATCAGATGCTCTATATAGAGCATTTGATCTGATCAATTTGTTTTCTTTGATCTTGAGACCATTTTTATTTATAATGCCCGCTAAAGTTCTCGCATTATTTAAACTTTTTAATTGTAAACTTTTTGAATGCATTTTCCACCTCAATCACAGACTTTAACGATAAGTGGTACGTATACTTCATCATCAGTATAGCCAGCGTGTACTGAATACAAAGGGAAATTTCCCTCAGTAAGCAAGTTGTACTTATCAATAGCCACAGCTAGATAATCACCGATCTCTTCATCAAATAGTTCATGCTCCTTACCATCACCAAATAGCCCAATATCTTTAACTTGTTGTTTATCAAGTAGGATAAACCACTTACCAAATAGCTCATTAAACTTATCCACAAATACATCTATGTATTCTTTTTTGACTTTAAAAGAACAAGCTCTAGTTTCTATAGAAGTAGTTCTTTCTAGCATCATCATAAACTCAGGATACTCTTCTAGGTGGATATCATTAGCGACAATATGACCATGATCAGCAACTACGATGACTAGTGTATCTTTTAATTCAGAACACATTTTTTCAATCTTATCATTTCTTTCTTGGATCAAAGAAATAACTTGCTCACTATCTGGTCCATATTTATGCATTGATGAATCAGGCTCTGTATCATAAACATAAAAGAATTTCTTGCCTTCTAAAGAACAATTCTCCTTTATTTTTAGGATCATATCATCAAGATCTTTATAATCAACATCGCCGAAATGTGAAATTGCATGAGCAATATAACCTTTTTTGCAAATCTGAGAAACGATAGTCTCTGCTTCAAACTCTGGTTTAAATTTTATGAATTCTTCACAGTTTTCTTTCTTGCCTTTTTCTTTATTGATAAATAAAGTGACTGTCTTATCAATATTAGGTAAATAAGTATCCCATCCTAACCAACCATGTTCAATCGGATTTAATCCAGTAGTGACACTGGTGGTAGTGGCTGTTGTAGTAGCAGGATAAACCGAAGTTATCTCATCAATCTGATGTTTCAAGAAAAATGAATCATAGCTTAGATTTCTTTTAATGATCCTTGAACCCATGCCATCAAATAAGATGAGTACGACATTTTTTGGTTGTTGTTTTTCTAATATATCATCTATTGCTTTCAAACTATCATGCTTTGCTTCTACCTCGAAATATTTTTGAATAGAACAAGCAAGATTAGTTAAACAATGCTTATAATCATTTTTTAAAATCATTTCAAAACTCCTATAATCAAGAAAAAGTCATATGACTCTATGACTTTTAATTATCCTTTAATACCTCCACGAGCAACACCATTAACGATGTACTTTCTCGCAAATATGAACAAGATGATCATTGGTAAGACTGTTACCGTAGCAGCAGCAAGTTGTAGTTGTTGATTGCTACCAGCATCAGTCATAAATACGGTTAATCCTAATGGGATAGTCCTATTAACATCAGAAGTTATCGTTAATGATGTCCATAAATAACTATTCCAAGAAGCTATTGTATTTAACAAGATGATCGTAACTAGTGAAGGTTTAGCGATTGGTACCATTACTCTCCACAAATACTTCCAGTTACTAGCTCCATCGATCCTTGCACTATAATAAAGTGAATCTGAGATCGTATCAAAGAATCCCTTTAATATGTAAGTATAGAAGATAGAAGTAGTAAATGGTACGATAAGTACAGCTAATGTATTTATAATTTTTAACTTAGATACTGTTTGATAGTTAGTGATTACCAACATTTCAAAAGGTACCATCATAAAGCTTAATAAGCAGCCAAACAAGAACTCTCTACCTTTAAAGCGTAATCTTGAGAAGGCAAATGAAGCACAGATAGTAGTGAAACTATTGATACTTACTGATATGACTGTAACAACAACAGAGTTCAAGAAATATTTTGCAAATGGTGCTGCCTTAAAAGCTTCAACGAAGTTAGAGAAGTTCAACCAATTTGAAGGGAACCATGTAGGTGGATATGATGAATATTCAGCAGCCGTCTTAAATGAAGTAGCAATCATCCAATAGAACGGGAATATCATCAATAAGGCACCTAGTGTGAGTACTACATAAGTTAAGATCTTTCCAATATCGACTTTTTTCATAACTCACCCTCCTTAGTTTTGAGCTTTCTTCTGTATGAATCTCTGTAACATTGTGAATACAAAGATGATACCAAATAGTAAGATAGATGCTGCAGCAGCAACGCCTAATTTTTTATTACTATAGAAAGCAGTTTTGATATAGTAAACAAATGTATATAAGTTTCTACCTGTAACACCAGCTTCACCTCTCCAGAATGGGATGACATCATTGTAAACCTTAAATGAAGAGATCATATTAACAATAAGCGTCAAGAAGATCGTTGGTGATAATAATGGTAAAGTGATACGTGTAAATATTTTAAAGCTTCCAGCACCGTCAACTTTAGCAGCTGTATAGTAAAGTGGATCGATATTTTGTAAACCAGATAACAATAAGATGATGGTAAAAGGCATCATATTCCAAATACCAAAGATAACGATTACCCAGATGTTATATGGCGCTTGACCATTGGACGCTCCTAACCAGTTGATCGGATCAATGCCAAACAAGCCTAATAACCAGTTGATGACACCAATATCGGTATTAAACATATATTTCCATACAAGACCTACCGCAATAGCTGATGTAACCATTGGCAAGAAATAAGCAGTTTGAAATAAAGCAATTCCTTTGATCTTTTGATTTAATAGTACTGCTACAATGATAGATAAGATCGTAGCTACCGGTACAACAGTAAATACATAAGTGAATGTTGTCTTAACAGCATTTAAAAATAATGGATCTGTCAAAACTTTAGTATAGTTGGCTAATCCCCAACCAGTATAAGCACCAGAAAGACGATAACCCTCTTTAAAAGACATGATGACAACATTGATGATCGGATAAACTGTAAAGACCAATAAACCTACCGCAAAAGGCAATAAGTAGATAAGTGGTTCCCATTTACGGTTAAAGATATTGACCTCAGCTCTTTTCTTAACTTTGGCTTTCATTAAATTCTATCTCCCGTTTCTGCATCAAATAGGAAGATTCCCTTATCTCTAAGTTTGATATCTACTTTTTCTCCTACTTTATAATCATAATCACTGCTCAAGTATACTCTTATCTCACTATTACCAACCTTTACAAAGGCTAATTCTTCTTTACCCATTGTATAACGTTGAACGATCGTAGCAGTCATATCATGTTCTTTTTGATTCAACATGATTGCTTCTGGTCTGATACCTAAAATAACTTTTTCGCCAACTTTTGCATTAGGATTATCAATTTTAATGACATCACCAGTATCTAAAACGAAGTTACCTTCTTCGTTAATGACACCATTTAATTTATTAATTGGTGGGTTACCCAAGAAAGAAGCAACGAATTCGTTATGTGGATCATCATATAACTGTTGAGGTGAATCGAGTTGTTGTAAATGACCTTTCTTCATAAGAACGATCTTATCAGAAATAGACATAGCTTCTTCTTGGTCGTGAGTTACAAAGATCGTAGTGACACCTGTTTCTTGTTGAATACGACGAATCTCTTCTCTCATCTCTAATCTTAAACGAGCATCCAAATTACTTAATGGTTCATCCAAAAGTAATAATCTTGGATTTTTGATCAAAGCTCTAGCGATAGCGACACGTTGTTGTTGACCACCTGAAAGTTCACGTGGTTTACGATGAAGATACTCTTCAATATGCACAAGCTTAGCCATTTCTTTGGCTTTTTCATTTCTTTCTGCCTTACTTACTTTCTTGATCTCTAATGGGAAAGCAATATTTTCCAAAACTGTCATATGGGGATACAAAGCATAATTTTGGAATACTAGACCAATTCCACGATCCTGTGGTGGTAAATTAGTTACATCATCGTCATCAAAATAGATCTTGCCTGATGTAACAGGTAAGATACCTGATAACAGATTCAAGACTGTAGATTTTCCACATCCTGAAGGTCCTAATACGACTACAAGTTCACCATCTTCAAAAGTCATAGTGAAATTATCAACAGCCGTAACATTTTCAAATTTCTTAGTTAGATTCTCTATTTTTACACGCATATATAAATATCTCCTCGTGACTATTATATAAAAAAAAGCCTCTTTAATAAAGAGACTTTTTTGTTAAATTAATGTTAATGACTAATTACTGAGCAATCTCACCTGCAACATAGTCGTATGCAGTTCCGATAGCAGTCTTAGCATCTGTACCAGCAGCAACATCCTTCATAAGGTTCTTTAATGCTGTACGTACATATTGGATAGCTGGTAAAGCATCAAAGCTTCCTGCAGATTCAGGTTGTAAAGCATTTAATGTTTCGCTATTAGCCATTAAGTTCTTATAAGTTTCAGTTTCACGAGTTGTGCTTAATGAAGTTTGGTAGTTACAAGCAACACACCAACCAGCATTAACTTCTGCTGAAGCGAAGTAAGTTAAGAATTCACAAGCAGCAGCTTCTTTGTCTTCATTGCTAGAGAATACGATAACGCCTCTGTTCCAAGCTGGAGTCCACTCAACGCCACCTTCAATTTGTGGTAATGGTGCAACTTTCCAAGAAGCTGTTAAATATGGAGCACCTGCAACTGAACCGATGTAGCAAGCAATGTTACCATTGTTGTAGTCATCTGAGAAGTAGTTAGATAAAGTAGGATCTGCTAAGAATAAACCATCTTGAACAGCTTTTCCATACCAATCAAACATAGCTTCAACTTCTTCAGTATCAAATGCACATGTATTAGTAGTAGTATCGAAGATAGTAACACCTAATTGCATGATCCAAGTTTGAGCAACGTCTGTTAATGAATCAACAGCGAATCCCCACTTACCATTGTAAGCATGAACTTTTTCTGCAGCTTCATAGATTCCATCCCAAGTAGTTGGAACTTCAGTAACACCAGCAGCATCGAAGATTTCAGGATTGTAGAATAAAACTGGTCCTGAGAAAACGATAGGGAAGATATGCATCTTGCCATCAGAGAATGAAGTAGCTTCTTTATAAGCACCTTCGTCTAATGCATCGATTAAATCTTGGCTTAAATATTGGCTTAAATCAGCAACTTTGCCATCTTCTACATATAAAGCAGCAGTAGAAGCATAGTTGATGATGATGTCTGGTCCATTGCCGTTCATAACAGCATTGTATACAGTATCATCAAATCCTGAATATTCTTGGCTTTCAACAACAACTGTGATTTCTCCTTCATGAGCAGCATTGAAATCAGCAGCAGCTTGTTCCAAATAAGCTTTTTGATCATCAGTGTAAGTGTGCCAAATAGTAACTGTTTGTTCTTCTTTTTGCTCTTCTTTAGTACATCCGAACATAGCAAAAGTCATTGTAACAGCTAATAAAACAACTAATAACTTTTTCATTTCCCGTTTCCTTTCTTTATGCCCTTCAGGCATAAACATGTCGTAACCGACATATCTATTATAACATAGACTTTTCACAATTTGTCATTATTATTATTTTTATAAATAAGTTATAATAATGAGGAAAGGAAGAATGTTCACAATATATTCAAAGGCATGTTATGAAAAAGAAATTGATACTATTAATACTTACAATTCTCACTATAATGACTTTAGTAGGTTGTTCAGAAAATACAGAAAAATTAACAGTTGAAAAAGAATCCTTTAATCGCAAGAACTTTTCAATAGAACTTTATTACCCTAAAGATTCTAATATTGAAATAAAAGGAGATGTCATCAACAAAAAAGAAATAGTGAACACAGATCAAAACTATTCTATATTTATCTATCTAGGTGAAGACAGCTCTTACGAAGTCACTAAAGCAAATGTTTCTTTGTATAGTGATTATCAAGAACTCACAATAGGAAAAGACAAGTTTGAAGCTTTTAGCTTTTGTACACACAACACACAAGTCGTAACAATATTGTTAGAAAAAAGTGAAAATGTCTATCGATATGTCGAAATATCGATAGAACCAAATGATTACACTATCGATTATCAAACAGGAAGCGAACTATATAAAGAAAACAAAGAGATTACTTCAATCATTAACTCGATTGTATATAACAGCGAAATTGATTAACGAGACTGGTTCTCGTTTTTATTTTTATCGAACAAGACTATCTTGTGCTTAAATCGTTTCTCTTGAAAATTAACAAATTTGTTTATTTCTTTGATCGAATAGTTCTCATTAGAAACGATCAATATATCCTTAATATCATTAAATCTACTAACAAACCCGACCACTTTCCCAACAAAAGTCTTTACAGGTTCATCTATCCCTAATACATAAGCTTTTTGATACTCATCATCTGCACTAACAAACTGCTTAACTTGACCAAAATTGACCCTATAAACAACATCATCAACTTCCATGCCAATAGGTATATCTACATACACTTCAATATTCTTATCCTTTAGTTCCATTAATTTATCTCTCAAAAACAACTTTTTCATAACTTTTAACCCATAAACTGTGTTATCTTCCTTTTTGTAGCCTATATTTTCCATCATTCTTTCAGCTGCCTCTTCAATATCAAAAGTATGATAAATGTTATAGTACTTAACAATCTCTTGAGCTGGAAACAATTGATAAACACTTCTACTAGAAAGTTCATACAAATAACTTAACGCACCATAAATATAACCAATCCAGTACATTTGATCTGCACTTAATAGTTTTCTATTTTTAGATGGTGCATACTTTTCATTTAACTCGATGATGATATCTTCTTTATTACAAGAGGTAACAAGATACGTCAAATTAAAGTAACAATCTTTTTCCTTGGATGTCATAAATCTCCTTATAAACGTCAAAGAACTAAAATTCGAGTATTTGATTGATAATTCAAAAGTATCAGCCAAAATTCTACACATTAAATACTCGTTATAATCCAATTTCCTCATTACAACATACCTCTTTCAGATTTGTTATAAAAGGATATCCATGAATAAGAAATGAACTGTTAGTTTAATTTTATTCTATCTAAAAAGGCGACTACCTCAATAGTCGCCACTAATATGTCCAATCTTTTTATTTAACTTTTCTTTCTCTTCTTTTCAATAGCTACAAGTAATGTTCCACTTACAGTCATAAGAGCAAACCACTTAATACTATTATCACCAGTATTAGGTACTCTATCTGTCTTCAACTTAGGTATTATCGTATCCTCTTTATTGATAAGCTTAGTAGCTTGTTCATCAAGATAATACTTTTCACATCCTTCACAATACCAATATGCTACATGACCTTCGCTACTTTTAGTAGCTTCTACTTTAGGATAATATTTTAACTTAGTATGATTATTCGGATCTGCTTCATTCATCTTAGCTCCACACTTACTACAACTTACACCACCTTCACAATTTGCGACATAATCACTTGCACACTCACCAGTTTGACTTGCATCACAATCAGCATTAGTACAATAGCGGATATGAGTTAGAACACCATTATTAGTCCATTCACCCCAAGGATGATCGAATTTAGCATCCAAGGTAATATTTTCTTCAACCACTGTATTAAAGTCATACTTTGTTGTTTGATTGTACCAACCTTCTAACACTAAATGTCCACTAGTAGGAGTGATAGGAGCATAAGCTTTCTCTTTTGCTTGTAATACTAATAATGCATACTTAGTAGAATCAACATTATATGTAACTGTTAGACCACTTAAAGTATACTCCCCTGTGATTTCTCCATAGAACATACCGCCTTTGATGACTGGATCATCCTTATAGCGTTGCTTTGACGTGTCATTAATATTATTAATTGTTGACATAAATGTTCCACCAACTATAAGGCCATGATTTATCACATCACTTTCATAAACACCACCATAAATTGTGCTTTCCTCATACTGGTTTTTAACAGTGCCTTGAAAACATGTCCCTTCTGATTCTTCATCACAATAAACAATTCTCCAGTTACTCAATGCGTATATTCCATTACCAATTACCTTTCCCCCATTAGCATACATTATATAAGCATTATATATAGCGTAATCCTCTGTAGTTGTGATTGTACCTCCATTCAAAATCAAAATACTTCTATTATTGATCCCTTGTATTACTAAACCATCATTAATAGTAAGCTTATCACCATAATGAGTTATTTCAATATCAATTGTTCCTCCATTGATCACTAAACTTGACTCATTATGAGTATCCAAATCCTCTCCCAGTAATTTGCCATTTTCTCTACTATCCATTATTGTTAAAACAGCAGTGTCATAAATATCTAAATCCTCATCATCGTCGTCAAAAGATAAAGTATTGCCATTTAGATCAATTGTAACTGTTCTATAAATTTGTAATCCATATTCAGCATCAATGCTTTTACCTAATACAATTTTCTCGATTGTTTCGTCAGATAATGCAGCAGTTAATTCATCAACTGTATTGACTGTTTTGGTTGATGTGTCTGCATAAGTTGTCATTGGTAGTAAACTAGCAACTAATACTAGTGTCAACATGATCGTTAATAATCTTTTCATAATCTCTGTTTCCTTTCGTTTTCCATTGTTTCATTCCTAATTAATATTTGGAATTAATTCTATTAACATTATATACTTAAACAGTGGAAAAAAGCAAATAAAAAAAACTCTAATGAATTTCATCAGAGTTTCCTATCAAAACTGGTGCAGATGGAGGGACTTGAACCCTCACGGTATTTCTACCAAGGGATTTTAAGTCCCTCGTGTCTACCATTTCACCACATCTGCGTTTTCTGGAGGTTCCTACCAGATTCGGACTGGTGGTCACTAAGTTGCAGTCAGTTGCCTTACCACTTGGCTAAGGAACCACCATGCTTTCTCGCAAGAATTATTCTATACCAACTCAATTCTAAATGCAAGATATTTTTTACACTTTACAAAAAATTTTTTTCAATTAAAATAAAGGTATGAAGAAGGATAAAAAGAAAGAAAAAGATATTAAAAAAGAAGTAAAGAAAGCGATGATCGCAACTACCGCTACCACTTCACTACTAGTCAATAACGCCTATGACTCACCGCTAGAGATCATTGATGATACTTATGCTGATGATGTCATGGAACTATACGAAAAAGATGAAAAGAATCCCTATAAAAATAAGATGAGATATTTATTAAGTAAGATACCTCAACCTTATAGGTCGATACTACTACTTCCATTATGGTGTATTGGTTGGCTATTAATGTTAGTCATTAGACCATTATGGACTAATGTATTATCTGGTATTGCTTCTGATTTAACACATTGGTTTATCTTGCTAATAATAGTGCTTGCAGGCATCATCATCACTTCAATATTCATGTTCCCTGCTTTACCGCTAAAAAAGATATTCAACAAGAAAGTGATCATTATTACCGCTTCAATACTAGCAATATTATTTATCGTTGATAAGATACTCATCATTAACGATACCGAATATGCTCGCTATTCACAAACAGTTAAATTAGTTGGCAGTTTACTTACTATAATCATACTAGTCATCTACAATTACTTTAAAAATAGAAAAGTTAAGATCGTTGCTTTTGATGATCACTATGCTTTTAGAAATGAATAGTACTCAAGTAGTTCAAACTACTTGTCGTCAAGAAAAGGTGCATACCCACATGCACCTTTTTGATTAATTAAGTTTTACTTTAACCCACAATTCTGAGATCTTACGTCTCTGTGATTCATTATCCACAAATGTCTCATCTAATGGATTATCAGTTCTTGGAAGATAAGCTTCATTACCATAGTAATCGCCATCTTCACTGCTCAATACTTCAGCAACTTCAGCATTTGGCGAAGTATAACCAACATATTCTGAATTAGCATAACTTACATCATATGAAATGATATATTCGATGAAGGCATTGGCTAATTTTGCACTCTTGGCATTAGATGGGATACACATACAATCAATCCAGATATTTGTACCTTGTTCTGGTTCATAATAACGCATGTTCTCATTCTCACTTAAGATATAAGCAGCATCTCCACTAAATACTAAGGCAAAAGCTTTAGCACCATTACACATATCATCGATTACTTCATCAGTTACATATGAAGGTTTTAATTTATTGTTCATATCAACTAACCATTGATACGCTTCTTGTATTTCATTATCATCAGATGTATTCATCGAATAACCTAATGTTTTAAAAGCGATACAGAATGCTTCTCTTTCTGAATCATACATAAAGGCATTACCAGCATATTTCTCTTGCCTAAATAATTCCCAACCTAATGATTCAACTTCTTCGCTACTTACTTGTGTTTCATCATAAACAATGCCTAGTGAACCCCAGAAATAAGGAACAGAATACTCCATATCGGGATCAAAGCTCATGTAGTTGACAAGTTCCGAATTGATATTATCTAATGATTTAACAATATCCTTATCAATAGGTTGCAACATATCAGCTTTTAATAATCTTTCGATCATGTAATCAGATGGCACGATGATATCATAAGAAGAACCACCCATTAATTTAGTATACATTTCTTCTTGAGTCGTAAAAGTATCATAGTTGACTCTAACGTTATACATCTTTTCAAAATTACTGATGACATCTTCTCCAATATACTCACCAGAGTTAAAGACATTTAATGTATCAGAGCCAAATTCAGCAATTGGATCAAAATCACCTGTTGACTTATAGCCCAATGAAACAAGTAAAATGACAACAGCTAAAGTAGCACATAATGCTGGTACAAGAGGAGATTTTTTCTTGTTGATCTCCTTTTCTTGTGGCTTATTAGCTTTGATCATTGGCACAACATTGACTATTACAAGTACTGTAGTGATTACTAAAACAATGATACTACTTAAAGCATTGATACTAGGATTTATCCTCTTACTCATTGAATAAACATAGATAGAAATATTACTTACACCAGTACCAGTAGTAAAGAATGAAATAACGAAATCATCAAAACTCATTGAAAATGCCATTAAAGCACCTGAAATGATCGCAGGAGAGATCTGAGGAATGATTACCTTAGTCAAAGCTTGAAAAGGTGTAGCTCCTAGATCTAAGGCAGCTTCAGCAACATTATCATCTAATGTACGCAACTTTGGCATGATAGCTAAGATAACATAAGGAATACAGAAAGTTATATGTGATAATAGTAATGTCCAAAAACTTGTTTCAACATTGATTGATAAAAAGAACAACATTAATCCGATAGCCGTAACGATATCAGGATTCATTACTGGTAAGTTATTGACTTGTAATACTAATTCTCTGACTAATTTCTTTTGTTTAGAAAGACCGATAGCAGTAACAGTTCCAATGATAGTTGAAACAATCGTAGCGATCACAGCTACTAAAACTGTATAGTAGATCGGCTCCAACATTGTTCTATCAGAGAACACTTTTTCATACCATTGTAAAGAGAAACCAGAGAATACAGTTAAACTTTTTGTTGAGTTAAAAGAAAATATAACAACATAGACAATTGGTAGATAGAAGAACAAGATGATAAGGATCAACCAAATATTAGAAACTAACCATGAACTAAGACTTTTTTTCTCTTTTTCCATTTGTTAATCCTCCTGTTGATTCTTGTCGATCTTCTTAGTGAAGAACATCGAAATGATGATGATCACTGCCATAATAAGTGAAATAGCACTACCAAAGTTCCAATCGCCAGTAGTAACAAAGTAAGTCTCGATCAGATTACCGATCAAAACATATTCACCACCACCTAATAATTTAGGGATACAGAAACTACTTACCGCTGGTAAAAATACCAAAGTGATACCAGAAACAATACCAGGGACAGATAAAGGCAAAGTGACTTTTAGGAAAGTTTGCACTTTATTAGCTCCTAGATCGTAAGCAGCATTCAATAAGTTCTTATCTAATTTAGATAAAGAAGTGTAGATTTGTAAGATCATATATGGCAAAAAGTTATAGACCATACCAACAAATACCTTAAATTCGCTAGAAAGATCAAAACGCATCAAGATACCTTTCCAAGCATAAGTCCTTACTAACATATTGATCCACATCGGCAATGTAAGTAATAAGACATAAAATGCTTGTTTATTCTCATCTTGTTGAGCAATGACATAAGCAGTAGGATAGCCAATAAGGATACAGATGATCGTTGTGATAAATGCAATCCTTAAAGAATTGAACAAGACTCTTAAAAAGTCGGCATCCTGGAAAAAACGAGCAAAATTTTCTAAAGTAAACTTAAATACGATAGTATCATTGCCAGAAACAGTTACAGCATAAAGCACGATCATGATCATCGGCGCAACCACAAACACCAGTAACCAAATGATGTATGGGTAAGTCATTCTCTTAAAGCTGCTCATTACTCGTTCACCATCTTACTCATGACATGAATGTCATCTCTATCAAAACTCAAACCAACTTTATCGCCCTCTTCATGGACAGAAGTAGTCTCAACTTTATATTCTCTACCTTGAGTAGCAAAAGTGATCGGATAAGAACCCTCAGTTACCTCTGTAGGTTCAAAATCATATTTAACTTCAGTGATATCAATTGGAGAATCATCTTGTAAGTTCCATGCTTCAGCACTAGCCCAAGTCTTTAAGTCTGTAGAAATAGCCATAGACTCTTTTAATTCATCAGCTGTAACAAAGAAATCAAAGGCACTGATACCAATGTTATGACGTGCATCCTCTACGTAAGTTGGACTTACGACATGGATAACGATAGATGTCTCTGTTTCCTTACTAGTCTTGAAAGTACATGTATAAGAGCCAACTTGTTGTTTTAGATCACAGATGACTTCACTGATAGACAAGTCATTTTCCTCATTATCCCAAGCTTGAGCATTAGCCCTAGCGATAAGATCGAAATCTTCAAGATCACCAACATCTTCTAAATCCAAGAAGAAATCATTAGCACTCATATTTTCGCCTGCTTCTTCATTGTATGTATCGTGTCCTGCTAAGATATGCATTGTTACAGTTTTACTTGTACCAGAGATAGTCTCAACAATTAGTTCATAATGAACGCCTTTAAATACGACTGACTTTACTTCACCTTTCATCAATGCATTATCTCTATCAACGATATGTAAATCTTCAGGTCTGATAAGAACATCTACTGGCTCATTGGTTTTAAAACCAAAGTCATTACAATCGAATACTTTATCATCAAATTTAACTTTATAATCTTCTAACATGACACCATCAACGATATTACTCTCACCAATGAATCTAGCAACATATTCATTAACTGGTTCATTATAGATCTCAATTGGTGTACCAGTCTGTTGAATCTCACCATCACGCATAACAACGATCTTATCAGACATAGTCAAAGCTTCTTCTTGATCATGAGTGACAAAGATAAAAGTGATACCTACTTCTTGTTGGATCCTCTTTAATTCTCTCTGCATCTCTTTTCTCAATTTATAATCCAAAGCTCCTAATGGCTCATCAAGTAATAAGACATTTGGCTCATTGACCAAAGCTCTAGCGATCGCAACTCTCTGTTGTTGACCACCAGACAATAAAGTGACATTACGATGTTCATAACCTTCAAGATTAACTAAGGCAAGCATACGTGTTACTTTTTGATCAATGACATCTTCACCGACTTTTTTGATTCTTAAGCCAAAAGCGATATTGTCATAAACATTCATATGAGGGAATAAAGCATATTTTTGGAAAACCGTATTGATCTCTCTTTTATAAGCAGGTACATCATCAATACATTCACCATCAAAAATGACTGTTCCTTCATCTTGTTTCAAGAAACCACCTAGTATCCTTAATAATGTAGATTTACCACAACCACTAGGTCCTAATAAAGTTACAAACTCATTTTCATAAACATTCAAGTTGATACCTTTTAAAACAACTTGACCATCAAAACTTTTAACGATATTTCTAAACTCGATCAATTTTCTCATATATCTCTTCCTCTTTAAAATATAGGTGGATCGCTGATCCACAGTACACTAGCACTCTTTGCTGTGTTATTTAATAAATAATGTTCCTTGTTACATTGAAGATAGAAAGTCTCACCCTTCTTTAAGTGTGATTTCTTAGTCCCATAAATAAGTGTGACATTGCCACTTAGTACATAACCAAAAACCTCCGCTGGTTGGGGTAAGACGCTCTCGGATCGCTGATAAGGTGCAAGTTCAATGACCATTGGTTGCATCTTATTTTTCAAAGCATCTGGCACTACCCAGTTAATGGTATAGCCATCCTTTTCATCCACAAAGAAATCATTCTCGGTAAAGGTTATCTTTTTTTCCTTCTCTTCACTAAAAAAATCGGACATACTGACTCCCAATGCTTCAACGATATCCATAAGTGTTGGTAATGAAGGAGTAGTAATGTTATTTTCTACCTGTGACAAGTACCCTTTTGTAAGTTCACAACGGGACGCCAATTCTTCGAGTGTTAGATCATAGAAGGTCCTAAGATCTTTTATGCGTTGACCAACATTCACAAATAGATACCTCCTTCCAAAAGTTTAGAATTACTAAACTTTTTTATTACAATCTCTAAACAACGATAATTATATTATAAAAATAATATTTCGCAATACTTATAATAAAAAAAGTCCTGCAAAATGAAGGATTTTACAAAACGTTTCATAAATAAAAACAAAGCCTCGAAACTAATGATCGAGGTTTTCTTTTAACTCTTTGTAGTAATGTAGTAATTGTTTGATCGCAGACTGTTTTCCCACGCCTGATAAATGTAACTTATGCCCATATTGTAGTAATTCTTTATATAAATTAGATTCACTAATGCCTAACTCTTTTAGATCTTGACCAGTGATATGATCTCTACTCATATACTCTTCATATATTTCTAATCTTTCTAGTAAGAAAGGGGTGTAATCATCATGTTTTATTTCACTTATCCTACCTTTATCATCAGCTAAAGCAAACAACACTAGTCCTTTTTTATCTATTGCTTGATCAAACATTTTATTAGTTGCTTTTATCGAACTCTTTTCAGAAGCTAATTTATTAGGAGCCATATGTAACAATACCATATTAGACACATATTTATGTAAGTACTTATCATCAGTAAATCTATTCAAAAACTCTTTTACTAAAGGTAGACCTTCCTTTTCATGAGCATAATTATGTATCACTCCATCAACAACTTGCCTAGCTACATATTTACCAAAGTCATGGCACAAAGCGGTGAACATGAATCCTAAAGGATAACTACTCTTGTCTTTTAGAATTGCTGCTTGATCTAATACCATCAAGGTATGAGTATAAACATCACCTTCACCATGATAGATAGGATTTTGTGTTACCCCGATAAGTTGTTTCACTTCCTTAAACCAACAATCAAGTTTATTCATCTTTTTTAAACTTTCAATATAAATCGATGGTTTTTCACTTCTTGTTAAAGCGATACATAACTCTGAAAATACTCTTTCTTTTGAAATATCATCGACATCAATGCTCTTACAATATTCTAAAGTATCTTCGCTTATCGTAAAGCCATAAACCGAAGCAAATCTTGCCACCCTAAACACTCTAAGCTTATCTTGTACAAAAGTCTTCTTATCAACATAGTTGATCACTTTTTCTTTTAGATCATTAACGCCATTAAAATAGTCAACTATCTCATTATTCAACACATCCATAGCGATACTATTGATCGTTAGATCTCTTCTTTTACAAGAATCAAATAAGCTTTTATCACTTAATGAAATATCGATATCATACCCTGCGATATGAAAGACTCTATATGACTTACCAAAAGAAATAACATTGCCTAATCCACTAACAGCTCTTATGAAAGTATCTTTATCTAAACCAAAGATCTCAATATCGATATCATTATTTTCTTTTTTTAATAAGCTATCTCTAACATAACCGCCAGTAAAATAGGTCTTTCCACCATATTGTTTTACTGCTTGTGCTATTAGTTTTGCCATTTCTAAATCTGTCATTTTATCTCCTAATCTAAGGATTTTAAATATTTTAGTTCTCTCTTATATCTTTCTATCCTATCTAAATCTCTTTGAGTAACATTTTTAATACGAGAAAGATCCATATTATTTATTAGATCCTGTATTTTCACTTTACGAGCAATCTCATTTGAAGACACTTGTTCAATATACTCTTCTCTTTTTTGACCTTCATTTCTTGTAATTGCGATCACAGCATCAACTATTTCTTGATCAAACATTGATAATTCTTCTAATGAGGTATCACTATCTTCTATAACATCATGTAATAGTGCAACGATCTTTTCTTTTTCGTTGTCACAATGTAAGGCAACAGTGATAGGATGCAATAAGTAATCATTACCACCCTTATCAACTTGACCTGTATGAGCTTTTTTAGCGATCTTTAATGCTTCACTAATTAGATCTGTCATATACCTATTCCACTTCTGCTACTACTCTACAAGGTAAGCCACTCATTTCAGCGTAATTCATTGGATAAGTATGAATGAGGCAAGTTTCACTATGTTCTAAAACACTATTTAAGTTGCATAAGTTTTCCACAATGAATACCCCATTATCAGCACAATGTTGATCGGTAGGAGTATGCTCTTTTCCTCTTCTTACGCCTGCAAAATCTACACCGATGATCGATACTTTCTTCTCTAATAGCTTATCAATAAGTGCTAAAGATATCTGAGGATGTTCTTTAAAATACTTTTGATTACCATAACCAACTTCTTCAATAAAGCCACTACAAAAAGCTACAAACATATCTTTTTCTACTTTTGATAAATCTATATCACTTTCAACTATTTCTCTTTCAGTAATGTGACTTATATCAAAAATGATTCCTTTTCTTTCAGTATACGCCAAAGGAAATTCTTTGTTCATGACATCAAAATGCGTACCTAAATGTCCTACTAAAGTCTTCTTTTCGTTTCCCTGAGCATCGATCACCATTTTTGGAGTGATCTTCAATGTAATATCAATCTTCATCTAATTGTTCCTCTCTTTCTTTGCAAGAAAAATAATCATCACAAAAACCGTTCCATCTTTGTTGATACTGTTTATGATCTAATAATTCCATATCAGATACTCTATAAACATTTCTATTTTGAGCTTCCTCGACGAAATGTTCTACATATTCTTCGCTATCTTGAATTATTGCTCTAAT
Source organism: Anaerovoracaceae bacterium (assembly GCA_963606005.1). Lineage (GTDB taxonomy): Bacteria > Bacillota_I > Bacilli_A > Erysipelotrichales > Erysipelotrichaceae > UBA1783. Next base: position 18,643 of record CAVCVO010000015.1, read on the forward strand.
AGTTTTCCAACCTTTAAGATAGGCATAGTACAATCTAGTATGGCCATCTACAGAAATGTACGTACCATCTTTTCTACAGACTTGAATGATTATATCTTCTTGCTTTTCAATAAAACTACTTATAGCATTTATCTTTTCTTTATCAACATAAAATTGGGAAGGTTGAATTTCATTGATATCTATTGGGATCAGATCAACTTTAGGATATTCTTTAATGACTTTTTCTTTTTCATCATAAAAAATTGTGATATGAGGTGTATTGAAGCGAAACTTTTCGATCAATAAAGAGTATATTTTCTTATTATCACCTTTTACTATCGCCTCATGATCTGAAATGATCTCTACCTCATAAGGAGCATCATCCACAAGAAAGCAGCCATGTTGATATAATACTTTTTGAGAAAATCTCCCATCTTTATAATCATCTACTCTTACTATTTTCATAATTACTTTCCTAATCTTCTAATACAATATAATTAACTTTACCACTTAAAGGGGTGCAACCATCAATTGCGATGATCCCCTTATCGTAATAAGGGCTGAAATCAGCATCCTTGCCTAATTCCGATCCTTTATTTTCATAATGAGCATGACCATAGGAACAATGATAGTGGCCACATATGATAGTTTTATCATTTTCAATGACACCATTATTGGCAGCTACCATGCCATTTAACCAACGAGCTTCGATCCACATTGATTCATCAGCATTTCTCCACTGTTTATTATAAACATACTCAAATGGATGAAACTTGAGCACAACACAAGGGATCCAGCCATGAATAAAAATATAATGATCTGTTTCATAATAATCTACCATCTTGGGAATGATCGTAGTTATAAGTGGTGATCGCACTAATTTATCTTTTACATCTTTAGGATCGTTGTATAGCATTTCTAAATTAGTTTGAGTAAGTTGTAAAGCAGTATCTACTGTCCCATTAGCTTTATGATGATGTTTCTCATAGCTATAACTGTCCCAATCCCTGATCATATCCAACATTAAGTCTTCATGATTTCCCTTAACTAGTATCACTTCATCTTTAGTCAACAAATCTAAAATGATTTTTTGAAGTTTTAAAGCTTGTTTACCCCGATCAAGAAGATCACCGCAAATAACTAACTTATGTTCTTCTTTATCTTCAAAATATCCTTTTTCATTTAAAGCATTTATAAACTCATCATAAAAGCCATGTATATCACTTACCACATAATATCTCATTTAATTCCACCACATCTATTTTATCATGAGAACCTACATATTATTATGAACTTATAGTTTAATCTTGTAATTATTTTCAAAATTCATAAAAACATATGTAATTTAAGAAATATAATGATACAATACTGACATGCAAAGGGGTGATAGGAAATGATCAAAGCAATCTTCTTCGATATTGATGGTACATTACTATCTACAAGAGATAATATCATCTCTACTAGTACACGAAGCTGTTTAAAACAACTTCGGCAAAATGATATCAAGACCATCATAGCCACAGGCAGACACAAGATAGATCTAACAAAGTTGCCAGTAAAAGACATCAAATTTGATGGTTACCTTACATTAAATGGCCAATTAATACTTGATGAATCACTAAGGGTTTATACAGGTACCCCAATCAATGAGCAAGAGATGGAAATAGTAGCTAGTATCTTCCAAGCTAAACGCATTCCTTTTATGTTGATCAATAAAGATTCACGTTATATGAACTATGTCGATAACACAACAAAAGAAATATTAGAAAGTCAACATATGGATATACCAACCATCAGTGAATATCATGGTGAAAATATCTATCAAGCTATCGCCTATGTAACTAAAGAAAAACAAGATCTTCTTAATAACATACTGGATGAATGTGCGATCACTTCTTGGCATCCAGCTGGTATCGATATCATCCCAATAGATGGTGGTAAAGCAAAAGGCATAGAAAAATACATTGAGTCAAATAACATTAAAATTGAAGAAACCATGGCATTTGGTGATGGTGATAACGATGCAGAGATGTTGAAATATGTAGGAGTTGGAGTTGCCATGGGTAATGCCAGTGAAAAAGCTAAAGCTGCTTCTGATTATATAACTGACAACATCGACAATAACGGTATAGAAAAAGCTTTAAGACATTTTGGATTAATAGAATAAAAAAGATCTATCGTTACAACGATAAACCTTTAAAAAGTTTTACTTCCTATTCTTTGTCCTATAGACTATCTCTCTAATACCAATAGTTGAAAAAGATATTAAACCACAAAACATACAGAAGAATCCTATCGGTAACAAAAAGAAATTCTCATGCAGATAACCTTCAGCATCTACATATTCTACCGATAATCCCTTAATAACGATAAGTAAGATACCTAACAACAATAATCCTACACCAACAAGAGTTGATATCATGTTGTATCTTGCTTTCTTTGTTTCACTTCCATCATTAATGATCTTTTCTGTCATATTATTCATTGACTGATTACCTCCTTTGATCAATTCATCTAGAGACAAGTGAAATACATCTGACATTAATATCAACATGCCTATATCAGGCAGATTCTTATTATTCTCCCAATTAGATACAGCTTGTCTTGTAACATTTAGTTTCATCGCAAACTGTTCTTGAGTCAAGTTTTCTTTTTCTCTAATACTCTTTACTTGTTGACCAAAATCCATAATTTCCTTACCTCCACGACCAAACTATATCTTTTTGTGATACTTTTAACAAGAAAGTATCTCTTGCATCATTAAAAAACATCTATAAATTTGATTTTCTTACTATAGTTTACAATAATTTTTTAAGAACGCAAAAAAAAATGGGGTATTCGATTTTTTAGGGGACTAAATTTTAGGGGCTACTTTAAAGTACAGGCCAAAATTATAAATTTAGGGGACTAAATCGCCAATAAGTATATGAAACTTTTTTATGGGTAGTTTTAGTCCTTTTTTTATGTATATACTTATCTTGCTGTATCGGTTTAGAAAGGAATTATTAATATGCATAATTTTGAGTCTTCTGCACATAGGATGGGTAAATTTACGCAATAAATCATTCAAATACAGTTTATTAGATGATGTAATAGAGTTTGATCATCACTCTTTGTATATCGCCAATTAGAAAAACCACGAACGGCTTTCCAGTGTCAATGATGGCGTGAATATTCCACAGAGAGTGAGCCACTTTGTCCGTTTTTGAGAGCCACCCTTTCC
>CAVCVO010000016.1:0-7101 GCA_963606005.1 Anaerovoracaceae bacterium
CTATAATACTGTTAATAGTATCTCTTAATTACAAGTTCTTTCTATCACTATTTAGATTATTTACAAGGACTAAATTTCATTATTATCATTCCGAATAGAACGGAAGAAATACTTACGATTATTTTATTCTTTATTATCTTTTAGATAATCTTCCATGATCTTAACTGAAGCAGAACAACCTAATCTATCAGCACCAGCTTCGATCATCTTTTTGGCATCCTCATAAGTACGGATACCGCCTGCTGCTTTTACAAGGCATTGTTCTTTAACAGTAGATTTCATTAAATAAACATCTTCAACTGTAGCTCCAGCCGTAGAGAAACCGGTAGAAGTCTTAACAAAGTTAGCATTAGCCATCATAGCACAGATACAACTTTCAGCTTTTTCATCATCGGTTAGTAAACAAGTCTCAATGATAACTTTAACTGTTTTACCACTTGCAGCATTTACTACTTCTTCAATATCAGCTTTTACATATTTCCAATCATGTTCTTTTGCTGCTCCTACATTGATGACCATGTCAATCTCATCAGCACCATTTTCAATAGCCACTTTAGTTTCATAAGCTTTAGCTTTTGAATCCATAGCACCTAATGGAAAACCAACAACACAGCATACTTTAACATCACTATCTTTTAAAAGATCTTTACAATAAGAAGCATAACAGCTATTGACACAAACACTAGCAAAATCATATTTCAATGCTTCCTTACATAACTTTTCAATCTGTCTATGCGTAGCATCAGCTTTTAATAATGTATGATCGATATATTTATTTAACTTCTTCATCAGTATCTCCTTTTAACATTTTATTTAAGATCTCTTTTGCAGCATTATTGTCGCCCATCCAATAAACCTTGCCATCACCGATCTTAAAATATTGTTCATCTGCTTTTCCTAAAATGCAAACTGTATCATCTTTGTTAGCTAACTCTAAGCCTTGTCTGATAGCATCATAACGATCTTCGATGTATAACCAAGAATGTTTGGTGATACCAGTTGCTATCTCACTACATATCTCATATGGATCTTCCCAATGGTTATCTTCCGAACATAAGATGATGACATCACTATTATCATCAACAATCTTACCGATCATTGGTCTCTTTTTATGATCTCTTGCTCCATGAGCACCAAAAACAGTGATGATCCTACCATTTTCTTTAGTGATCGCATTGATATATTCAAAGATCTTTTCATAACCATCTGGTGTATGAGCATAATCAACTATGACATTAAAACTCTGACCACAATCAATGGTCTCTGCTCTTCCTAATACTTGAGGAATAGTCTTTAAATAAGGTAACAAATCTTCGATCTTATAACCATCTTCAATCAAAGTAGCTAGTACTGCTAATAAGTTATAGATATTAAACTCAGCTACTAGATTAGTTTCAATATGAACACTATTTCCACCATAAACAAGATCAAAGCAACTATGATCATTGAATAACTCGATATTTTTAGCCATATAAGCAGCATTCTTCTTGATACCATAAGTAACACATTCACAACGAGCATCATTTATTAATCTTTCGCCATAACTATCATCGATATTGATGATGGCTTTCTTATCTTCACCGATCATCTTAAATAGCTTAGCCTTAGCATTATAATAGTTTTCCATCGTTCCATGATAATCTAAGTGGTCATGAGTAAGATTAGTAAAGATCGCATAATCAAATTTAACAGCTTCTACTCTTCTTAGATCTAATCCTTGAGAACTTACTTCAAGTGAAACAGTCTTACAACCATGATCATAGATCTCTTTTAACATCCTATGTAAAACTTCGACATCAGGAGTAGTCAAAAAAGTATCATTGATCGTCTCATCCCACATATAACCAATAGTACCGATATAACCACAGTTTTCAAATCTTGAAACTAAATATCTGATGACCCAAGCGATCGTAGTCTTACCATTAGTACCAGTAACACCATAAACTTTCATCTTTTGACTCACATCACCATAGAAATGAGACACGAACATATTTAAAGCACCTAAAGTATCATCAACTTTAAGATAAGTAACACCTTCATAATATTTATCAAGATCCTTACTATGAACGACACAGATTGCTCCATTATCAATGGCCTGTTTAACATAATCATGTCCATCATTTACTAGACCAATGATACAGAAAAATATCGCTTTTTCCATCTTTACACGTGAATCAGTCATGATGTTCTCAATGACTAAATGTGGCGCATTTTCAAATATCTCACTAATATCCATACTATCCCCTTATTTCCAACTAGATCAAATGACCATAAAGTAGATCCCCATCTACTTTATCGATATATACCTTATGAATTTTGTTGAGTAAGTCTTCATCAGATCTAACTTTAGTCACAATATATTGGCTACAATGTCCGATCAGATAACCATCTTGTTGCTTTTCAAAAAGCACATCAACGCTCTGTGATAGGAACTTACCCATATATGTATTATATAATCGCTCACTTGTTTTAGTCAAACTGCCGACTCTTTCTCTCTTGATATTTTCAGCCACTTGACCTTTTTTATCATAATCTACCGTAAATTTCTTTCTAGCATATGGGAACACATGTAAGAAAGATAGTTCACATTTTTCAATGAACTTAGTAGTCTCTTCAAATTCTTGATCAGTTTCAGAAGGCAAACCAACGATGACATCACTACTTATTGAGATATCAGGTATCAATTCTTTGATCTTCTTTACTTTTTGATAATAATACTCCGTAGTATAAGGACGATTATTATCTTTTAACAAGCGATCATTACCAGTTTGAAGTGGTATATGTAAATGTCTAGCGATCTTCTCATTTTTAACAATAAGATCAATCAGTTTATCGGTTACTTCTGTTACTTCAATAGAAGAAATTCTCACTCTTTGTAACCCTTCTACCTCACTAACTAATCTTTCAATTAGATCAGCAAGATCATGATCACCATCATGCCATCTACCAGTATGAATGCCAGTCAAAACTAACTCTAAATGACCAGTTGCCACTAGTTGCTTAGCTTGCTTGATGACTAACTCCATAGGCAAACATCTTTCTCTTCCTCTTGCATAAGGAATGACACAATAACTACAGAATTGATTACAACCATCTTGGATCTTTAGATATGCTCTTACTTGGTTAAAACTTTCAATAAACATCTCTTCAAATTCTGTCTTAGTAAAGTCTTCCACTAAATAGATTTTTTCTTTATTTTTTAAATAATCTTCAATAAGCTTCGGTAATAAAGTCTTATATTTTGATCCCAAAACGATATCACAATCTTCAAAGATACTAGGATCATCTTTCTCGGTCTGCACGTAGCAGCCTACGACAACAATGCAGCTGTTCTTGTTTTGTTTACGAGCTTTATGCATCATCTGTCTACTTTTTGAACCAGCCATATTAGTGACAGTACATGTATTGATGATATAGATATCGCTATAACTCTTAAAATCAACTTCTTCATATTTTTGAGCTAATTGTTGTCTATACCAATTAGCTTCATAATTATTTACTTTACAGCCAAGATTACAAATTGCAAATTTCATAGCTAACCTCTTTTCGCATCAATGACTGCTAATGTATATAAACCCGCAGTCTCTGCTCTTAATATATTTTCACCTAAACTACAACATTTAAACCCAAGATCAGTTAAAAATGTTATCTCACTATCATCAAATCCACCCTCAGGGCCAATGATGAATGTAATAGATTTATCATCAACTAGATCAATAAGTTTGACATTATCCTCATTTTCATAGGGAACGATATTTACTTCACTTAAATACCTAGTGATCTCTTTTAACTTTATCGGTCTTTCAACACTACACAATCTTTCTCTATTAGATTGTTGGGCTGCTTCTAAAGCTATCTTATTCCAACGTACTAACTTTTTATCGATCTTCTCTTCATCATTTTTGATGATCGTTCTCTGACTTATGATAGGTACGATCTTAGTCGCATTTAACTCCACTGCTTTCTGGATCAACCATTCCCATTTGTCTTTTTTGATCATACAAGCACAATAGATGATATCTTTACTGACCTTTTTATTACCTATAAGTTCTACACAATCAACATATACTTCTTCCTCGACAAATAAAAGTTTTGCTAAAAAGACTTGTGAATCCTTATCAACGATCCTAATAACATCATTCTCTTTGTAACGCAAGACATTCCTTAAGTGATGTGAAATCTCATCTGATAGTTTTACCTCATCGTTAAGATGCAAGCTTTGATCGACAAAATATTGCCTCATTATTCTTTTTCTCCTTCAGTAGCCATCTGTTTTAAAGATTTGATCTCATGAGGTCTTAATCTACGATAAGCACCAGTTGGAAGATTATCATCTTTAACACAGCCAAAACTACTACGATGTAACTTACTTACTTCATAGCCTAAAGTTTCCATCATTCGACGAATTTGTCTATTTCTTCCTTCATAGATAGTTAGTTCAAAACTACATCTTTGAGCCTCTAAATCATAATTGATCATTCTAACAGTAGCAGGCAATGTCTTAATTCCATCATCTAGGATGATACCCTTTCTGATTGCTTGCATATCTTCTTTAGTTAGAACACCTTTGATCGTAACTTTATAAGTCTTAGGTAAATGATACTTAGGGTGAGTTAAAAGATTATCAAAATTACCATCATTAGTTAAGATGATAAGTCCTGTTGAATCATAGTCTAATCTACCAACAGGAAATATACGTTCTTTACAATCAATAAGATCAACGATCTTAGCTCTATCATGTTCATCCTCTACAGTGCAAACATATTTACGGGGTTTATTGAGTAAGAAATAAACTAGTTCTTCTTTTTCAATTGGTTTATCATTGACCATTACGATATCTTTATTAGTGACTGTAGTACCTAAAGTAGTGACAACTTCTCCATTGACTTTGACTTTTCCATCTGTGATAAGTTGTTCAGCTTTTCTTCTTGAAGCAATGCCTGCTTTAGCAATCACTTTCTGTAATCTTTCTCTATTTTCTGCCATTAGTCGAATAGTTCTCCTTCCTCTTTTTCTTCTTTATAATCTGGTAACTCTGGAAGTTCATCCAAAGACTTTAACTTAAAAGTATCCATAAATTCATCAGTAACAGAATATTGGAATGGTTTACCAGCAGTATCTAGTCTTCCTGATTCTTGGATTAAGTTTTTAGCTAAGAGTTTTCTGATCATCATATCACAGCTAACCCCTCTGATTTCTTCAATCTCAACTCTTGTGATTGGCTGTTTATATGCGATTATCGCTAATGTCTCTAAAGCAGCTTGAGAGAATTGTTTGTTAGTTTCTTCTGAGAAGATCTTTTGACAATAATCATGAGTATAAGCTTTAGTGACTAGCTTATAACGATGACCATAATTAACGATTTCTAAACCTTTATTTTCATCTTCATTATATTCAAGCATGATAGCATCCATTTTGGGCATCATCTCTTGCTCAGTTAAATCAAAAGTTGAAGCTATCTGCTCTAATAAGACTCCTTCATCACCTGCGACAAATAAGATTGCCTCAATGATCGCTCTATAATTAATATCCATAATTTACACCTTCATAAAATAAACTTCTTCATCTTTAATAGTGAAAGATAAATAATTATCATTCACTAAATCCAAAACAGCTAAAAATGTTATAACAACATCATATATATCTTCACAATCTAATAACGTATGATTAAGAGTAAAGGTTTTATCCCAACTTGCGATCTTACTTTTAATCTGTTTTTTCCTATCATCAACTGAGATACTCTTACGAGTGATATTGACTTGATATGGTTGAGCGATCTTATATCTTTTGATACAACGATTCATTGCTTTGATCAGATCATAAGGAGATGTATTCTCATAAGACTCTTCAATCTCCATCCATTGATTAACAATCTCAGCTTGAGGTTTTTCAAACTGTTTCTGTCTTTCATCAAAAAGTTCTTGTAATTGAGAAGTGACTTCTTTATATTTTTGATATTCAATAAGTCTTTTAACCAGATCTTCTTCACTATCTTCTTGTTGATAATCTTCTTCAATATCATCATTATCCTTATTTAAAAGACGTCTACTTTTATATTCAATAAGAGTAGCTAGCATTGCTAAATATTCACCAGCCACATCTAACTGCATCTTTTTCATCGTATGGATGTAGTTGATATATTGCTCAGTCAATACTTCTATATTTAGATCAAAAAGATCTAATTCTTTTTCCTTGATCAAATGTAGCATCAGATCCAAAGGTCCTTCAAATTTATCGATAGTAACGTTAAAATCCATATATTTCCTCTCAACTTATAAAGTATAACATAAAAAAAGCTATATTGACTCAAAATAAAAAAGCAGCTGCCCAACTGCTCACTACTTAATTACCTTTCGATTTTTTCAATACAAGATCGATAAAATAAACAACAAATGTGATCACAAGTACAATCGCAACAACAAATATAAAGTTATTACAATTAATATTTATCACTTCACTTGTTACATCTACTATCTTAATGACTTTATAATCTTTATAGAAATCAATCCAAGAGAACATTGTTAAAGTTGTTAAGATCATGACAACATAAGTATTGATCCATTTAACTTTTCCAAATACCTCTACAAAAATAGCAACAGCAGTCAATACTAACAATTCCCTTAAAATTGATACTTCATAGATATGATAATCAAGTGGAATAGAAAAATACTTAAACGAAGCGTATTTGATAAACAAACAAGCAATTAAAGCAATTGCTGATACGATCTTTGATGTTTTGATAACCTTTTTCATCAATTTTTCTCCTTTTCTTACCTAAGTATTAAAAATTTTATCTTTAATATTATTATCGCATAATTTACCCGTATTTAAAAAATAATTTTATGTATCTTATACTGAATATAGAAAATTCAGACCGCAATCAGTCTGATCAAAATGTTTAACTGTCTTGACTTACCTTTCTACGCTTAATCCATCAGTAAATGCTTGAACTAACCCATCATGGAAATTTTCGGAAGTGATCTCGTAACTCTTACCATCTATATCACTTATAACTTGATCATTTGTTATAACTGTGATTTCGCTACCATCACTCTTAACAAAGGTAAAGGAAAATAATCCATATAGATCTTCTCCCTCTTC
>CAVCVO010000017.1:0-15630 GCA_963606005.1 Anaerovoracaceae bacterium
TGTTGATAGTTAAACTGTTGAGTTGGTTGTTCAACTGGCTTAACTTCTTTTACTGGTTCTACTTGTTGATTTACAGTAGGTTGTACAAATTCTCTTAATGGTTCACTTTGTACTGGTTGTTGATAATTAAACTGTTGAGTTGGTTGTTCAACTGGCTTAACTTCTTTTACTGATTCTACTTGTTGATTTACAGTAGGTTGTACAAATTCTCTTACTGGTTCACTTTGTACTGGTTGTTGATAGTTAAACTGTTGAGTTGGTTGTTCAACTGATTTAACTTCTCTAACATTACTATTCTGTTGGTAATTGAATTGTGGATTTTGTTGTACATTAACATTTTGTTGCGGTTGAATATACGGCTGTTGATATCCATATTGTTGTTGATATGGATACTGTTGAATTGGTTGTTGATAATAACCTTGTTGATTAACATTCCAATTACCCTGGTTTGGTTGTTGATAAACATTTTGTTGTTCAATAGGTCTTTGATAATTTTGATAAACATTATTCTGATTTACAGAAGGCTGTTGATAATTTTGTCTTTGACCGTATTGAGGATTTCCCATTTGTTGTGGGTTATATTGTTGGTAATCACTACGATAATCTGTTTGATTTGTATAACTAGATTGATAAGATTGACGATTATAATTTTGATCGTAACTGCTCTTACTGTTATCGAATGAATTATCTATAGTATTCGTACTGTCGTTGAAAGAAGGCACTTGACCAAATTGTTTATCTAAATTATTTAGAAAATCCTCATGCTCTTTCAACATTTGGTCATAATCAGGATCTTGATAAGACGATCTTTGCGAGTTGTCGGAAAAGTCACTATTAAAACGCGAATAACTGTCATTATTTGCTTGATAATTACTATTTCTCGTGTTCTCGGATCTGTCTTTATCTCCCGACATACCGGAGCGTAGATTTTGATAACGGTCTAATCTACTTCTACCGTTCATATGAGATCCCTCCTAACAATGTCTATGCTCTTCCAGAATATTTACCATCGATCGTTGATACTAAAACTTCTTCATCTACATCAATAAATAATGGAACTTTAATACTCCAACCTGTTTCCAAAACAGCGTTCTTTTGTGCACTTGTTGCAGTATCACCTTTAACTGCAGCTTCAGCTTCTACGACTTTTAATGCTACCTTATCTGGTAAGATTACACCTAAGATCTCACCCTCATATGTACTGATAAGGATGTTATCTTGTGGTTTTAAGAAATTCAATTCCCAAGTTAATCTGTCCTTTGGAATTTCAATCTGATCATAAGTTTCGTTATCCATAAATACTAATGCATCACCTTCATCGTAAAGATATTGCATGTTCTTTTTTTCAATCATAGCTTGTTCAACTTTGTCTCCACCAGTGAATACTACATCTTTGATAGTTCCAGTTCTTAAATCTTTAGCATGAGCTTTAACTACCATCTGACGCATAGCTGTTTTATTTAGTGATGTACTTAAAACAACATAAATATTGCCTTCGTATTGAAAAGTTGTTCCTGGTTTTAAATCATTAACGATAATCATAAATATTTTCCTTCTTTCTCCGCGTTAAAAATAATCAATATTTGATTGCTTATATATTATAACAAACATAAATAATTTAATAAACCCTTTTTTTAAGGGACTATTAAAACAGAAAGCCATCTTTCGATGACTTTCCGTAATTAATCAACTATTTTGATATGAAGTTCATCCAATTGTTTCTGATCTACTGGAGTAGGTGCATCACTCATTGGACACTTAGCATTAGCATTCTTAGGGAAAGCAATGACATCTCTTAATGATTCAGATCCTGTTAAGATCATTGCTACTCTATCCAAACCTAAAGCTAATCCACCATGAGGAGGAGTTCCATATTTCAAAGCATCAATGAAGAAACCAAAACGATTTTCAATTTCTTCCTTTGATAAGCTTAATAATTCAAACATCTTTTCTTGCATATCGCAATCATAGATTCTTAAGCTTCCACCACCTAATTCATATCCATTTAATACAACATCATATGCATAACTACGAACTGATAATGGATCGCTGTCTAATAATGGTAAATCTTCATCATTAGGTCTAGTGAATGGGTGATGTACTGAATAATATCTTTGGTCTTCTTCAGAATATTCTAATAGTGGGAAGTCAACGATCCATAAGAAATCAAATGTATTTGGATCATATAAATGTAATTTCTTACCTAAGTGACTTCTTACAGCACCTAAAGCAGTAGAAGCCTTGATCCAATCACCTGCAGTGATAAGAACCATCTGATTCTCTTTTAAATTCAATGTTTCAATAACACCCTTGATCTCTTCTTCACTGAAGAACTTAACAGCACTACCTGTTAATGCTCCTTCATGATACTTTAAGACTACTAAACCTTTAGCGCCGTTCTTCTTAGCTAATTCAGTTAAAGCATCAGTATCTTTACGAGAATACTTATCAGCATCATCAACGACCATAGCTTTGATGGCACCTTTTTTCTTTAAGCCTTCTTCAAATGCTTTGAATGTAGAATTAGCGAATACTTCTTTTAATTCGGTAAACTTTAATTCAAAACGAGTATCAGGCTTATCTGAACCATAAGTGTTCATAGCGTAGTTATAAGTGAAACGACGGAATGGTGTTTCAATATCGATACCCTTAACATCTTTCATAACTTTCTTTAATAAGCCTTCTGTCATCTCTAAGATCTCATCTTGTGACATAAAACTCATTTCGATATCTAGTTGAGTGAAATCTAATTGTCTATCAGCACGTAAGTCTTCATCACGGAAACATCTTGCTACTTGATAATATCTTTCAAAACCAGCAACCATCAATAATTGTTTGAATTGTTGTGGTGACTGTGGTAAGGCATAGAAACAACCAGGATGTACTCTTGAAGGTACCAAGTAGTCTCTTGCTCCTTCTGGTGTAGATTTAGCAAGTACTGGTGTTTCAACTTCAATAAAGCCATTGTCATCTAAATATTCATGCATTGCTTTAACGATCTTAGCCCTAGTGAATAACTTTTGTTGTAAGACAGGACGTCTTAAATCAAGATAACGATACTTTAATCTTGTATCCTCTAAGGCATCAGTTTCATCAGCAATGATGAATGGTGTCTGATTAGCAGTATTGATGATTTCAATCTCTTCAGCTTTGACCTCAATATCACCTGTTGGCAAGTTTGGATTCTTGCTTGTTCTTTCAATTACTTCTCCAGTAACGGATAAGATATATTCGTTACGGACATTCTTAACCTGTTCAGTAAGTTTTTCATCGACTAATATTTGAGTGATACCAGTTCTATCTCTTAGATCGATAAAAACTAAACTACCTAAATTTCTTCTTTTAGCTACCCAACCGATCAGTGTGACTTTCTTACCTACATCAGATAGTCTCAACTGTCCGTTTACATGAGTTCTCTTCATGTTTATTCTCCTTTCAATATTGCATTGATCTTTTCGATCATTTCAGCCTTTTTAACCGTAAATTGCTCTTTACTTGTTGTATCTTTGATCTGAACTAAACCTTGTTGTTTTTCATCTTCACCAACGATAACAATAACTTTTGCTTTTAAACGTTCAGCACTCTTAAATTGTGATTTAAGAGAACGTGAAGCATAATTCATCTGAGTCTTAAATCCGTTTGTTCTTAGTATAGTAGCAATTTCAAGTGGATAACTGCCTAACTCGCCTAAAGAGATGACATATGCATCATTTTCTTCATCTTTAGCTTTTAGATTACCCTGTTCACTAGCTAAGGCGATGACTCTTTCCATACCCATACCAAAGCCATTGCCACACAATGCTGGTCCACCAAAGCTTTCTACTAAGCCATCGTATTGACCACCAGCAAATACTGTTGCTTGCTGACCGTTATCATCCATTGGTACTGCTTCAAAAACAGTATTAGTATAATAATCAAGACCTCTGACTAAGCGATCGTCGATCTTATAAGGAATTTTTAACTCATCTAATCCTTCTAATACTTTATCAAAGTAAGCTTTACTTTCTTCATTTAAATAATCACGACACTTAGGTGCATTAGCGAAACAAGGATGATCCTTATCCACTTTGCAATCTAAGATACGTAAAGGATTTTGTTGATATCTTCTTTGACAATCCTCACATAACTCCGGTAAGAATGGTTCAAAGTACTCTTTTAATGCCTTTCGATAATTACTCCTACTTTCGTTATCACCTAATGTATTGACTAAGACAACAACATTCTTAATTCCTAATAAGTTAATGATCTTGTAACCTAGATCAATTGCTTCGACATCCAATTGTGGTGATCTTACTCCGATCGCTTCAATACCAAATTGATTGAATTGACGATATCTACCTTTCTGTGGACGATCATAACGGAACATTGATTCAAGATAATACATCTTTACTGGCATATCAGGATAGCCAAACATCTTATGTTCAACAAATGATCTAATGATACCTTTTGTACCTTCTGGTCTTAATGTTAGATCTCTTTGACCATTGTCTTTAAAAGAATACATTTCTTTATTGACCATATCTGAAGAATCATTCTCACCTTTAAACACTTCAGTATGTTCAAATATTGGAGTACGTACTTCTTTATAACCATATAGTTCACATTGCTCTCTGATAAGATTCTCAACTTGTTGCCATAAAGAAATATCATCGCCATAAATGTCTTGAGTACCTCTTGGTACTTGATATTTTCCATCCGCCATAGTTATTGCCTCCTTTTTACTATAAAAAAACGTCCCTATATATAAGGACGCTTGAAACTCATTGCGTGGTGCCACCTTAATTGCTTCTCATTAGAGTTAACGCCATCCTACGTCCTTTCCTACTATCTTTCAGAAAAGATTCTCCAAAGTGTCAAGTTAATATAGTTTCATGAAGAATTCCACCAAACTTCTTCTCTCTAGGATTCCACTATAAAAACCCTCTTTTTCTTAGAATATGCTTAATGTTAACACATTTTTCAAAACAATACAAGATATAAGAATATCTGTAATTTTACAAAGATTTATAATTTCTCTTCTTAAATAGCTTTTCTAACTTATTGATCTCACATTGTTGTTGATAGTTATCACCTTTAGGATAATAGCAATATCTCTCTTCATTGAATACACCACCATTTAGATAATTTTTTCTAGAATGTTCTAATAGTTCTTCATAACAGCCTAATGCATCTTTACGGCCTTTTATCTCAATCGAACAAACATACTTACTATTACAGATGCTTAAAAGATTTGTAGGTTCTACCTCTTGGATATCTGTAGAAATAAAAGGAAATATCTCTTTTCCCTCTTCATCATAAGACTTAACTTGATAACCATTATCTCTAACAATTATCCATCTTGATACATGACCAGTCAAAGCAGCCATAGTAATATTTTCAGGTCTTCTAGAAAAATCAACATACATATGTTGCATCTTTTTATGTAATCTTAAGGCAATATACTTAGCTAAAGGTATATCAGCTAAGATCATGATCATATCTTGATCAATTATTTTAAAATAACATTGTTGTAATCTATCTTGCACTACAGTTCTAATATAATCTTCATCTTCTTTTGTGATATCAGCAATGATGGAAACAGATGGAGTTTCTTTAAGTTTAGAATAAGAGATGACCTCTTCTAAAGTAATTTCGTTAGTAATAGTTTCTGACATATCTTTCTCACTTTCTAGCTTATAAAGAGAAAAAGATAAATAAAACACCTTGGAATAATCCAAAGTGTTAAAAACTAGATCATTCCTTATAGCTTTTGGCAGGACCACTTGCGAGTTTTTACTCGAGTTGGTATGAGGTCATAGAGCCAAATCTCTACCTCAACTCTTTATAAGCATTTTTGACATGCAGATATTAACATGTCAATTAATAATATGTCAAGGAAATAACAGAACTGATCTTCAAATGTCCTATTTCTATCTGTTGACTAAATTTCTTCTAGTTTGTTTATTCAGCAACAATGTTCAGATTAAGGATATAGAAGACAACTTATTATATGCATGGTATAAGATTTATCATTTGTCAATTTCCTAATGTAAAACACCCAATAAAATCATATCAATGAGGTAAAACCTTTATGATAATCATAAAAGTATTTAATCACAAAAGGAATAACAAGAATACCATCTCTTACCACATTTATTCACGTCTTTACCTATCATTCTTAATTTTACTTTAAGTTAACTAAGCCATTCTAAATACTTATCATAGTTAGGGAATAAAGCATTAAATACATCACTATTTAAATTTATTCGCCAAATATCTATATTTGGACAAAGCTCTGCTTCAACTGTAACAGTATTAGTCACCGTAGTTGACTTACTATTATCTATTGCCTCTAATAAAGTTGCTTTATTCAAAGGTAATTGATCTAATTTTTCATATTCTTCAATAACTTTTTGCAAGTCAATACTCGTTATAGTGACTGTCAGCTCACAAGTCTGACAATCTTCATCACTTTCATCTTCTTCCATTTTAGTGACCTTATAAGACATGTAACTTCTTAATCTAAGTCCTTGCTCTGAACTTAAAAAGAATTGTTGATTACTATCTAATCCAGGATAGCTAAAAAGCATCATTTCATTTTCATCATTATTTTTTAAGCCATCAAACGCCTCTTTACATCTTACATATGCATTTTCACCTTCACCACCATTATCTTTTTGTTGTCCTGCTGAACAGCCCACAAAAGTTAGCAATATAATCATTATTATAATCTTTTTCATTTTTTAATCTCCTTAATAAGCAATCATTTAGAAAAGTACAAATTAAACTCTTATTCTAGCGTATTTTCCAGAACCAGAATAGTTCTCCCACTTATTTTTACTAGAAGATATCCATTCACAGTAATTTGTTGTATGTTGAGCAATTTCACAATTGTAATAACCATTTGTAAGTGATGTTTTTTATTATAATTCTAATAAACTATCCATTTTAATTTGCCTTTGACCCCTTTCAATTCTCTAATTATGTTATAGTGTTTTAAAATAATTTCTGTAATAAATATTTCTTAAGATTCAATTAAGATTAATTTATGCATAAGAAAAAGTAACAGACAAATCTCTGCTACTTTGTTATTCTTCTTACATCATTAACAGCATTCAATTTCTTTAAGTTTGCCATCAATACTTCTAATTGATCTCTGTCTTTTACCTTTACTTTTATTTCAACATATGTGTTGACTTTATCTGGCAAAGACTCGGATTTGATACCACTTAAACTTACTTTATATTGAGCAAGTAAAGTGACGATATCATTGATAAGATAGTTATAATCTTGAGCATCAACTCTGATCCAAGATTCATATTGCGTTTCTTGTTGTTCATCCCATTTTACTTCAATCAAACGATGTTGCTCATTAGTAACATTGGGACAATCTGTTCTATGGACTTTGATACCTTGGCCTTTTGAAATATAGCCAACGATATCATCACCATAAACTGGCATACAACAACCTGCTAAAGATACCATCATTGAAGATATGCCTTGTACTATTACTCCAGAAGCCGATTTTTTGCCCTTTTTTTCTTGCTTAGCTTGTCTATCTTGGATCATCTTAGTCAAGAAATCATTATCTTGCATTGTTGTAAACTTATTCTTCTGCAATTTTTCAATGACTTGAATAACTGAGATAGATTTATTAGCTATCGCATACATTAATTCATCATAGTTATTAACATTTAATTGAGAATAAATATTTTCTAGTTTAGATTTATCAGTAAATCCTTTGTCCTCTAAGTTACGTTTCTTAATTTCATCAAGGTAAAGTTTTTCGCCTTTGGCTACTATCTCAGTTCTTGAGTCATTTTCTTTCTTTGTCAAGAAAGCTCTGATTTTATTTTTTGCTGTTGTTGTCTTAACGATCTTTAACCAATCTTCACTAGGACCTGTGGATTGTTTAGATGTTTTTATTTGAACTACATCACCTGTTTTCAAAGGTGTATCAAGTGGTACTAATGCCCCATTGACTATTGCTCCAACAGCATAGTGACCAACTTCTGTATGTACTCTATAAGCAAAATCTAATGGTGTTGAACCATTCTGTAATTCAATGATCCTACCTTTTGGTGTCATGACATAAACATTGGCTTCAAAGACTTCTCTTTGGATCTGACTCATGAATTCAGTTGGATGAGCTAGTTTTGACTCATTCATCATGGAGATCATATCATGGAACCAACCTAATTTATTCTCAATTTCTTTTTGTTCAGCTGCACTATTGTACTTGCCTTCTTTATAAGCCCAGTGAGCAGCAACACCCATTTCAGCGACCATATCCATTTCTTCTGTACGGATCTGTACTTCAAAGATATTACCATTACCATCAAGAATAGTAGTATGTAAAGACTGGTACATGTTCATCTTAGGCATAGCGATATAATCTTTTAAACGTCCATTGATTGGTTTATAAGCATTATGGATATATCCTAATATCTCATAACAATTTAATTCACTCTTAGTGATGATCCTTATCGCATATAAGTCATAGATTTCTTCAAAACGTTTATTTTTTGTAGTCATCTTTCGATAGATAGAATAAATATGTTTACTTCTACCAAAGATACGATATTCGATCTTTTTATCACTTAACATTTTATCGATATTTAAGATCATTTGATTAACGATAGCTTGTCTTTCACTTTTCTTATTCTCTAATAAATGGGCGATCTCATGATATTTTTCCGGATCAATATACATGAAAGATAAATCTTCTAATTCATTCTTAATTTCTGCAAGACCTAAACGGTGAGCAATAGGAGCATATACTTGTAAGGTTTCCGATGAGATCTTCTTTTGCTTCTCTTCTGGTTGATACATCAAAGTACGCATATTATGTAATCTATCAACTAGTTTAATGATGATGACTCTAACATCTTTTGCCATAGCGATAAAGATCTTACGGTGATTGGCAGCTTGATATTCTTTTTCATCTTTAAACTTTAAAGAACCGATCTTAGTAACTGCCTCTACTAAAGTAGCAATCTCATGATCAAATAATTGTTCTATTTCTTCAAAAGAAACACCACAATCTTCCATCGTATCATGTAATAATCCAGCACAGATAGTTTGAGGACCAGCAGTCAAAGTAGCTAATATGTAACCTACATTTAAGACATGAACAAAATAAGGTTCACCACTTTTACGTAATTGACCTTCATGTTTTATTTTGGCAAAGTCATAAGCCCTATTGATCATCGCAATCGAATTAGGGTCGGTAATATACTTTGAGACTTCTTCAAAGAATAATTCCTTAGTCACTGTTACTTGTCTACTCATCTATCCTCCTCATATATTAGATATATTATGACTATACAAGTAGAAAAGTCAAATAAAAAAGGTTGAAATTTAATCCAACCTCTATTCTCCTTCGTAATGTAATAAAGAGTAAACTTTATAATCCTTTAATACTTCACGACCTTTTAGATCATCAAGCTCAATAACAAATGCATCAGCAGCTACAACGCCACCCATCTGTTCAACCATTTTATTAACAGCTGTGATAGTTCCACCAGTAGCTAATAAATCATCAATGACAAATACTCTTTGACCTGGTTTAATAGCTCCCTTAACGATCTCTAACTTACTAGTACCATACTCTAAAGCATATTCATAAGAGATTACTTCTCTTGGTAATTTACCAGGTTTTCTAGCTGGTACAAAACCGATGCCTAATTCATTAGCAACTGGAGCACCAAAGATAAATCCTCTTGATTCTGGTCCAATGACAACATCAGCTTTAACTTCTTTTGCCATTTCAACAAACTTGCTAATTGTCTCTTTAAAAGCCTCGCCATCTTCAACAAGTGGTGTAACATCTCTAAATAAGATTCCTTTAATAGGAAAATCAGGGATTGATGCGATGTAGTTATATAGATTCATAAGATCCTCCTGAAAAATACTTAACAATAATAACATATTTAGACAAAATAATTAAGATTGTTGTAAAATATTCTTGAGGTATTTTTATGGAATTTACATTAAAAAATGAAAAAGCAAGTTTAACTGTTTCTTCCTTAGCCGCAGAAGTCATCTCTTTTAAGAAAAATGATGGCGATGAAATGATCTGGGATAGAAACAAAGAGGATTGGCACAATTGTAATCCAATCCTATTTCCAATATTCGGTCCATTAAAAGATGGCAAATATGAATATGATGGTAAAGAGTATTCTTTTGGTCAACATGGTTTCCTAAGAAGAAGTGAATTCAAATTTGAAGAGATCAAAAAGGATGAATTAACTTTAACTTTTCAATCAGATGAAGACAGTTTGAAAGTTTATCCATTCAAGTTTAAGATGACAGTCAATTATAAACTAATTGAAGATAAAGTCATCTTATCTTATAAGGTAGATAATCTTGATGAAAAGCAATTACCATTTGAAATTGGTTTCCATCCAGCTTTCAATTGTTCTAGTGTTTATGATGAAGATTTCAAAGATTGGTATGTAGAATTTGAAAAAGAAGAAGATTGGGGTAAAAAACTTTCATTAAGTGATTTTGTTAATGAGGAAAGTAGTTCTCGTTTCTTCTATGATGGCCATAACTCTGATTATGTAGATGTTAGAAATAGCAAAAAAGGAATAAGGGTCTGTATCAAAGGTTTCTCTACACTTGGCTTTTGGCATAAAAGTCCAAATGCGAGATTCATTTGCATAGAACCGATATTCCCTGCTAATGATCTAAATAAGGATAACTTCTTTGGCCGTGATGATAAGACTAATAACTTATTACCAGTAGGGCAAAGTTATAGTTGCTCATATTATTGGCAATTAATCTAAGATCTCTTTAGCTTTTATCTGATAATAGCTATGATTATTAAAAATATTCTCTTGAAGCTCACCAACTACTGTTATCGTATTCTTGTCAAGATAATATTCATAGCCTTTATTATCAAAGCTGATGATCTGTAGTCCACTATTTAATGTCCACTTTAATTGAGTATCAGTTTTTAATTTACGATAATCTTTGATATCAGTAAAAGTGATCATCATAAGAGGTAATTTTCTATCTTGTCCAAACGGACGATAGTTAAATACCTCTTTTATTTTGTCTTCAGCAAGATCAGATTGTTCTAATTGTAAACACTCTGTTTCAATAGCACTAGAATACTCATCAATATTCTCTTCTAAATATTCTTTAAGATCATTTAACTTATCATAACTGATAGTATAACCACAAGCAGAAGCATGTCCTCCAAGTTGTATGAAATTATCTCTATACTTATCAAGTAAACATATGAGATCCGTACCATTAAGTGATCTAGCCGAACCTTTGATGCCCTCAATAGAATCTGTCATGATAAAAGATGGCTTATTATTAGTATTCATTACCATAGCAGCGATGATGCCTAATAAACCTTCATGTAAACCAGAATGATAAATGAAATTGACTTTATCAGATAAAGAGGAATCTTTGACTAGTTCATACTGTTCACTAGTCATCTTCTTTCTTAACTCATTTAAGTTATTAACTTCACTAGCATAGTGATCTATGCTCTTTTTATCTTCACATAATAAGAATTTTACTAAAGTATTGACATTAGCTTTATCAGATAGTCTCCCAATAGCATTGATCTTAGGAATGATCTTAAAAGCCAGGTCATTTTCATTTACAGGAAATGTTAATTTATCTAATACTTCTAAATTGTAATAACGGTGCTTATTGAATAAAGTTAGACCATCTCTTACTATCTTGATATTGATACCTTTTAAGCTCATTACATCCGAAATAGTAGCTAGCATTGCTAGAATACTCATCTTATCATCCGCTAAGCCCATATAGATAGCTAATAAATATACGATAGAAGCACCACATAAATATTGATAATCTTCCTTTAATAAAGTTGGATGTAAGAACTCATCACGATCAAAATCCATACAGATACTATGATGATCAGTGACAATGACATGCATATCATGTTCTTTTGCCCAAGCTAATTGTTCTTTGCAACTAACACCATTATCAACAGTTATAAGTACTTTATATGCTCTCTGATAAGCTTGTTTAAGTCGCCTTAAATTAAGACCATATCCTTCTTTTTGACGATCTGGAATATAATAGCCATGTTCAATATTTAATTTAGTCAAGATCATACTCATGATCGTAGTAGCACTGATACCATCGCAATCATAATCACCAAAGATAAATACTTTAGACTTTTCTTCTTTTATCTTTTCTAAAGCATTTTTAATAGGTGCAAATATCTCATCATCTAACTCATACTTAGTCAAGGGACAGAAAAAAGTTGCTAAGTCTTTTTCGTGATAACCCCAAGAAGCTACGATCTTAGCTAATAATGAACCAATGTGATACTTACTCATCAATTCGTTATAATCTTTAGTTTCAACTTTTTTATATGACATAAGCAACTTTTCTATTTTTTTAATTAATCATTGATACCGAAGATGACTCTTTCTTTTTTCTCAGAACTCATCTTAGGATTTCCCTTTGGTTTACGATAATTCTTTAAAGTATATTGTAACCAACATGAAGCAGTAACATAAACAGTTAATAATGCACTGACTACTAATAACAATACGTTAAGTAATGTTGTTGAATATAATCTTAAGACAACAGTAACAGCAACAAATACTAATATTGCTAAGATTGATACAGCAAGATTAGAACAGATATTTGAACTTACATCATCAAATAAGTTTTCAATCTTAGTGTCATTAAGCTTGCTCTTATTCATCTTATCAAAAGCATCTGCATATTCTTTAATAGTTAATACAGCAAATACTAACATTAATGAAGTAAATGTAAAGATGAAACCAATATTTTCTTTACCTGTTAACTTACCAAGGTAAACAGAAGTACATGTAGCGATGAAGCAATAGATACTACCAATAAAGAAACTATTTTTAACAGCAGTCTTATTCTTATAAGAATAATAAGCAACTGTAGCAATAACTATGATAGCGAATGGGATAAGTGATAGTAACAATGTCTTGATGTTATCCTTTTCTTGAGCAACAAATAAGATTGTAAAGATAGCAGTAGCAGCAAATAATAATGAACCAAATTTAGTCTTTGCATATTTAGCAAAGCTACGTTTCTTTGTTTCTACGACATTTTCTTTATAACCAAATGTCTTGTTATCAAAGTATCTTGACTTAACTAGATCAGTCATCATGAACTTATTCCATAATACGATAAATACTAGATCATAAATAGTTAAAGTTAACAATGTGATAGCAAATCCAGCAAAGTAATTCTTTAAGAAGATATAACAGATAGCTCCAGCAAAGATGACAGCTAGATGAGCTTCGATCGCTGATGCAAGTGACTTGTTATAAGCATTCTTCAAACAAGTATCTAATAATAAGCCACTATTTAATTCATCATTAAATTTCTTATTGAAACTAAATGCGTAGTAAATAGCAACAAATAAACCAAATACGATAAGAGTAGCTACTACACTATCGAAGATGACACCAAATGCACTGATAGTAGCAATTGAACCAACAGCATAGATAAGTAACATTAGTGAACTTACAGCACCAGCTAAACGATACTTAGCGATAAGTACAACAGCAGCTAAAGCAACAATACTCCAAATACCCATGATGATCATATCAGCACCATTTGATACAGTTGAAGTAACATCACTAAATGAAACTTCTGTGATAGTAGTAGATAATTCACCACCATTTACCATAGCGATGATGTTTTTAGTTGTCTCATAATCATGAGCTGAAGTGATATAACATGTATCACTGATTGCACTAGAAACTGTAGCAGCAGCTAAGAAAGATGGATTAGTCTTTGATTGTTCATTTTCGAAAGTATCATCACCATCATAATCGATCCAAACAACTAAATACTTTTGATCTGCCATAGTAAGCATTAAAGTATTTGCTTGGAATGTCTTAGAATCTTCAACAAAGATATATAGTAAAGTATTATCACCACTAGTACCAACACCAAATGGAACTGATTCGTTTAATACTTCTCTACCCATCAATTCTTGACCATTATAGTCGCGGAATGAGATATTACCAGTCATTGGTAAATACTCTCTTAAAGTATCGTTATCTTCAATACCAGTATAAGTTAAAGTGATCTGAGTACCATCGATAGTATATTGAACTTCAACTGCGCCAAAGTTAGTGATCCTCTTCTTTAATACTTCAGCAATTTCCTCATTGGCTTCACTATTTAATAAGCCAGTATCATATACAAGTTGTTTTCCTTCACCTAATTCAAGATTAAGGTTTAAGTTTTCTTTAGTCTTTGGTCCAAAGATTACAACCACAGTCAATATGGCGATAATAGCGATCAAAGCAGAAATTAAATTTTTACTATTCTTTTTCATAATTCTCTTCCTCAAATTTCTTATTTAAATCTTTGATATCTTCTTGTAATTTCTCACCTTGAGAAACCACATGATCTATAACATCTTCAACAGTAATACTGTCAATATCCTTGGCGATAGTACTCAAACTCTCTGGTACTTCAATCAACCATTTTGTTTGATAGACCATCTGCTTAAACTGTTTAAAAGTTAAATAATTCAATTGGCATCGTTTCAAACTGTTATATTTAATGTTTAAAAGAAAATTTATCTGTTCTTCTCTTTCCATTACATTACTGCCCCCATAAACAATCCAAGTAGTGAACAAATTAGTCCAGCAGCCCAGAATACTTTAACGACTTTTGTCTCAGACCAACCACTTAATTCGAAGTGATGATGGATTGGAGCCATTTTAAATACTCTTTTGTGTCTCAACTTGAATGAACCTATCTGGATGATATCGGATAATACTTCAATAACAAATACTCCTCCGATAAGTACTAGAGCTATCTCTTCTTTAGTTACCATAGCTGTAGCAGCAAGTAAGCCACCTAAAGCTAAAGAACCAGCATCACCCATAAATATCTGAGCAGGATGCATATTGAATTTTAAGTAACCAATAAGTGAACCAATAACTCCACAAATGAATATTGCGATCGAATTTAAGCCACTTCTATAAGAGAAATAGACATAAGGGATCAAAGCAAATATTGATAGACCAGCGCATAAGCCATCAAGACCATCAGAGAGATTTACAGCATTTGTAGTACCTGTAAACATAAAGAATACAAGAACCATATAGAACCAACCTAGATCTATCTTGATTGAGGTAAATGGAATGATGATAAGATCATTAGTTAACTCACGATAGAACAAGTAGAAAGCAATTGCTAAAACTGATTGCATCAAGAATTTATAGCTTGCCTTTAACCCGTCATTGTTCTTTTTAACTACGATCAAGAAATCATCAATAAATCCAATGATGCCATAACCAACAAAGGCTAAGATGATCAATAAGAAATCTTTCTTAACGATCGCAGTAGGTTGAACAATGAGAGTTGTTACTAAACTAGTAAGAACGAATACTACTCCACCCATTGTAGGTGTACCAGCTTTTTTTAAATGTGATTGCGGACCTAATTCTCTAATAGACTGTCCAAAATGTATTTTATGCAGATATGATATGGCATATGGATAAACTAGTAAAGCTAGTCCTAATCCGATTCCAAACGATAAAAGCATCTTAACAAGCATAAAAATCCCTCCGTATGCTTTGTTAATTATAGCATTATTTTCCCATTTGAAAAGAATAAATTATCGAATACGCATTAACACAAAACACT
>CAVCVO010000018.1:0-30011 GCA_963606005.1 Anaerovoracaceae bacterium
TAGGAAGATTTATAACTAAAGATGATATTGAATATCTTGGAGTAAGTGCTACTACCGTTAGTTATAATCTGTATGCTTATTGTAATAATAATCCTGTTAATAATAGTGATAGTAGTGGTAATTTAACTATTCCTAACTGGGCTAAGGTGGTTATTGGAACTGGTGCTCTTATTGGTTCGATAGCATTAACAGTAGCTACTGGTGGAGCCGTAGCTTTAGGAATTGTAAAAATAGTTGGTAGCGTTGCATTAAGTACTGCTTCTAGTGCAACTATAGGATATATAACAAATGGTAAACAAGGAGCAAACGATGGCGCTTGTAACGGATTCATGTGGGGGAGTTTGTCTTCACTATTTGTTTCTTGGACTAATTATATTTCATCTCCTGCTAATGGAATAGATAGTTATAAAAATTTAAGAAATCAATACAAAGGGTCAGGTAAAGAAGTTCATCATATTTTAGAGAAACGTTTTGCTAAGTATTTTGATATCAAAAATAAAGATAAAATGTTATGTGTTGCTTTGTCTAAAGAAGAACACCTATTATATACTAAGATTTGGAGAGAAATGTTGCCATATGGTAATAGGTATAGCTCTTTTAAAGTGCTTACTACTTCAGTAAAGGTATATTGGGATAAACCAAAATTATTGGTTTCAGTATTAAAAACAATATTGTTTAAAAAGTGAGATTGATATGAGAAAAAAATTATGTTATTGCGTTGGATATAGAAAAAGATTACTAAGGTATTTAGAGGATAAAGACATCAAATTTAAAATAATAGGAAAAAAGAATGATATTTCAAGAATGATTAGTTTCTATATTTATGATGATGAACCTTATAAAGATGATGTTAAAAAACTAGTTTGGAGTAAACCTGTCATATTACTGAGCTTTAGTCCAGAGGAATTGGATGAGGCAGATTATTTAAGAATATTGCCTACCAAAGATGTAATTAGCTTGAAAGATAATGAAAACACAATTCAATATTGTGGCTGTTATTATGAAAGTAATAAAAAAATTTGGTTTTGGCAAACTGCTTGTGCTTATGAGAAGCAAATTAAACCCCTTGTTATTTATAAATTTTCTTCTTGGGGAAAAGCTATGTTCTACTGTTCTGATGATGGAAGTGACATTATTTTTACTAGAAAGGAGTTCGAAAAAGTTGTGGAAGATTCAAAATTAAAAGGTGTTCTGTTGAAACCTGTTTATGTAAAAAAGAATAATGAATTAGTTGATTCTGGATTATCACAAATGACTTCCACTGATATAATTCCAATAGATAAAATATTAGTAGATAATAAATGTATTCGTAAATGTGTGGTTTGTGGCAAAAAGAAGATAGTGAAAATAGGATCTTATCAACTAAAGCTAGATTATAATGTAGGTGAGTTAGATAAAGATTTATATATGACTGATCCTGAATTTGGAAGTGGAATAACACATCCGATTTATTTGATATCCCATAATATGTATGTGTTATTAAGAGATAAAGGAATGGATAAAAATATGATATTTGAACCTGTTATTTTTAATAATAAATCATAATTTACATAGTGTTGCTGACACTGTCTAAAAAATGGCTGAAAATACATGATTTTCAGTCACTTACTCACTTATAAAGATGAAAGAAGATAACGATACTATCTTATTATTCTCATACATTCTAACGAGCCCAAATTGACTTAATGGTTTTATCGATGAGAATGCATATCGTAATTTTATTGATTTTGCTACTGGATTAGCTATTTCGGTGATGATACTAAGTGTTCTATATTTATTAGGTTTATTTGATTATATCTGCGAGTTTAAAAGGAGATTTGTCAATGGAAGATATGAAATTTTTAGTTTTGCTTGTGGACTACTTACTTCGATAGTGATATTGGGTATTTTGTATGTTTTAGGTTTATTTGATCAGCTTTGCAAGATTAAAGAGATATTATTCAGTTAATAAGAGAATATTAAAGGACAGTTTATTGCTGTCCTTTAGTTTTCTATTGTCGTTTTGATGGCGATCATTAAGGCCTTAGTCATATCTTTAATCTTCATTGAAGGTATATTTTCTTTATTTTTAACTTGTTCATTACTAAATGGTACATGGATAAAACCTGCTTTGGTATTTGGATAATAGTTGTTTGTAATATCTAATAGAGTATACATCACACTATTGCAGACAAAGGTTCCTGCTGTATTAGATATAGCACAACTTATATTTGCTTCATTTACCTTTTTTATGATCTTTTTGATTGGTAAAGAAGAGAAGTAAGCAGTTGGTCCTTTTTCATTTATTACTTCATCAATAGGTTGATAACCACTATTATCTTTAATAGAGTAATCTAACATATTGATAGCAACTCTTTCTACAGTGATAGATCTTCTACCACCAGCTTGACCTACACATATCACAATCTCGGGTTTTAATTCTTGAACTGTTTCTTGTAATAAATTAGTTGAATCTTTGAATTCTGTTGGCAGTTCTAATTTATATATTTTGTATTCATCTATCTGTTCTGGTAATGCTTTGACTGCTAACCATGAAGGATTGATGCTTTCGTTATTAAATGGTTCAAAACCAGTGATCAAAACAGTTTTGATCTTTGAAGTTTCTTCGTGATTATTGTTTCTTATCTGACCATTACCATAAACGATATATTTGTAGCTGCATAATTCTTCTAAGCCCATAGGTCCACGAGCATGAAGCTTTTGGGTACTTATGCCCATTTCACAACCTAGACCAAATTGACCTCCGTCAGTAAAACGAGTACTTGCATTGATATATACTGCTGCACTATCTACTTCTTTAATGAACTTATCAGCATTTTCTTTATTTTCTGTGATGATTGCTTCACTATGATGCGTAGAGTGTTTTGCGATATGTTCTATGGCTTTATCAACATCATCTACGATTGCTACAGAGAGTTTATAATCAAGATACTCGGTATCAAAATCGATAGGTTGAGCTTTAATGCCATCAATGATCTTCAAAGATCCTTCATCTAAGTGTAATTCTACTGGTGTAAGAGCATTTGCCTTTCTTTCATCAACTAATCTTTCTTTGATCATTGGTAAGAACTCTTTAGCGATATCCTTATGGACTAATAAGCATTCTTGAGCGTTGCAAACAGAAACTCTACTTGTTTTTGCATTTTCAACGACGTTTACTGCCATATTTAGGTCAGCATATTTATCTACATAAACATGACAGATGCCAGTACCTGTTTGAATGGTAGCTACAGTAGCGTTTTTGATACAAGCATTGATGAGATTTTTGCCACCTCTAGGTATCAATAAGTCAATTAGTCCATTAGCTTGCATCAATTCATTAGCACTTTGATGAGTTGTATCTTCAATCAAACTGATTGCTTGTTTTGGTAATCCTACTATTTCTAGGCCTTTTTGTAAGGCATTCACAATCGCTTTAGAGCTATTATAAGCTTCTTTGCCACAACGCAATACACAACCACTTCCTGCTTTGATCGCTAAGGCAGCTGCATCACTTGTAACATTTGGCCTACTCTCATAGATGATCGCGATTATTCCCATTGGCACACTTACTTTTTTGATGATTAGTCCATTAGGTCTAATTGTTTTACTTAATTCTTTGCCAACAGGATTACTTAATTTTGCAACTTCTTTTATACCAGTTGCCATATCTAATATTCTTTGTTCATTTAATGATAATCTATCTAACATTACATCACTAACTTTGCCTCTAGCATTTTCAATGTCAATTTTGTTAGCTTTGATGATATCATTAGTAGCTTTTATGAGTTGATCCGCCATGGCTAATAGAGCAGAGTTCTTTAATTCTGTGGAAGCTATTGCTAAAGGAGTTCTTACTTCTTGTATATTTTCTAATATTTCTTTTGTGGTCATATTAACTCCTATGGGCTAAAAAACGAGTCCCTACTTGTTTGCCTTCAACGATATCATAGAGTACTTCCGCATGAGAGCCATTAGTGATGATCATATCTACACCCTCACTTGTTGCTCTTTTAGCAGCCATTACTTTTGTATACATTCCACCAGTTCCTAAAGATGAACCTGCTCCTCCTGCTAATTTTTCTATATCTTCAGTAATTTCTTCTACCACTGGTATTAATTTAGCATCAGGATGAGTATGAGGATCAGCACTATAAAGTCCATCAATATCGGACATTAGTACTACTAGATCTGCATGGATACAAGTAGCGACTAAGGAAGCTAGTGTATCATTATCTCCTAATGAATATTCTTCACAAGAAACTGGGTCATTTTCATTGATGATCGGTATAGCATGCAAAGCAAGTAATCTCTCTAAGGTATTTTGTAAGTTTTTGCGTCTATTTTCATGATCAAAATCTTCCCAAGTTAATAACATTTGAGCTACAGTATGGTTGTACATACCAAATAAACGATCATAAGTGTACATTAATTCACATTGACCAACAGCTGCAGCAGCTTGTTTTGTAATGATATCTTTTGGCTTTTCAATCTGTAATTTTCCTACTCCTAAGCCAGTAGCAGCTGAAGAAACGATGATCAATTGATGACCAGCATTTTGAATGTCACACCAGACCTTAACAAGATCTTCGGTATGACGGATATTTAATAGTCCACTTGGATGAGCCAAGGTACTAGTTCCTACTTTTACAACTATTCGCATAGTATTGTTTATTTATCTCCTAACTTTTTCGTTTTTTCATATGCAGCAATGACGGCATCCATTACTATTCCTCTAAAACCATTTTCTTCTAAAATTCTAACACCTTGAATGGTTGAACCTTTTGGACTGCATACTTCATCTTTTAATTGTCCTGGATGTTTCTTAGTCTCTAAGACCATCTTTCCAGCACCCACTAACATTTGACTAGCATATTCTATAGCCTTAGCTCTTGGTAATCCTAATGAAACAGCTCCATCAGCTAAAGCTTCAATGAATTGATAAGCCCAAGCTGGTCCACAACCAGATAAGGCACTACTAGCATCTATCAGTGATTCATCTATTTCATCTAATTTACCAGCTTTGTTCATAGCATTAAGCCAAGTATTTAATGAATCTTTATCAACATTTTTATAACAATACTGGATCATTCCTTCTTCAACAGCAACAGCAGTATTAGGCATGATCCTGATAATAGGATAATCGTATCCTAGCATTTTTTGAATTTGCTCAATTGATATCCCTGAAGCCATGCTTACTAAAGTAAAGGGTCGATGAGCATAACGCTCTTTGAAAGTGGGGACTAATTCTCCTAGTAATTCAGCCAGCATTTGAGGCTTAACTCCTAAAAAAATAAAATCACAATTTTCTGCGACTTGTTGATTTGTGCCATAAGCACAATTAAGTTTTTCAGCTAGTTGTTTTGCTTTTTCCATAGTACGATTAGATAACATTACTTCTTTACTATCTACACTCTTGCATACTGCTTGAGCTAAAGCACTACCCATGTTTCCACAACCGATAAAACCATATTTCATAAAAGTCCCTCCTTTTTAGTTCCTAAATTATGTTAGTCCTAGAATCATTGCTTGTCAAAGGATATTATTTTGTGTAAAAACTGTTATGAAAATAAGATATACTATAAGAAATGGAGAGGGTAAACCATGTTTGAAAATGAAATTACAAGTTGGTTAGATAAGCAAATTGAAGATATCACTATTGAGAAAGCTAAGAAACTTATAATATTTTTAGCTAAAGATATATCTGAAGATTCTTATGATAAATTGATTCATTATGTTAGAGACCAAAAAGGAAGAAAACTAATAAGTGAAGAGCAAGTTGAAGAAAAACTAAGTGTCATTAAAAATGATTTTAAAAAGATAAAGGATGGTAAGATCATTTTAAGATATGTGATACCCTATGATGAAAATTTTATTTATAGCAGTTATGCTTATGAATTGGATAAAGAGTTGATCGACATACTAAATAATGCGATTGAATGTGCTATTGAGTTTGTCTATTGCAAAAGATATAAAGAAGCTTTGATTATATTTGATCTATTATTCTGCACTAAATACAAATGTGCTGAAGTTACTGATTTAAGACAATGCAATGATAAAACTTTAAAAGTCGAACATTTCAACATACATACTTTGCATCAAAGATTTGGCTTTGATCATGAAAAAGCAAGAAAGTGTGCAATTTATTCTTTGATGATGACCGAACAAGATCACAAGATGATGTTTAAAAAGCTGGGGAAATATTTTGGTAACGCAGATAATGATGAATTGACTTTAGATGATTGTAAAAATATGGGTATTGAAGAAATAGATGGTTATGATCAGTTGTTAGATGAATGGTTTAGTTATGAAATATCTCACGGAAGATGAAATAGTAAAAGGAAAAGGATTATATGAGTATAGGAATAGGTGCTATAGCAAAGTTATCTTTGCAGGATGAAGATACAATCATTTATCAGTATTGTGGGTATAACCTTAATGATGAAAGGTATTATAATAAAGATCGTAAATGTGATGGATTGATCACAATTAAAAGAGATTGTTTAATTAAAGCTGAGATACATGAAAAGGTTATAAGGACAGCTTCTAAGAGGAAAAAGTTAGTTACTAAAAGAATACCTGTTGTAGTTGATTTTGAAAAATTGATCAGAAGTGGACAGATAGTAGTAGAAAACTGTTCTAATTGTTGGAGAACAACATCAGTTGGTGAAAAAGAATTAGATATTGTGGCTATCAACTTATTAGAAAAGATATTTCTTTATTATCAGGAAAATGATTGTATCCCTATTGATAGTGGATATTATAAGTAATACTAGAAAAACTATGTTTGAAAGAAGATATTATTCAATAAGATGTATTTTGGAACTTTTATGAGATAGAATAGGATATGGAGTTTGAAATTATGATCATAAATGGAGTTAATAAGTTAGAAATAGAGAAATTGTCAAAAACTTATACAGTTGGAAGATTAGTTTGGGAAGATATTGATGATATATACAATCTTTGTTTATCTAATCCATTGTATTTTAAGCATTGCCCACCGATGGTGACTAAAGAGAGCATTGTTGATGATATGAATGCATTGCCTAAATCGGTCAGTATTGATGATAAGTATTACATTGGTTTTTATGATGGCTGTAGTCTTATTGCCATTTGTGATCTGATAATGAATTATCCTGAAAAAGATGTTGCTTTTATAGGTTTATTCATGATTGATTCTAAAGTCAGTGGTAAAGGGATTGGAACAAAGATTATAGTTGAGATGATTGATCGTTTTAAAAAAATAGGATACAAAAAGATTAGGCTTGCTTGGGTTAAGTCCAATGAGCAGTCTGAACACTTTTGGCTAAAGAATGGATTTGTGGTCATCAAAGAAAGTGATAGTGTAGCGTTAGGGCAGAGGTTAGTTGTTGCTGAAAAAGAGTTGTAAAAGAAAAAATATCCGATCTCTCGGATATTTTGTTTTATCTGTCTCTTCTTTTTGAAGAATTAGCCATGGATAATAATCTGACTAATTGTAGTATGGAAGATAATAGTGCAATGAAATAGGTAAGACCTGCAGCTACCAAGACTTTTTTGCCATCCTGATATTCATCTTCATCAGTAAATATACCTAATTCTCTTGTAAGTACCATAGCTCTACTTGAAGCATCAACTTCTACTGGTAGAGTAATGAGATTAAAGATAACGATCGCACTAAATAGGATAGCCCCAAAAGTTACAAGTCCACTCATTTCCATGATGATACCTAATAATATAGCTATGTAAGATAATCTACTAGATATATTAGTAATAGGAACGATAGATTTCCTTAGATTTAACAAAGTATAGTGTTCATAATCTTGGATAGCGTGTCCACATTCATGAGCGGCAACAGCGACAGCTGAAACACTTCTACTGTTATAGACATCACTAGAAAGATTTAATACTTTATTTGTTGGGTCATAGTTATCTGTAAGAGTACCTGAGATAGCATTGATCCTTACATCAGTGATACCTTGAGATTGTAGGATCCTATAAGCTGCTTCAGCTCCACTTAAACCAGAAGAAACATATTCATCACTATATTTATTAAATAGATGTTTTACTGAAAAAGATATGATTGCACTAACGATAAATAACAAGATTGATAGGTAGTAATACCACATAAATTTGATCACCTCTATAAATATTGTACAACAATATACTAAGATATACCTGCTGTGTGAAAAAAATGTGAAATATCACAAATTTAAGGGTTTACATCATGCAAGCGTTTGCATTATACTAAGTATGTCAAAAGAAGGGGAAACCAATCCCTAAGGAGGAAAAATGAAAAAGAAAATTTTAGTTTTACTTGCTGTATTGATGGCTTTTACAATGTTTGGTTGTTCAAGTAATCAAGAAGAAGAAGTAAAGGAAATCAACATCGGTGTTGCTATCTATCAATTTGATGACAACTTCATGACTCTTTATCGTCAAGATATCCAAGCTTATTTCGATGATCTAAACGCTAAGGATTCTACAGTTCACTACAACGTTTCAATCGTTGATGGTGCTAACGATGTTAACACTCAAACAGAACAAGTTAGAACATTTATCGGCCAAAAGGTTGATGCTCTAATCGTTAACTTAGTTCAAACATCTTCTGATGCATTAGCAAAAGAAATCGTTGAATCAGGTATCCCTTGCGTATTCATCAACCGTGAGATCGCAGACTTCGAATACACTGATAATACTTGCTACGTTGGTGCAGATGCTAGAGATTCTGGAACTTATCAAGGACAGATCATCTACAATTTACCTAACCACGGTGATGTAAATGGTAACGGAACTGTTGACTACATCATGATCATGGGTGACCCTGAGAACTCTGATGCTCAATTCAGAACTGAATTCTCAATCAAGTATTTAACTGACAACGGTGTTACTGTTAACTGCTTAATGCAACAAACTGGTAACTGGAATCAGACTCAAGGACAAGAATTAGCTGCTAACGCTTTAGCTAACTTCGGTACTGATATTGATGTTATCTTCTGTAACAATGATGGTATGGCATTAGGTGCTTACCAAGCAATCGTTGCTGCTAATAGAACAGTTGGAACTGATATCTACTTAGTTGGTGTAGACGCTTTATCAGAAGTTGTTCAAATGGTTAAAGATGGAACTATGACTGGTACAGTATTAAACGATGACCAAGGACAAGCTACTGCTTGCTGTGAAACAGTTATCGGTTTATTAAATGGAACTCAACCAGAAAACAAAGTTAACTATGTTCCATATGTAATGATCACTTCAGAAAACGCTGATCAATACTTGAAATAATTAAATTCGCTATTTTTAAAGAGTAGCATAGCATCTATGCTACTCTTGCCATATTATGGAAGAGGATAAAAATATGACAGAATATATTTTAGAAATGAAGGACATTTCCAAATCTTTCCCAGGAGTTAAAGCATTGGATCATGTTCAACTATCTTTAAAACCTCACTCTGTGTTGGCTCTAATGGGTGAAAATGGGGCAGGCAAATCTACATTAATGAAATGCTTGTTTGGCATCTATACTAAAGATGAAGGTGAGATCTATCTTAATGGTGAAAAAACTGAGATCACTGGTCCACTTGATGCTATGAGTAAAGGTATCGTAATGGTTCATCAAGAGTTACAACCAATTTTAGATCGTTCGATCGCCGAAAATATCTTCTGTGGTCGTTATCCAACAAAAAATGTTGGCCCGTTAAAGATAATTGATCATAAAACAATGTATACAAAAGCCCAGGAATTGCTCGATGAACTTGGCCTACAGTTTGATGCACATGCCAAGTTACAGACATTGACTGCTTCACAGATGCAGTTAGTTGAAATTGCGAAAGCGGTTGGGGTAGACGCAAAAATTATCATTTTGGATGAGCCTACATCATCACTGACTTTGAAAGAAGTAAATAAATTGTTTGAGATCATCAGACAATTGAAAGATAAAGGCTGTGGTGTTATTTATATATCTCATAAGATGGATGAAATCTTGCAGATTGCTGATGATGTTCAGATCATGCGAGATGGACAATATATTGGTTGTTGGCCAGCTGAAGGCTTGACTAATGACTTCATCATCAATAAAGAAGTTGGACGTGAACTTAAGGAATTATATCCTCCTAAAGTTAACACACCAACGGATGTTTCATTTGAAGTAAAGAATTTTTCTTCAATCTATCCTAATAGTTTCCAAGACTGTTCATTCAGTGTTAGAAGTGGAGAAATCTTAGGTGTTGCAGGACTTATCGGTGCTCAAAGAACTGAGCTTATGGAAGCTATATTTGGTATGAGAAGTATAAGCTCTGGAGAAGTATATCTTCATGGTAAAAAACTAGATATCAAATCACCAGAAGATGCTATCAATAATGGTATCGCGTTATTGACAGAAGATCGTCGTGGCACAGGAATATTTGGTGTATTATCCGTAAGTGATAATGTATCAGTTGCTTCATTAAATGACTATTTAGTTTATAAGTTTGTCTTAGATAAAAAAGGTCTAAATAAAGTTGTTAAAAAATCAATTGAAGAGTTATCTATCAAGACACCTAGTGTTAAAACTCAGATTCAATCATTATCTGGTGGTAACCAACAAAAGGTAATCATATCTCGTTGGTTAGCTAAAGATCCTGAAGTACTTATCATGGATGAACCTACTCGTGGTATCGATGTTGGTGCTAAATATGAGATCTACAATATCATTGGTCAACTTGCTAAACAAGGTAAGACAATCATCATGGTATCAAGTGAAATGCCAGAATTGATCGGTAACTGTGATCGTGTCATGGTAATGTGCGAAGGAAAGATCACTGGTATTGTTGAAGGTGAAGATATGACTCAAGAGAATATCATGAACCTTTCTACTAAATTTATGAAAACAACAGCTTAGGAGAGAATATATGAAACATAGTAAAAAATTAAGTAAATTATCAAGCTTTTTGTTAAATAACGCTGTTATTATCTTGATTATCGGTTCAGCAATCTTTGTAGGTATTAGCCATAAGAATTTCTTCAGTGCTTATAACTTAAAGAACTTGCTGATGAATACTTCTGTACGTATGGTCATCGCTCTTGGTATTTCTGGAGTACTTATCATGCGTAATAACGACTTGTCAGCAGGTCGTCAGGTAGGTTTTGCTGGATGTATTGCATGTACTTTACTACAAAAAGCTGATTATATCCAAAAGGTTTATCCAAACTTAGAACCATTGAACATGTGGCTAGTTTGTTTCTTATTGATGGTAGGATTTGCCTTAACATTTGGTTTAATCAATGGACTTGTTGTTTCAAAGATGCATGTACCTGCATTTATTGGAACATATGGTATGCAGACTGTTATCTACGGTATCTGTTTGATCTATACTGGTGCTCAACCTATCGGTGGACTTATCGATGAATATACTGAATGGGCTAGAGGAGATGCTTTCGGTTTATCATTCTTGCCAAATCTTGCAGTTGTAATGTTGATCATTATGGCTTTCATGTACTTCTTGTATAACTATACACCTTATGGTAAGAAGATGTACGCAATTGGTGGTAACCCTAATGCTGCTGAGGTAAGTGGTATCAATGTTTCAAGAATGACTATTGCTTCTTACATGATCGCTTCTGCTTTATTTGCTTTAGCTGGATTTATGATCGGTGCTAAGTCTGGTGGAGGAAACGCTAACTTAGCTAATGGTTATGAATTATTCGCTATCGCTGGTTGTACAATTGGTGGTGTATCTGTATCAGGTGGTATCGGTACTGTTCCAGGTATCTTAGTCGGAGTACTAGTATTTGAAGTATTAAAGATTGAAATGCAATTCTTGTCAATCGATGTTTCTTGGACATATGTAGTTCAAGGTATCGTTATCGTTGTGGCTATCGCTTTAGATATCCGTAAGTATATCAATAAGAAGTAATGAGTCAGCCACAAAATATAAAAGAACTCTTCAAAGAGAATCAAAAAAAGATCATAGAACAAAAAGAAAAGTTCTATGATAAGATCATCAATTCTTTGAAGTTGGATGAGAAAAAATTAGATATATTAGTTGTCGTTCTTATATTGGCAATAGTTATAATATTTTTTACCCAAAGTAAATAGGCGAGTTATCGCCTATTTATTTTGCTTTTTTCTTATCTTTGATGATCAATGTTATACAGATGATAAATAATGATGCAACTATAAGTAGTGCACAATTTAGAAAGAAGGTTTCAGGTAAGATATTGATGATCTGATCATATCTACTATCAAATAGCCAATTACTTTTTCCTGGGAAGAAGATCTTATGGAAAGTGGTAAATGCTTGATCAAAATCAGGTATTGCTAATAGGACAATAGTTATAAATGATACAAGTAGGATCTTGCTAGCTTGATAGCTATTTGAATGGTCATAGAATTCATGCAATTCAATCTTCTTTTTCTTTTTGAGGATATACAATATTAAGATGATGATGAGTGAGACTATAAGTAATATAAAGTTTAGTATGAAGAGTTTTCGACAATCAGTAAAATGGTCCATACCTTCTTGGGAAAACTTTAAGCTTCCACAACTATAAGTGTCGGAGATTCCAATACAGTAGTCTAACATCTCATCATATGCTGTTTTAATTGTTTGATAATCATAGCCACTATATTTTTCGATGTTTAATGTTTTTATCTGTAGATAATAAAATGGTCGAAATAATATTGGTAGGGATATCGAGAATGTTAATATAAAGGTGATGATAGAAGTGATCGAGATGATCGATAATAGTTTAGATTTTTTCATGTTTGTTTTCTCCTTTTAATGTAATGATTACTTGACTTGGAAAATAGAATATCCACATAAGGTATGCTGCTAGTTTGTTTAGTGGTCTAATTGGAATGTTATATATGCCTACATTTAGGTCACATAACCAGAATAATAGTAGGGCAATAAAGAATTGTTTATCTTTATTATCGAGAGCTGCTATGACATTTATCGTTAAGTTAACAAATGAGTAGATAGAAACGATATTAACTATTGTCTGTTCTACTTTGAAAAGAGGTAAAGATAGACTAATGATAACAAATATAGATATCCTATAGATAAATGATCTTGTTTCTGAAAGTTTATAGCCATAGATAGTTTGAACTATGCAGAAACAAAGTATTCCAATAAGATAGTGATCATTTATGACTAATAGAAAATAATCAGCTATTAGTGTAAAAAATAAGGCGATCAATACTAGTAGGTCATATTTTTTATTCTTTAAATAAAGAACTAGAGCATAGAAAAAGTTTATGATGATACCAAGATATTTTATAAGATCACTGGATTGTTTAGTGATATCCAGATAAATAAAACTAATATAGATAAAAAGTTGAATAACTAAAAAGATCTTTTTGAACATACTTAGATTATATTACAATCAAAAAGAATAAAATATTGTTTTTGCTTAAAACAATGTATAAAATGATGCTAATGAAAGGAGAATATATGAGTTATAAGATTGCGATATGTGATGATTCTAAAATTGATCGAGACTATTTGAATAGCATAATTAAAAAATGGCTTGAAAAGAATGAAGAAACAGCATTGATCAAAGAGTTTAATAGCGGTGAAAGTTTCCTTTTTGATTATGAAGATAATAAAGATTATGATATCTTACTTTTAGACATCGAGATGGGCAATATTGATGGAGTAGCTACCGCAAAAAAGATCAGAGAAAGTAATGATTCTGTGCAGATTATCTTCATCACCGGTTATTCGGATTATATCGCTGATGGTTATGATGTTGCTGCCCTAAATTATTTGATGAAGCCTGTAAATGAAGAAAAGTTATTTTCGGTACTAGATAAAGCTAAAGAGAAATTAAAAAAGAATGAGAGAATACTTACTTTAGAAGCTAATGGACAATACTATCGCATTGCGATTTATAAGATCAAATATGTAGAAGTTTTAGCTAACTACCTTACGATCCATGCTGATGAAGATGTAAAGATCAAGATGACTTTAACTAGTTTTGAAAAACTATTAGATGATAGATTCATTAGGATCGGTAGGTCTTATATTGTTAATCTAACTAAGATAACAAGAGTGAGCAAAAGTGAATTAAGACTCGATGATGGCACTATTTTGCCACTAGCAAGATCAGCTTATGAGTTAGTCAATAGAGCTATCATCAATATGAGGTGAGAATATGAGTATATTTTCAAAAAAGATTGATAAGCAGATAGAACAATACCAAAAGGAATTGATCGAAACCCACTATCAAGAAGTGGATAATATGTATCGACAGATGCGTGGTTGGCGTCATGACTATCGTAATCACATTCAAACAATGAAAGCCTATGCTGCTATGGGTGATTTTCAAGCAATAAAAGATTATTTAGATCTTTTAGATCAAGATTTAGCTAAGGTTGATATGATCGTAAAGACTGGTAATGCGATGACTGATGCCATTCTAAATTCCAAAGTGTCCTTAGCTCGTTCTAAAGATATTCAAGTAGTTGTAGATGCTCATATCGCTGTTAAATTAAGTTCATCGGAATTAGATCTATGTTGCATCATTGGTAATCTTTTTGATAATGCGATTGAGGCTTCAGTTAAACTACCAAAAGAAGAAAGACTGATAAGAGTCTATATGGAAATGAAATCTACCCAACTTTATATTTCTTTCACTAATTTTACAGCTGATAAGAAAAGAAAAAAAGTAGGTAAACTGTTTACGACTACTAAGGGTAAAGGACATGGTCTAGGATTAGTCAGAATCGATGATATAGTGGAAAGAAATGGTGGTTATATCAGCCGTAATAGTGAAGATGGTGCTTTTACAACCGAAATATTATTACCACAAAAGTAAATTCATCCCCAAGTGGAGGCAATTCGTCCCCACTTTTTTATCAACTTTTACATTGTGTTAGAATTATTGTGCTTAGGAGGTAAGTGTGATGGAAAAAGAAAAGAAGAAAAAACATAGTATATATGAGTGTGTTAGTTTTATGTTTAATGTCGCCTGGAGTAAAGTAAAGAGCGTCATATTCCGTTGCATATTATTAGCTTTAACTACAGTTATCTTACAAGTTTGTCAACTTTATACAACTCCGATCATATTGGCAAAGGTTGAAAATAGTGCTCCTATAAATGAATTACTTGTTACGATACTTGTCATCACTGTTGTATTACTTGTCATCAATGCATTGTTAGCTTATCAAAAAGAGAATGTCTTATATGGTAGAATTGAAGTTAGGACTAATATCGTTAATTTGATCAACCAAAAATGCTTTACAACTTCTTATCCTAATACTAAGGATGAAAAAATATCTAAGATGCAATATGCTGCCCATGATGTTTGTTCAGGTAATAGTGAACCAGCTGAAAAGATCTGGACTACTTTGACTGACTTATTGACTTATATCTTTGGGTTTATCATTTATCTATACTTATTATCAAATATTGACATGTATCTGATAATAATTGTAATGCTCACTACGATCATTGGCTTTTTCATTAATAACTATATCAATCAATGGGGTTATCGTCATAAGCAACAATTAGAAACTTATGATAAGAAAATGAATTATATTATCAGAAAAGGTGAAGATGTTAAGCTAGCTAAAGATATCAGGATCTTCTCTTTAAGCAATTGGCTCAATTCTATTTATGATAGTACATTGAAGTTGGCTGATGGTTTTATCAAGAAAAGAGAACTTATCTATTGTTTTACTTGTCTAGTTGAAGTCATTCTATTGATATTAAGAAATGGCATTGCTTATTATTACTTGATCAATAAGATGTTAGAAACTTCGATGAGTGTTTCACAATTCTTGTTGTATTTCAATGCTTTTAGTGGCTTTACTGATTGGATTAATGGCATACTTGATAATTGCATGGAATTAAATAAAGATTGCTTAGGTATTTCTAAGATATTAGATTATCTACAAATTCCCGAACAATTTAAATTTGAAAATGGTAAGCCAATTGAAAAAGCAGATGGTTATAGTATCACTTTGGAAAATGTTTCATTTAGCTATCCTGGTTCAGATAAAGATATCTTAAAAGATGTCAATCTAAATATCAAAGCTGGTGAAAAGATCGCAGTTGTGGGATTAAATGGTGCTGGAAAGACAACACTTGTCAAACTTATCTGTGGCTTTTATGATCCTGATAAAGGTAGAGTCTTGTTAAATGGTCAAGATATCAGAGAGTTTAATAGAGATGATTATTACAAATTGTTTTCGGCAGTATTTCAGGATATGTCGATATTTGCTCTAACTGTTGCTCAACAAGTAGCTCAAAGAGTCGATGGCATTGATATTGAAAAAGTAAAGAGATGCTTACAACAAGCGGGATTAATGGAGAAAGTCAATAGTTTACCTAAAGGGTTAGATACTCATATTGGAAAGAATATCTTCTTAGATGGCGTGGAGTTGTCTGGTGGTCAGATACAAAGGTTAATGCTTGCGAGAGCTTTGTATAAGGATGGGCCAATATTGGTATTAGATGAACCAACAGCTGCTTTAGATCCAATAGCAGAAAATGATATTTATCTAAAGTATAACGAGATGACTAAAGGTAAGACTTCCGTGTTTATTTCTCATAGACTTGCTTCTACAAGATTCTGTGATCGTATCTTGTTTGTTCAAGATGGTAAGATCATTGAAGAAGGAACTCATCAACAATTACTAGACACTAATGGTGAATATGCTAAGTTATTCCATGTTCAAGCGAGATATTATCAGGAAGGAAGTGATATCAATGAGTGAGAAAGTAACTTTTAAGGAAACTGTTTCCGTTCATTATAGAGCTTATAAGATCATTCATAAATATTGTCCAGGTGCCTTCCTAGTAAGAGGTTTGTACTATTTGATCAAATCGGTCTCGGTATATGTAACGATCTATTTGTCAGCCCAAGTCATTAATGAATTGTCTTCTTTATGCCGAAAAGAAGAGCTAGTAAGACTAGTCATACTTACTTTGGCTATAAGTGGTTCTACTACTTTACTTACTGGTGTACTTAAGCATTACTCTGATTATTATGGGGAAAAATTAGAACGTCGATTAAATCGCTTGTCAACAGACAAATTATTCTCTCTGGATTTTGAAGATGTTGATAATGTTGAAACTCATGATCTTTTGAGTCAGATCAAACAAAGTCAGATCTGGGCTGGTTGGGGAATATATAGTTTATACTATGATGCTTTTGGTCAGCTTGTAGAGGCTCTTAGTGGTATGTTATCAGCTATAACTTTGACAATAAGTTTGTTTATTCAAAAAGTACCAGAAAATAGCAGTCTTGCTTTTCTTAATAGGGCCGAGTTTGTCATATTAGTGATCATTGCTTTATTAGCTGCTACCATCTTTGGGGCAAACTGTAAGAATAAAGCAACTAGTTATCTTACTGATGTTGATGATGATGCTCGACTTGGCAATAGGATATTTTCAGCCTTTGGTTTTGGCAGTTATGCTCCAACTAGATCTTGTGATATTAGAATATATCATCAACAAGACTACATTGAATATTATTTAACTAATTGTGATACTTTTACGACAAAAGGTCGTTGGGCTAAATTGTCAAAAACAGTGATTGGCTATTGGAGTGCGTTAGGAGCAAGCATCAGTAGCATCCTTTCTGGATTTATCTACGTGTTTGTTTGCCTAAAAGGATTAGCAGGGGCCTTTGGCATTGGTAGTATCACTCAATATATATCTTCTTTAACTACATTAGCCTCTAACTTGTCAGCATTACTTGTTGCGTTTGGAACTTTAAAAGCTAATGTGCCATTCATGAATAATCTTTATAAGTTTTTAGATATACCAAATAAGATGTATCAAGGTAGTTTAACTACCGAAAAAAGAAGCGATAAGCATTATGAGATTGAATTTAAAGATGTCTCATTCAAATATCCTAATAGTGAACAATATGCTTTGCATCATGTCAACATGAAGTTTAAGGTTGGTAAAAGACTGGCGATCGTTGGTGAAAATGGTAGTGGTAAAACTACATTCATTAAACTATTATGTCGATTATATGATCCAACTGAAGGAGAGATATTACTAAATGGCATAAATATCCGAAAGTATAGTTATGCTGATTATATTAACTTATTTTCTATCGTCTTCCAAGATTTCCAACTTATTGCTCAACCTTTAGCTGACAATGTTGCTGGTAGTGATAGATATGATAAAGAGAAAGTCATGAAGGCTTTACAAGAAGCAGGAGCAGCTGAATTTGTTGGTAAACTTAAAAATGGTTTAGATACGATGTTATATAAGGAACTTTCTGATGAAGGAGTAGACCTATCTGGTGGGGAAGCTCAAAAGATCGCTATTGCTCGTGCTTTATATAAGGACGCCCCATTTATCATCTTGGATGAACCGACTGCTGCACTTGATCCGATAGCTGAAGCAGAGATCTACAGTAAATTTAATGAGATATCAGGTGATAGGACTTCGGTTTATATCAGTCATAGATTATCTTCTTGTAGATTCTGTGATGAGATAGCCGTATTTGATCAAGG
Source organism: Anaerovoracaceae bacterium (assembly GCA_963606005.1). GTDB lineage: Bacteria > Bacillota_I > Bacilli_A > Erysipelotrichales > Erysipelotrichaceae > UBA1783. The sequence continues at coordinate 18,416 of CAVCVO010000018.1, forward strand.
TAAAGTTATTCAACAAGGAAGTCATGAGCAATTATTAGAAGATGAAAAAGGAAAATATTTCAGCTTATGGCATGCTCAAGCCCAATATTATATTGAAAGTTAGTTTATTTTATGTAGTTGATACTGATTGGGGTGTTTGAAACATAATTTATTATAAATCCACTAGGAGTATCAATAGGACCATTTAAGATGGCCCTTTTTTTCAAAGGTGATTAAACGTGACTTATTTATTGGGTTAGTAACTGTAATTGAACAAAAGTTTAATAAGTAACAACATAATGCAGTAGCATGCGTTATGATGACGATTTTCATTATTTTTTGTTTGGGATAATATAGTATCTATGGCTTTTCTCATTCGGGTATTTACTTCATTTAAAGTTTCACCGTTGTTTGATTTGTGATCATGATCTAGATATTGTCTGTACCAATGATCATCTTCAATATTATCCTGATATGCAATAACCCTTTCTTTTAGATCTTCAATCATGATCGCTTTTCCAAGATATTTAGAGGTTTTTAATGCTCTTAAATAGGGAGAAGAGTAGATGGCATCAACCTTAGTAAAGACATCAAGCGAAAAGAACTTTTTAGCTTTTTGTCTTCCTAGATTACTTAATGGTAGTGATTCATTTGGCAAGGTTCTTTTTTAATTGTTTGAGAATGTCTTACAAGTATTAATGTCTTCATAGTGTTATTCTACTTGATATCTATTGGTAGTCAAGTTAATTGTTAAGACTTTGTTAAGAATCATTTTGTTCGTTGACTTTGACTAAATTGTCTACTAAAATACCAATTTGTGTTTTCGTAACACTAAAAGTTTAAAAATGCTTATAAAGCAGTTTAGACAAAATTATATGTTACTTGAAAGAAGAGGTTATATTCAATGCAGATCAGTTTGTCAGATCATTTTAATTACAAGAAATTATTAAGATTTACTGTGCCATCTATAATAATGATGATGTTTACTTCATTATATTCAGTTATCGATGATGGACTATTTGTTTCTAACTTTGTTGGTAAGGATGCATTTGTGGCCTTAAATATAATGGCACCAGTAATGAGTATCTTTATTGCTATTGGAACAATGATCGGTAGTGGTGCCAATGCCCTTATTTCTAAGACATTAGGAGAAAAACAAGAAGAGAAAGCAAGCGAGTATTTTACCCAAATTGTCATATTTTCCATTATATTAAGTGCGATGGTTGCAGCTATAGGTCTAATGATCTTAAAACCATTTAGCTTGAAAATGGGTGCAACTGGTCAAGTTTATGATTATTGTATTATTTACGGTCGGATCATTTTCCCTTTAACAATAGTCTTTTTGTTGCAGTCATTATTTCAAAATTTATTGATCACTTCAGAAAAACCTAAATTAGCAATGATCATTACTGCATGTTCTGGTTTATCGAATATTTTCTTTGATACATTATTAATAGTTGTTTTAAAACTTGGACTAGTTGGGGCTGAATTTGCGACAGTAAGTGGTTCTTTTGTTAGTATGATTATTTCTCTTAGTTTCTTTTTGTTTAGTAAAGAAAGAAAGTTTGGCTTTGTTAAGTGCAAATTAGATTTAAAAATAGCTATTAGTGTTTGTTATAATGGATTATCGGAATTAATCACTAATTTATCAACAAGTGTAACCTCGGCTTTGTTTAATTATCAATTAATGAATATTGCAGGTAATGATGGGGTTGCTGCTTATGGGGTCATTATGTATATTTGTTTTGTTTTTTCTTCGGCCTTTACTGGTTATTCCATGGGTATTGCTCCAGTAGTTGGCTATAATTATGGAGCCGAAAATCAAGGAGAATTAAAAAATGTTTTAAAAATGAGCTTTAGAGTTATTTCTGTATTAGGTATAATATTGTTTGCTTTATCAGAATTGACTGCTTTACCTTTTTCAAAAGTATTTGTAAGTTATGATGCAGAATTATTAGATATGACTGTATCTGGATTAAAACTATTTAGCCCTGCCTTTTTATTAATGGGATTTAATATTTTTTCGATCAGTTTCTTTACCGCTTTGAATAATGGTAGATTAGCTGGTTTTATGTCTTTTGTGAGAACATTTGTTTTCCAAGTTTTAGCTTTACTAACATTACCTAGTTTTCTTGGCTTAAATGGTATTTGGTTAGCAAGTTTAGTTGCTGAAACAATGATGTTATTAGTTTCTTACCTTGCTTTAAAAAAGATGGATAGAAAGTATCATTATTACTCGTTAGAAAGCAAACTCTCTTTTAGAGAATAAAAAATAATTCTTTACTTCTTGGAAGAGTTCGTGCTAATATAAATATATAAGAATACATTCCGAAAAAATGTATTAGAATATAAGATTATTGAATATGTTGGCAATAAATAGCTAAAGTAAGCTGTCTAAAATATTATCAAGAAGAAAGGAATATTATTTATGATTAAAAAACTGTTAACTATTTTACTAACACTATGTTTAGTAGTAAGCTTATCACCTCTAAAGCAAACAAATGCTGCAGGTATTACTACAACACCTACACTTAAAGTAAATGAGACTAAAGTGGCTTTTGCTGGTCATGAGTGGTGGGTAATTGGCTATAATGGTACAGGAGTATATACTACCGCTAATGATAAGGCTGTTACTTTATTTACAGTAAAGGAAATTGGAAAGTCTAGGTTTCGTAAAATAGGTAGTAGCTCAGATGTTGGTTATACAAAATTTCATAATAATTATTATGCTAATAATCCTGAAGGTATGACTAATTGGACTACACCAAATGAGTATGCAGGTAGTACTTTACAACAGAAAATGGTAACTATCGCAAGTGGCCTCCCTACTAAAGAGCAAGCATTAATAAAAGCAAGAAATATTATTGGTGGAGGAACATATACTAATCCTAGTAGTGATGGAATTGCAGGGGAAGGTATAGCTAATCAAAAAATGTGGATATTATCAAAAGCTGAGGTAGAAAAAATTAATAATAAGACTGTTTTATCTTTTAGAACTACTTCTAGATATGTATATTATTGGTTACGCACCCCTTCTAGTTCTGATATTGATGGTGGTGAAATAGTTATTGATGTTACAGATGATGGTGAAATTGATACAAATAATCCAAGGTTTGTTAATGGGGAATGTTACATACGTCCAGCATTAAGTTTAGATTTATCATCAGTATTATTTGCATCAGATGCTAGTAGTAGTGGTAAATCTTCATCTACTGTAGGTAATTTGGTAAGTTGTTTAGCTAATAGTGGAACAATTAAATTTACGATGAAAGATACTAGTCAAACAGTAACAGTAACTGACGTAACAAGTGATAGCACTAATGGAAAGATCCATTTTAATTATTCTGGGGCAACTGTTGGTACTAATCAATATGTGTCTTGTGTATTAACAGATGCTAATGGTAATGTTGTTTACTATGGTAAATTAGCTGATTGTTCCTCTTCAGCTAGTGGTAGTGCTTTTATTTCGTTGTCTTCTGTTACAACTGGAACATATACTTTAAAGATTTTTGCAGAGCAGGCAAATGGTGATAAGTATACTGATTTCTGTAGTGAGCCTGTAACAATGACTTTAATTGTTGGTGAGTCATCTTCAACTGTTAGTGGTTATAGTAGTAGTCATACTCATAGTTGGGCTGCAACTTATAGTAAAGATGAGAATGCTCATTGGTATAACTGTACAGCAACAAATTGTCCTATAACTAAAAATAGTGATAAAAAAGGTTATAGTACTCATACATATGATCAGCAAAATATTAGTAGTACTTATTTAAAATCAGCAGCTGATTGTGAAAATGCAGCAGTATATTATTATTCATGTGCTTGTACTCATTTTATAAAAGGGGAAAATGCTACTACATTTACTAGTGGAGATTCGTTAGGACATAATTGGTCTGATGAATATAGTCATGATGAAAACTATCATTGGCATGAATGTTTAAATGATAATTGTCCTATTACTGATAATAGTAAGAAAGATGGTTATAAAAAGCACTATGGTGAAGATGATGGTGATTGTTTGACAGCAGTAGTTTGTGAGTGTAATCTGACACTAATTGAAGCTAATGAAGAACATGAATGGTCAAGCTGGCAACCACTTGAAGAAGGACGAACTCATATACGTTATTGTGAAGCTCAACAAGTAGAATGTAAGGCTAATGAAACTGAAAAATGTGTTGATGAAGATAAAGATGGTTATTGTGATAAGTGTAAAGCAGAAATGCCTAAAGCTCCTTCAACTGGAGATGGGGTAGGATTATTTGTTGGATTAGCTTCAATGTATACAAGTGCTTTAGCATTAATAATAGCTGAAAATAAAAAAAGAAAAATTGCTAAATAGTTAATTAATAGAAAATAGTCATGTATTTATAGGATAAGTATTTTAAGTTGCTTATCCTTTTGCATTGTAACCATATTTGTTAATAATAAAAAATTCTTAACGAACTATAACAATTGTGTTATTATTTAATAGTTGAAAATTAAGAGAGGTTAAGAAATGGCTAAACAAGTATTTAGTATGGATTTCAACGGTACAGAGATCACTGTTGAAACAGGGGAATTAGCCAAACAGGCACGTGGTGCAGTATTAGTAAGGTACGGAGATACAGTAGTATTATCTACTGCTTGTGCAAGTAATGTTGCCAAGGACACAGATTTCTTCCCTTTGACTGTAAGTTTTGAAGAGAAGTTATATTCCGTAGGTAAGATTCCCGGAGGATTTTTAAGAAGAGAAGGAAGACCAAGTGAGCATGCAACTTTGACAGCTCGTTTGATCGATAGACCTATCAGGCCATTATTTGCGGAAGGTTTCCGTAATGAGGTTCAGGTAGTTAACACAGCATTGAGCGTTAATAATGACTATCCATCTGAGATGGCCGCTATGCTTGGTGCATCATTAGCATTATCAATTTCAGATATTCCATTTGAAGGACCTATCGCTGGTGTCATTGTTGGTTGTATTGATGGACAATTCATCGTTAATCCAACAGTTGAGCAAAATGAAAAGAGCACATTGAACTTAACAATGGCTGGTAAAAAAGATGCCATCATGATGGTTGAAGCTGGTGCTAAAGAAGTTAGTGAAGAATTAATGGTTGATGCTTTAGCTTATGGTCAGACTTGGATTGCCAAGTTATGTGAATTTGAAGAGCAGATCATTGCTGCAGTAGGTAAGGAAAAGATGGAAGTAACATTGTATGAAGTACCTACTGAATTACATGATGCTATCTATGATTATGTTTATGATCGTTTAAAAGCTGCAGTTTCTATCAAGGATAAACTTGAATGTAATGAAGCTATTGATTCTTTAACAAAAGAGACAATCGATTACTTTGGCGAAAAAGAATATGCTAGTGAAACTGAAAAGAATAAGACTTTGAAGATGGTCAATGAAGTATGTACTCAGATCGTTGCTGATGAAGTTAGAAGACTTATCGTTGAAGATAAAGTTAGACCTGATGGTAGAGCAGTAGATGAGATTAGACCATTAGATGCTCAGATCGATATCTTGCCAAGAGTTCATGGTTCAGGTTTATTCACTAGAGGACAGACTCAAGTATTAAGTGCTACAACTTTAGGTGCTTTAGGTGATAATCAGATCATTGATGATCTAACTGAAGTTGAAGAAAAGCGTTTCATGCATCATTACAATTTCCCACCTTATTCAGTTGGTGAAGTTGGTAGGATGGGTACTCCAGGCAGAAGAGAGATCGGGCATGGTGCTTTAGGTGAAAGAGCTTTAAAACAAGTATTACCTTCTGAAGAAGAATTCCCATATGCTATTAGAACAGTAGCAGAAGTATTAGAATCTAATGGTTCTTCTTCTCAAGCTTCAATCTGTGCTGGTACATTATCACTAATGGCAGCTGGTGTTCCTATCAAGGCTCCTGTTGCTGGTATCGCTATGGGTCTTATCGAAGATAAAGGTAATTATACTATCTTAACTGATATTCAAGGTATGGAAGACCACTTTGGAGACATGGACTTTAAGGTTGCTGGAACTCGTGAAGGTATCACTGCTTTACAGATGGATATCAAAGTACAAGGATTAGATAAAAAGATTTTAGCTGAAGCTATGCAACAAGCTAAGAAAGCTAGATTCCAAATCTTGGATGTAATGGAAAAAGCTATTGCTACTCCTAGAAAAGAAGTATCTAAGTATGCTCCTAAGATCGCTATGTTGAACATTCCAGTAGATAAGATCAGAGATGTCATTGGTACTGGCGGAAAGAATATCAATCAGATCATTGAAGCAAGCAATGGTACAAAGATCGATATCTCAGATGAAGGAAAGGTTGTTATCTACCATCAAGATCAAGAAAGTATCAATATTGCTAAGAGTATGATCGAAGCAATTGTTAAAGAAGCTAAAGCTGGTGAGATCTATGAAAATGTTAAAGTTGTAAGAGTTGAATCTTATGGCATATTCGTAGAGTTATTCGCAAATACCGATGCTTTAGTACATGTATCTGATTTACGTTGGGAAAAGGTTGCTAAACCATCTGACTTATATAAAGTTGGCGATGTTGTCGAAAAAGTTATTGTTAAAGAGATTGATGAAAAAGGTAGAGTCAATGCTTCTATCAAAGATTTGTTAGAGAAACCTGCTGATTATCAAGAACCTATAAGAGATTATTCAAACAATAAGATCTTTACAGGTGGCAGATCTTTCAATAATAACCATCATCATGGTAATAACAAGAAAGAGAGTCCTAAAAACTAATATTTGAAGCGAGGCTAATTGTCTCGCTTTTATTATGAATGACAACTTACATTTATTTGTGTTAAAATAAATTGGGTGATGTCAGAATGAGAATGCGTAAGAAACCTTGGGCTAATGATATGATCGAGCAAAGAGTAGATTGTGTTATCAAAGATCCAAAAGAAATGGCTGGTAAATGGCAAACTATCGCAGGTGATAAAGTCATCGTGGAGATTGGTAGTGGTAAAGGCGATTATTGGATTGGTATGGCTCATAAATATCCCAACGAATTATGGGTAGCAGTTGAAAAATGTGTTGATGCAGCTGCGATCGCTCTAAAAAAGAGCATTGATGATACCCAAGAAAATATGAAGATGATCGTTAATGATGCAGCTAATATTAGTGAATGGTTTAATGAAAAAGAAGTCGATAGGATCCATTTGAACTTCTCAGATCCTTGGCCTAAAAAAGCTCATACTAAAAGAAGGCTAACTTATGGTAGTTTTTTACAATCTTATAAAAAGATCTTAAAAGATGATGGAGTTATCGTTATGAAGACTGACAATGTTAAGTTGTTTGAATATTCTATTCCTTCTTTCTCTCAAGCAGGCTGGGTCATTAAAGAGATGAGTGTTGATTTTAGAAGAGAGCAACATGATGAAGATGTCATTACAGAATATGAGAGAAACTTTATGGATAAAGGTCAACCGATCTATAGAGCAATATTCGCAAAAAGAGGCGATGAAGAAAATGAGTAAAAAGAAAGTGTTTAGAAAGATATTTATTTGTTTCATATTATTAAGCTTACTCACAGGGTGCGGACAAGATAGCTCGATCAATACTCAGATCAAAAGTGCTATTAATAAAGCTGTGACTTGTGAACTTGATGAGAAAGAAGAGAACAATTGCCAAAAGAAATATTATTCTTATTATCTTAGAAGAAATGTTGGTAGAGTATCTTCTGATGAGATCTCTAATATTTTTAAGATCAATGGGAATGTTGCTTCATTAGCATTAGATATCACAAGTATCGTAAATAACTCTATTTTGTTAGATTCCGATGAGTCAACTATCAGAGATATTGGTTCATTGGAAGATCCAATCTATAGTGAACTTTCTAGATATACTGATAGTAGTGGTGAATCAATACCTTATAAGATATCAGTGGCTAAGATCGATGGTACAGATTACTTTGTTATGATCCAGACAGGTCAGTTCATCTTTATCTCTTCTACTACCTCTGATACTTGTGCAGATACGATCTATGATATGATCTTACTATTAAGAAGTTGCAAAGTTGAAAAAGATGAGTTGATAGTTGATTATGCCAGTGATAATATCATTTCTAGTAGTACTAGTATCGTAACGTTATTTGAAGATGTTATACCTGAATCCGGTTATCTTATCGATTATATTGATAGTTGGAAGAATGATACAACATTTGTTGTTATTGATAATAGGCCTAGTGAAGAAACTGTTATTGGAGAAGAAACCGAAGAGAATACAGATGATAGTGAAATTGATGAGGGGGTAGACTATGGGAAAATTGATAGATAAATTAAGTCGATTGTTCTTTGAAGAAGTTGAAGTTGAAACTGAATATGATGAAAAGACAAACAAAGTTCAGAATAAAACGACAAGAGTAATTCAGCCAGAAAAAAAACAAGAACCTGTTAAGGTAGAAAAAAGTGAACCAAAGCAAGAAGAAAAAAAGGAAGTTAAGAAGTCAATAGTTCAACAAGTACAACCAGAAAAGAAAACTAATGAATCTAATTTCTTAAATGTTGGTAAAACTACTGTCCAAGAAAGTAAGCCAGTGGAGAAAAAAGAGCCTGTAGTTTATAGATCACAAGGAGTCATTTCACCAATCTTTGGTGATGGAAAGAACAATTTTAGTACAAAACCTGTCAGTGATGATCATAAGGAAGAAAATACTCGTAGTATCATTGGAACGGTTTTCTCACCAATGTTTGGCGATGGTAGAAATAACGAAACTGATCCTAAAGAAAAAGTAGATGAAAAGATCGCTTCTATGACTATTGATGATTTCATCTCTCCAGAAGTTGAGGAAAAGAAGAAAACCCAAAAAGCTCCAATGACCAAAAAGGAGATGGCTTCATTTAATTACAAACCTTTAGAGGAAGGAATAAAGGAACAGCCTGATACCGAAAATAAAACAGAAATAGTTTCTGAAAAGAAATCTGAAGGCTTGACGATTGAAAATCTAAGCTTGTTTGATTAAAAAGCAAAGTAGAGAAATTAGTGATCTCTACTTTTTTTGATGAAGTTTAATAAACTTTCTTTATCATTATCTAGCTTTTCTTCTATGATTAGTTCTAATAATTGTTGTAAAAGTGCACCTACTTCTTTATTAGAAAAGCCTAAATGAAGTAAGTCAATCCCGTTAATAGCTAAGTCTTTCAGTTGATAACACAAATGCTTTTCTTCTATCTCATTTAATAGATCACGATAGGTTGCTTGTTCAATCGCATCGATATATCTTAGTAGGTATTGATATCTAATGAGTTGATAAGTAAAATCTAAAGAATTATCGTGAATATATTTTTTTAGTCCAATCCTTTCAAGTGGCACAATATCATATTGTTTATCGATTAGCTTTTCTATCTCATTTTGGGCTTTCTTAGTTAGACTTAATTTGTTAAGGCATTCTTTAGCATTATGAAAATAGATAGCTAGTCTCAAGTTAAGATTTTTTTTACATTGAGCTACTTTTTTACAAGCATCGTTGTATCTACTTGTTGGTTCATCTTTTAATTCCGAAAATAACTCAAAGAATATCTCTTTGTAATCGACTAGTATCTTATCGCAATCATTACTTATTAGTAGACGAGTGAATTCTTCAGTTATTCTTTCTTTTGATAAAAAAGATAAGAGTTTTTTATTATTGAAGATAGCTTTAGAAGTGTTTTCTTCAATCGTAAAATCTAATTGAGCACTAAAACGCAAAGCTCTTAATATCCTTAAAGCATCTTCATCAAAACGTTTATCAGCTTTGCCGATTGTACGGATGATCTTATTTTTGATATCTGCTTGTCCATTATATAAGTCAATTAACCCAACTTCAGGGTTGTAGGCTAAGGCGTTTATGGTGAAATCTCTTCGCTTGAGATCTTCTTTTAGATCGAGAGTGAATTCGATCTTATCAGGATGGCGATGATCGTTATATTGGTCTTCTATTCTAAAGGTAGTGATCTCATATTCTTCGTCATGAAGGATGATCGTTAGTGATCCTTCATTTATGCCTTCTGTTTTAATTCTTTTATCTTTAAATAAGTCATAGATTTCTCCTGGAGTGGCACTAGTAGTGATGTCATAGTCATGAGGTTGTTTATTTAATAAGATATCTCTAACACAGCCTCCAACAAGAAAAACTTGATAGTTGTTTGATGTTAAGGTGGTAAAGATATAACTGAGATCGTCATTTAATTGGTAGTACATAAATATATTATAAATGATTTATTCATTTTGTCAGTGAAAATAGTATAATTAAGTAGGCAAAAAAGAGGAATCTATATGAAAGAGTTAAGTAAAGAAGATAAGTTGTTATTAAGTGTTAAAAAGGTTCATATGATCGGTATTGGTGGATCAGGTATGTGTCCTTTGGCTGAGATATTACATAATAAGGGTTACGAGATAACTGGTTCTGATAATAATGAATCAGATCCTTTAGAAAGAGTTAAGAAGTTTGCTAAGGTATCTATGGGTCATAAAGCCGAAAATGTTGAGGGAACTCAACTAGTCATTTATTCAGCTGCGATAAGTGCTGATAATGTTGAACTACAACAAGCTCATAAACTTGGTATACCTACAATGGAAAGAAGTCATGTATTAGGAACATTAAGTAGGATATATGATAATGTCATAGGTATCAGTGGTACTCATGGTAAGACTACAACTACTAGTATGTTGACTCAGATACTTATTTATGGTCAAAAAGATCCAAGTGCTATCATTGGAGGCAAATTGCCTTTGGTCGATCATTATGGTGTAGTGGGTGATTCAGATACTTTAGTCATAGAATCTTGTGAGTTTAAAGACACATTCTTACAATTATCTGAAGATATCGCTGTTTTATTGAATATTGATAATGATCATTTAGATTATTTTAAGACAATGGAGAATTTAGTCAATTCTTTCCATAAGTTCTGTTCTAAAGCTAAGGTAGTATTTGTTAATGGAGATGATAAATTAGCTTTGGAAGCTGTTAAAGATGTAAATGGAAAAGTCATTACTTTTGGTAGCAAGGAAGAAGATGATTATCATTTCAAGAATGTTACTAGAGGTAAATTTGGTTATTGCTTTGAAGCTTTTTATAAAGATGAATCTATTGGCAAGTTTGAATTACATATTCCAGGAAGACACAACATGTATAACGCAATGGCTTCTATTGCGGTAAGTCACTATTATGGAGTAGAGAGTGCATATATCATCAATGCTTTAAAGGATTTTAAAGGGGCAGCTCGTAGATTTGAGTTCATTGGCGAATATGGCTTTATGTTAGCTGATGATTATGGCCATCATCCTACAGAGATAAGAGCAACATTAACAGCTGCTAAAGAGTTGAACTATGACAGAGTTGTGGTAGTATTTCAACCATTTACCTTCTCTCGTACAGCTATGTTGTTAAAAGAATTTGGCGAAGTATTAAGTTTAGCTGACGAAGTCATCTTGACAGAGATCATGGGTTCAAGAGAAGTAAATACTTATGATATCTATTCAAAAGATCTGCAACAGTTGATAACTGTTCCTTGTAGGATCATTGATAAGTTTGAAGATATCAGGGATTACATCATTTCTACTTGCAAGAAAGGTGATCTTGTCCTTACTTTAGGTTGTGGCGATATCTATAAAGTCGATCATTTGATCGAAGCATATTATAAAGAGAAAAATTAAAAG
>CAVCVO010000019.1:0-7180 GCA_963606005.1 Anaerovoracaceae bacterium
ACTTATCCTTTTTCCTTTTCAATATGGAAAATCTTTCTTATACCCATTATAAAAGATGGCTTTCGCCATCTTGTTATTTTCATTTTTAGAACTTAACAGTTGAATGGATTAGATCTAATACTTCTGCAGAAGTTTGACACTCTAATGCTTTAGAAGCTAAGACTTTCATTTCTTCATAACTAATGTTAGTAGCAACTTTTCTAGCCTTTAAGATTGAAGTAGCACTCATAGAGAATTCATCCAAACCTAAGCCCATTAGTACACTCATAGCATCTGGCTCGCCAGCCATCTCACCACACATGCCACACCACTTGCCTTGGCTATGTGCACCATCGATAGTCATCTTGATAAGTTTCAAGATTGATGGATTGAATGGCTGATATAAGTAAGAAACTTTCTCACTCATTCTATCTGCTGCCATTGAATATTGGATCAAGTCATTAGTACCGATTGAGAAGAAATCAGCATACTTAGCAAATTGATCTGCTAATACTGCAGCTGCTGGAATCTCAACCATCATACCAACTTGGATATCATCACTTACTGGTACATTTTCATAAAGAAGTTTAGCTTTTTCTTCTTCATAGATTGATTTAGCTAATTTGAATTCATTGATAGTAGCGATCATTGGGAACATAATGCATAACTTACCATAAACACTAGCTCTGATCAAAGCTCTTAATTGAGTTCTGAAGATATCAGTTCTGTCTAAACATAATCTGATAGCTCTGTAACCTAAGAATGGGTTCATTTCTGGATCGATTGGCAAATAAGGTAACTTTTTATCACCACCGATATCAAGAGTTCTAACAACTACTTGTCTACCATGCATAGCTGATAAAACTTTCTTATAAGCTTCAAACTGTTCATCTTCTGTAGGAAGTTCAGTTGAACCCATATATAAGAACTCAGTTCTGTATAGTCCAACACCTTCACCACCATTAGAGATGACAGCATCAACATCATTTGGTGTACCAATATTACCTAAGATCTCAACTTTGTGACCATCAGTAGTGATAGATTCTTTATTCTTTAAGATCTTTAATTCAGCAACTTCTTCAGCATATTGTTCTGCTTTTTTCTCATATTCTTTGATAGTTGCTTCATCAGGATTAACTAATAATTCACCCTTTAAAGCATCCAAGATCAACATATCACCATGTTTAACTTCATCCATGATTCCTTTGATACCAACGATAGCTGGGATCTCTAAGCTACGAGCCATGATAGCTGAATGTGATGTTCTACCACCAATTTCAGTTGCGAAACCCTTAGTGAACTTCTTATCTAATTGAGATGTATCAGATGGAGTAAGATCATGAGCAACGATGATAACTTCTTCATCGATCAAAGATAGATCAGCAATAGATACACCTAAGATATGATATTTGATTCTTGAAGTAACATCTTTGATATCTGCTGCTCTTTCTTTCATATACTCATCTTCAAGAGCATCAAACATTGCGATGTAGTTATTAGCAACTACCTCAAGTGCATATTCAGCATTAACATGATCATCATTGATCATATTGATGACTTCATCACTTAATGCTGGATCATCAACGACCATTAAATGGGCATCAAAAATCTCTAATTCTTCTTCAGATAATTTACTTGAAGCTTTCTCTTTGATCTTTTCGATGTCTTTTCTAGATTCTTTTAATGCTTTCTGAAACTTTTCAACTTCAGCAGCTGAATCCTCAACTTCAGTCTTTACGATTGTTACTTGTGGAACCTCTAATTTATAAGCTTTAGCGATAGTGATACCACTGCTGGCTGCAATGCCTTTTAACATAATACTTTAACCCTCCTATATGGATCCTCTTCATTTATATTAACACTATTTACTTATTAAGACAATCTAAAAAATGTTCCATTGCACGAACTTTCAAACGATAATATGTTGATTTTGAATAGTATGAACGCCACCAATTTTTATCAACCTTTTCAATGAAATCATTATCAATGATCCTTCTTTCATCCTTATCTAATTGTTTCAAAGCATAATCCACACTGAGTAAAAGGTTATTATCGTAGTCCTCATCCATCAAACTATTTTTCCTAAAATCATTCGTTCCATAACGACGCAAGATCTTTTCTATTTCTTTTCGTAATGCTGATGCTTTATACATTTACTTGCGTCCTCCTGAAATGTCTAGTCCCTCTGTAAGTTGATTTCATTATAAATTATTTTGAAACAATTTCTATATTTTGGGAGAAATCTGAGACAAACTTGAGACTTTTGTGGGACAAATCAAAATCAAGGCAATACCAGTCTCTGAAGTTCAATTTCATTTTTCTATATGTTCAAGAAGTAAGTTAAATTTTACTCCTAATAAATATTCAATCGTTAATTTATAATGTTCAATAAAGATAGTTACCCTTAGTTAGTACAAATGCTAGTGATCTTATTATATTACTAGCATACTCTCCGATTATGACTTACTGATATTACTAATGTATCTATCTGCTCCTATTATCTCAATAATGCCATTACGATGTCAACTGATACACCTTACCAGTAACATTACTCGAAAAACTAGAAACAAAACACTCGAAAAACAGGAAACAAAATTGTCGAAAAAACGGAAACAAAATTGTCGAAAAAATGGAAATGAATCATTTTTTAGATTATAATATTCATGTAAATGGTGGTGATAAAATGAAATATATTCGAAGAATAGTTGATGATTTGATTGACCAACGTAGCCAAGCATTCAATGCGATTTGTTTGTTAGGACCGAAAGGTTGTGGAAAAACAAGAACAGCTAAAGAGCGCTGTCAAACAGTCATTGAATTTCAAGATGAAGAATTAAGGGCTGGTTATCTAGAAGTAGCAGATACTTCCCCAAAACTATTCTTAAACAATCCTAAACCGATCTTATTTGATGAATGGCAAGATGCGCCAAAAATATGGGGAACCATTCGTAAAGATTGTGATGACAACCCTGAAAATATTGGAGAATATTTTTTAACAGGTTCAACCAGTAAAAAGGTGCTCACAGCACATACTGGTACAGGCAGGATCACTGAGATCACAATGTATCCTATGACTCTATTTGAAACTGGAGAATCCAATGGAAACATATCCCTATTTCAAATACTTACTGACCCAAATTACATCATCGATGGTAAAACGTGTTCATTAACCATTGAACAATTATTATTCGCTGCTTGTAGAGGGGGCTGGCCACGTTGTCTTGCTTTAAATAATGACCAAGCCAAATTATTGATCGCTAAAGATTATTTCGAGCAGATAATAAACAAAGATATCAGTGCTATAGATAACACCAAAAGAAATCCAGAATGGACAAGAGCCTTATTATGGTCATACGCTAGAAATATCGCTACTCCAGCCAAAAAAAGTAGTATCTATGCTGATGTAAGATCCACTCAAAATGTAACAGACAAAACTCTAGATGATTACATAACACGTTTAGAAGAACTATATGTGATAAAAGATATAGATGCTTGGACGCCACAGATCCGTTCAAAAACTGCTATCCGTTCAGCTAAGAAACACATCTTTATCGATCCTTCAATTGCTTTAGCGGCATTAGGTATTGAGCCTCAATACTTCTATAAAGATCTCGACCTATTTGGTCATGTATTTGAAAATATGGTATTAAGAGATCTTTGTGTATATGCCCAATCACATAATGCTAGGATCATGCATTATCGTGATGATGTTGGCCTAGAAGCCGATGCCGTATACCAATGTGCAGATGGTAGTTATGGCTTGATTGAAATAAAAACAGGCACAAGCAAGATCCCTCAAGCTGAAGAAACACTACTAAAGTTTAAAGAGATCATCAAAAAGCACAACGAGAATGCTTTGCAAAATAAGGAACATCCAAAAGCAACTTATCGTGAACCATCAGCTTTGATAGTCATCTGTGCCACAGCAAAAATGGCCTATACAACTGAAAATGGCGTAAAAGTCATCCCTGTAGGTTGCCTAAAAGACTAGCAAATAGTAAAATCTACTTAAAGGGAAATAGTGAGGTATATATTATATGGATTATGATCAACAATTAAAAGAAAATAGAAATAGAAATGAAGTATTCCTTGATGAATTTGAAAATTGGTTAGATGAGAAATCCCTATCTGACAAAACAATAAGTAATCACATTAGAAATGTTATGATCTTTATTAATGGTTACTTAACTTATGATGAGATAATCAAGATGGAAGATGGGATTGATAATATTTATGACTTCTTTGATTACTGGTTCATCCGCAAATGCTTTTTTTCTAGTGTAAGTGCTATGAAATCTATTGCTGGTAGCTTAAAGAAATTCTATCAATGTATGGGAGAATTAGGCCACGTTGACAAAGATGCTTACAAAAACTTCTGGCAAGAATACAAATTCTACGAAGATAACTTCATTGATTCATTTGAAGCCTACGAAAATGGCGAAAGCTACTTTTAATGCCTATGAGTAAATCAACAGAAGCCGCGATCGTCGAAAAACTAGTAACTTTAGGTACACTTCCAAGATCAGCGATCATAACCGAAGCCTTGCTAGAATACAAAAAATATAAAGGAAATGTTAAGAAATATTCTGCCCCTTTATTCATGAAACTATTTCGCTCATTAAAAGAAGACCATCTTGATCAAATGCAAGTATTCCAACTAAACCAAGAAGATAGTAGTGACTACACCATCATCTATCTCCATGGTGGAGCATATGTCAATGAAATGATGGCTTTCCATTGGGCCATGTTAGAAAACATCTCTAACTTATTCAAATCCTATATCTTAATACCCGATTATCCATTAGCCCCAAGGCACAACTATAAAGAAGCTTACGATGATCTAACTAAACTTTATAGTCAATATATTCAAGAACATCCAGATAAAAAAGTCATCCTAATGGGTGATAGTGCTGGTGCTGGCTTAGCTATTGGACTAGCACAATATTGGCATGAAAATAACATTGCTCAACCTCATAAGATCATTGCCTTATCACCTTGGTTAGACTTGAGCATGGAAAATGAAGAGATAAAAGATTATCAACCCTTAGATCCCATGTTAAAAGTAGAAAAACTAAAGATCGATGCACAATACTGGGCAAATGGTACTGACTTAAAAGATCCAATGCTAAGTCCTATGTATGGTGATCTTACAGGATTAAAAGATATTACATTATTTGTTGGTACTCATGAGATCTTTTATCCTGATATAACTAAGTTTTATAAAAAACTGCAAGAGAACAATATCACTTCTCGTTTGTTTATAGGAGAAGGTTTAAATCATGTCTATCCTGCCTTCCCAATACCAGAAGCAAAAGTTGCTTTACAACAGATAGTGGATATAATCCAACAATAAAAGAAAGGAACTAATATGAAAATACTTATTGCTAGAGAAAATTGTGATTACATCAATAATTATCGTAACCTAGTAGAATACTTAAACTACTCTTACTTAACTTGTTCTGATGACTATGACATTGATGAATGTGATTGTCTATTGATACCAGGAGGAGCTGATGTAACTCCAGAATTATATGGTCAACAACCAGATGAAACAGTAGGGAAAACTGATGTTGACTTAGATAAGAGGCAACTAGATTTGATCGACAAATTTGTCCAAAAGAAAAAGCCTATCTTCGGTATATGTCGAGGCTTGCAACTAATAAATGTTTATTTTAAAGGAACACTTATTCAAGATTTAAAAACTGATATCAACCATAAATGGATTGCCCTTGGTAAAGACAGATTCCATGAGATCACTAACACTGATTATATGGCTGAAGTATTTACTGAAAAATGCTTAGTTAATTCTAGCCATCATCAAGCTATTGATAAAATAGGAAACGGACTAATTGCCGTTTCCCATAGTAGTGATAATGTCATTGAAGCAATTCGTCACGAAACACTACTAGTCTACGCTGTGCAATGGCATCCTGAAAGGACCATATTAACTTATGCCAAAGATGATCTAGTAGATGGTTCAAAACTACTTCAATATGTTCTAAATAAGGACTAACGGATAAAGTTAGTCTTTTTTCTTGGCTCTTGTTCAGGTAAAGCTATACCTTTTTCTTTACCAGCTTCAATGCACTTTAAGAAATAGACCATATTTCTCGCTAACTTACGCATTGTATACATGCCTTCCTCATCTTGTGTTGCTTCTTCAGCTTTAGCACCAAAGACATTGTTCCAATAACTAGAAGAGATCACTGGCATCTCAGAGATCGTTGGGTACTTTAATAATTGTTCAAAAGCAGCTGAAGTACCTGCTCTTCTAGCCACTACTACACAACTACAAGGTTTATATTTCATCGTACCCTGATTAGAATAGAAAGCTCTATCCATAAAAGAAGTCATCGCCCCACTGATAGCAGCATAATGCACGGGACTACCAAAGATAAAGCCATCAGCCTCTTTTGCTTTTTCATTAAACTCATTGACAATATCATCTCTAAAGCACTTGCCATTCTTATGACAATAGCCACAACCGATACAACCAGCGATCGGTTGAACACCTAACCAGATGATCTCACTTTCCACATTTTCCTTAGTGAATTCATCTTGGATCTCTTTTAAAGCCATATATGTTGTCCCAAATTGATGAGGACTACCATTAACCATCAAAACTTTCATTTCAATTCTCCTTCATTTCTCTAACAATATGATACAATATTTTTGTTTAACTATTTTATTTTTTGGAGGAAATTATGCTTAAGGAATTTAACTTATATGAAAAATGCTATCTGATTTTGGGAACAATACTATTAGTAATCATTGCCATAGTCAGTCGATCAAATATCTTAAGCTTGATCTATAGTTTATTATGTTTATTAAATGCTGTATGTATCGCCAAAGGGAAGATCATCGGTTACGTTTTTGAGATAATCGCCACGATCATCTATCTATATATATCTTTTACCCAAAAGTTTTACTCTGAAGTCTTCACTTCTATCTGCTTACTAATGCCTAGCTCTATCTATGGCTTGTACAATTGGAGTAAGAATCAAAGTCAATCTTCTACTGTTATCATCAAAGATATGAGTAAAAAAGAACTTTATTTTTCGATCATCTCCCAGATCATCTTATATCCCCTATACTTATTTGTCCTAGATCATTTCAATTCATCACTTATTTATATCTCAGCACTTTCAATATGTATCACCGCCTTAGCAGTCTATCACATGGCTAAAGCTTCCCCACTAGC
>CAVCVO010000020.1:0-38172 GCA_963606005.1 Anaerovoracaceae bacterium
TTTTCGTTATTTTACAAGAATCTCCCTTCTTTTTTACTACTTACCCATCAAAAAAGGAGTGTTCATTATCATAACAAACACTCACTCTTTTCCTTTTAAGCTATTATTAGCTTAAATATACCCCTTTTATACCCAATTTTGACAGTTTTTCACCCTTTTTCCTATAGTCCGGAAAATTGCGAAAGTATTAATCCATAGCAAGTGCATTTAATGCACAATCTGATCCGGGTGTTGTTTTTAAATTCTTTTCAGCTTCCCAACAGTCAATGCGGAGCATATAGCCAGCAGAAGTATAAACATCAATGCTGTTGCGTTGTGGATTGTATTCTGCAAATATCGTTCTCATCGTATCAAATCTCCTTATCGTTAAATCAATCATTTGTTGCAAAAATCAGAAGCATTTCAATCAATTCACCATGTCACTTTTATTTTCTGTTATACTGTTTTATAGATTTTTCTTGCCCTTGTTTTTGCCCTTATCAGAGTTCGTAAACACTAGTAGGACGATATAACACAAGAAAAACAATAAGGGAAAGCTCACCTGCGATAAACTTTGTGTTTTCAAGGGATTGAGAGATATTTGATAATAAAATATAACAGTTATTAAATTCCTTAGAATAGATAAAATCTCAATTCCAATTTATCTTTATAAATCAATGCTGATTTCGTATTTATCGTCAATGAGTATATAATTCGCATTATACTTTTGTGCAAGGGCAAGCATTTCTGCATTGTCTGTCAATACGCTCTCCATAGTACACCACTCATCATCCAAACGATTTTCGATGGAATTTGCATATTTCTTTATATCAGAAAAATGACTTCTGATATATTCTTCGCTCATTACAAGGCAGAAATACTTAATACTTTCAAGATACTTGGAATCAAAGTCCTTTTGCCAATCAAACGGAATATAGCAACCTTCAACAATTAAGTTCTGTTCGTTTTCAATAGCAGTTTTAATCATTTCGCAAACAATAGGCCATAGGTATGCAGTTAACTCTCTATCATCGCTCATAGGAGTTAGTTCCGTATTTCCACTACGAATTAAACCCATTTTGAGATGGTCTATTGAAAGATATGGGTATTTATACTTTTCAAGTAACTTTTGAGCAAGTGCTGTTTTGCCTGTGTGCGATGCTCCTGTAATTAAAATAATCATATCAACCATCCCGTCAAATTCTTATTTTTCAAAACAAAGTGCAGGATAGACGAACATAAATATGACCGGCGTACTGGCCTGCGTCAGAAAATAGCCCCAGTTTGTACCGATCATCTTTCCAATCGGCCCTGCCACCGTTGTCCACCAGAATACAACTAGCAAGCCACCGACAAGCGCTCGCGTCACCTTCTTGTGAACGCTGACATCTGTGGAAAACTTAACAAACCGACGTTCCAAAAACCATCCGAGAAAAATGCCCCAGAACCGTCCCGGGTCCTTAAACCCATCCACAGTCATCTTCTTGGGGTCCACCAGCAGTACACCGTCCACATAGTCCTCCGGATACTGCTTCAATGCAATATAGCAAAGCAATGCAGCCGTTACGATTGTTACTGTCAAAAACACAATCCAATCCTTGTTCGGGTTTTGATCAATATAATCGCAGAGCTTAATGATGCTCCAAGCACAGAAAAATGAAACAATGCCACCGACAAGCACATCCTGTGGGGTATGTACGCCCAGATAGTTTCTTGAGAACATCGTCAAAAGCAACATCAAAACCGAAAAGTGCACTATGCTCTTGTATTTTTTATAGCACAATGCAATACTGTTCCAAAAACCGCCAGCGCTGAAGCTATGCCCACTAGGGAAAGAGTAGCCCGTTGCACCGGACAATACTTCCTCAGCTGGGTGGACACGGCTGTCTCGTATCCACGGGCGATAAACACAAAACGTGGCCTTTAAAAATGCGCCGATGCCTAAAGATGTCCCCCACGACAACAATACTTTAGAACCTTTGCGTTTATCCACAGTCCAAAAGAGAACCAAGGCAGGCACCAAAATATAGTAATCGACCGCTATCGTCGTGATAAATATGCAGAAGCTGTTGAATACATCGCCAACCGTTTCCCGAATGTTCTGTAAAAAAAGCAAAAATTGTATGTCCATGATCATTACTCCTTTTTTCGGACTTACCGTTAATTAAAATCTTCTGTGTTCAGCCAAACCTTCTCAACATTTCCAGCCATTTTGGAGTGCATCCATCCCTGAAGAAGCCCAACAAAACAGCTCACAATAATGTGACCAGCATAATTTGCCAGACACTGTTTGGCAAATTGGATAAGCCAAGTTGAACTGCCACATATTTTGCAAGTTGGAACGTGAGAAGCCCTTACCAAGTTCTTTCGTCAATTCTTTTGAAAGAACACGCAACGTTTGATTCCCATAATCTGCCCGTTTTGGTAAGGCTTGCTCATATTTACAAATAATGCACCAGATATTTCAGTAGGTGCTCAGAAACTTAGCGCTCAACTGCCGTGCAACATTTGTTTTTGTTATAAAATCAGATAATGTTTACTCCCACTCACCGAATTAAAACGCCGTCTAAACATTTCAGCATAGCGAATTTAATTCTATTTAATTTAATTTAATACCTATTATCCTGATTCTATGGTGTCTACGACTTTCTGCTATCAAAAAGCTATCATTGGCTGCTATCAATAGCTGAAATCCGTGATTTAGATTATCTGTATGATAATCAAGCTCCTAGCATTTTTTCAATGAATTTGTGGGTTAAGTTTCCACATTTTTAAAGGCCCTTCACGGACAACTTTACGGTAAGGATACGCTGTTTCGACGTACCCTTTTATTTTACAGCGACCCATTTTCCCGCCTTATTAGAACCATCGCGCCGAATTAAGCCAAGCTCCATCAGGTGCTTTAGATATCGCTGCACTGTTGTGGAAGACTTTCCGATTGCGTCCGCAAAGCCCTGCTTGGTATATCTCTTTCCGGCAAGAATTAAACGCAAAAGCTCTTTCTCTGCATCTGAGAGTTCTTGTATCGAATCATTTATCAAGTCATTTTCAGTATCAAAATGATCCCGTAAAAATTCAAATGTGAATCCGAACTGATTATTGCTGTATTGGTATTTTATATCTTTGCAAAGTCGGAACACGCGCTCGAAGCCTGTCCCAAAGGCATCGATTGTTCTGTTGTAGTACAGCACAGTTGCAATCAGTGGATTTCGAATCATTGACCCTTGTTCGCCACTGGCAAACATTTGCGGATCTGTTCCGGGAACCAACGGGCCGGGGTTGTAAATGTGAAACAAAACGGTTTAAGGTTCTGCTATCATTTTGCTATCAAACGGGGAGATGCAATTTCAAAAAAAGTGATTGTTTTCAAGGCTTTTCGGCGCTTGATATTCACCTTTTACTTATTCCCACTCAATTGTTCCAGGAGGCTTACTTGTAATATCATAAACAATACGGTTTATGCCTTTAACTTCATTTACTATTCTATTAGATACCTTATCTAATACTTCATATGGTATCTTAGCCCAATCAGCAGTCATGAAATCACTAGTAGTGACTGCTCTTAAAGCTAAGACATAGTCATAGGTACGACCATCGCCCATTACTCCCACTGTTCTAGTATTAGTTAAAACTGCAAAGTATTGGCTGATATGCTTATTAAGTCCAGCTTTTTCTAACTCATAACGATAAATAGCATCAGCTTGTCTTAAAATATCACATTTTTCTTTAGTTATGTCAGAAGTGATACGAATACCAAGACCTGGTCCTGGGAACGGTTGACGATCAACAAGATAATCAGGTAAGCCTAATTCTCTTCCTAACTGTCTTACTTCATCTTTAAATAACATTCTTAAAGGTTCAATAATCTCTTTAAAATCAACATGATCTGGAAGTCCCCCAACATTATGATGACTCTTGATAGTAGCAGCATTGCCATTACCACTTTCAATGACATCAGGATAGATCGTGCCTTGAGCTAAATAGTCAACACTACCGATCTCTTTTCCTACTTCTTCAAAAACTTTAACAAATTGTTCGCCAATGATCTTTCTCTTCTTTTCTGGATCTACTTCTCCCTTTAAAGCGGTTAAGAAACGATCTTCTTCATTCTTTCTAATAAAGTTGATATCCCACTTTTTGAAAGCTTCTTCAACCTCATCACCTTCATCTTTTCTCATTAAGCCATGATCAACAAAGACACAAGTAAGTTGGTTTCCAATCGCTTCAGCTAGCAAGGCAGCAGCTACCGAAGAATCAACTCCACCACTTAAAGCTAGTAAGACTTTACCATCTTTAACTTTTTCACGGATATTTCTAATGCTAGTTTGACAATAATCACTCATTGTCCAATCACCTTTAGCACCACAGACTTCATATAAGAAGTTTTTGATCATCAAAGAACCATTTTCAGTATGATCTACTTCCGGATGGAATTGCACACCATAGAATTTTCTCTTTTTATCAGCGATAGCTACATTATTACAAACAGCAGAATGACCAACAAGATCAAAACCCTCTGGTACTTTTTCCATATAATCACCATGACTCATCCAAGAGATACCTTCTTCTGGTAATGACTTGAATAAAGCACAACTAGTATCATAATAAGTTTTTGTTCTACCATATTCTCTAACATTATCATCAATAGCTGCAACTACTTTGCCACCTAAAGATTCAGCAAGTAATTGACAACCATAACAAATACCAAGAATTGGTACTCCCATCTTAAAGATCTCTTCATCACATTTTGGTGAATCTTTCTCATAAACACTATTTGGTCCACCAGTAAAGATGATACCGATTGGATTCATCTCTTTGATCTTTTCAATCGGAGTAGTATATGGTTTAACTTCACAATAAACGTTACATTCTCTGACTCTGCGAGCAATAAGTTGATTATATTGTCCACCAAAGTCTAATACCAATACAAATTGATGTTGCATATTGACCTCACTACTTAGAATTGTCATTGTTCTTGACCATGACATCGTGAGCTCCACCTTCAACAATTGAAGTAGAACTTACTAAAGTCAAAGTAGCATTTTCTTGTAATTGTTTAATAGAAGTACAGCCACAATTGCACATTGTTGACTTGATCTTCTTAACAGTCAATAAAACGTTGTCCTTTAAGGCACCAGCATAAGGGACATATGAGTCAACACCTTCTTCAAATGAAAGCTTACTATCGCCGCCCATATCATATCTCTGCCAGTTTCTTGCTCTATTAGAACCTTCACCCCAATATTCTTTAACATAGTGACCATTTACGATCAACTTGTTAGAAGGTGACTCATCAAAACGAGCAAAGTATCTGCCCAACATAACAAAGTCAGCACCCATTGCTAGAGCTAAAGTGATGTGATAATCATAAACGATACCACCATCAGAACATACTGGAACATAAATACCAGTCTCTTTATAATATTCATCTCTAGCCTTAGCTACATCGATGACAGCACTAGCTTGTCCTCTACCAATACCTTTAGTCTCACGAGTGATACAGATAGATCCTCCACCAATACCAATCTTAACAAAATCGGCACCAGCTTCAGCTAAGAATCTAAAACCTTCTCCATCAACAACATTTCCTGCACCTACTTTAACAGTATTGCCATATTTTTCCCTGATCCAAGCAATAGTATTCTTTTGCCATATTGAATAACCTTCAGATGAATCGATACATAATATGTCAGCACCAGCCTCAACTAACTTTGGTACTCTTTCCTTATAATCTCTACTATTGATACCCGCACCAACTAAGAAACGCTTATGATCATCTAGTACTTCATTAGGATTAGCTTTATGTTGATCATAATCCTTACGGAAAACAAAACTTACTAAATGATGATCTTTATCTACAACTGGTAAACAATTTAATTTATGTTCCCAGATCATTTCATTTGCTTCGCTTAAAGTAACACCTTCATAAGCATAGATCAACTTTTCAAATGGTGTCATAAACTCACTGACTTCAGTATCATTTGGTGTATGACCTACACGATAGTCTCTACTAGTGATGACTCCAAGTAATTTGCCATTACTCTTACCATCATCAGTAACTGCCATAGTTGAATGGTGAGTCTTTTCTTTTAGTTTTAAAACATCTGCTAATGTAGCAGTTGGAAGTAATGTAGAATCACTAACAACAAATCCTGCTTTATAGGCTTTGACCTTACGGATCATCTCTGCTTCAGATTCAATACTCTGAGCTCCATAAATAAAAGACAATCCTCCCTCTTTAGCCAGCGCTATCGCCATCTTATCATCAGATACCGACTGCATTATTGCCGATACTAATGGTATGTTTAGTTTTAATGAAGAAGAATCATCATCCTTAGTATATCTTGTGATCTTTGTTGAAACATCAACATTATCGACCACACAATTTTCATCCGTATATCCGGGTATCAATAAATACTCGCTAAATGTATGCGAAACGTCTTGTAAATAGTGTGCCACTGCCTAAATCCTCCTAAATGTATAATGGTAATATTATACACTTTTTAATAAAAAAATACCTGACAACTCAGATATTTTTACTATTTTGATTTTTTTTCAACTTCTTTTTTTCGCATTACTTTTCTTAGGTATCTTACAACTTCACTTCCAGAACTTTTAAGAGTAACACTCTCACCATCATTTAGTAAAAATAAGATATATGGGGAAAATAATCGATTTATATAACACCATTTTTTAACTTCAGATAAATAATAGATATCACAATTTTTCTCATCTTCAAGATCGTATATTACAAAGAAACTATTGTGACCTGTAAATATCACTTTTTCCTTTTTAAAGCAGAAGATCATCGAATAGATCAAAAATGGTAAAACAATGATCTTATTTTCAAAAATAAAATAAACAACCAACGTCACTGTACTAAGACCAACAACCATCAAGAATGGTTTATTACTAACATAACACATTGGCTTAGACTTTGGTAAGTTGGTGACTTTAACTGTATGTGATTTACCTTCCGGCATAATTACCTCCAAAACCTACTTTATTATAACTACTATTTTTTTCACATACAATCGCTTACACGTTTTTAACATAATTTCACAAAATTAAATCTCTTCTATATGATAGATATAATCTAAGGACTTTAAAGCTTCAATGATCTCCTTATGTGTTTTGTATTTTTTTAATTCAGCACTGATGATAGTTATCGTTATCGTATATACACTTAAACCTGAACCAACATATGCCTGATTTGCTTCTATGTCATCTATTCTTAAACCCAATCTTCTACTAACAGCGACAAAGTCTTGTAGATATTCAATATTTTTTAATTCCAAATGAATCTCAAAATGGTTAGATCTATTTTTAAGATAAATCTCAAACTTAGGTAAATAAGCTAATATGAATAGTAAAAATAAGTAAACAATTAAGGTTATGGTATATAAGCCAGCTCCTACACAAAAGCCTAAGATACTACAAGCCCATAAACCAGCAGAGGTAGTCAAACCTTTTATCTGACTACGAGAACTAAATAATATCGATTTACCACTGACTAATGCTGTAGCGATCACAGTGCTTGCACTAATGATAGCTAGACCATAACCATAGTGTTCCATCAAGATGATATCGATCATCATCGCAACACAAGAAGCAAAAGAGATAAGGACAAAGGTCCTAAGTCCAGCTGAATGCCTCTTACTACTTCGTTCACAGCCGATTATAAATGCTAATATGACAATAAGAGTTATCCTAAATAATGCAGAATACGCATTTATTGATTGTGACCACGTCCCTAAATAATTACCAATTGGATCTTTCATTAAACTCATCTGTAATACTGCCTCCTTTTGATCATCTTATTGGATAGTCTGCCTTCATAGATAGCTTGTTGTTCTGCCGCTTCCGAATAAGCTTTCTCATCTTCCTCGTATGGATTGTAATGCTTCGGAAGTTCTTGTTGTATTTTTTGTATTCTTTCAATAAGTTTATCAACTTCACTTTTTGGATTATCTACACTGCCTTCTTCTACCGGTACAAGATCTTCTAGTTTATTTGAATAAGATTTAGAAAGATATAAAGCCAATTTACCACAAGCTGGACCGATCAGTTCATAAAGGACACTACTAGCTACAATCACTGTTTCAAGTGACTTACCAGCTTGTCCTGATAAAGTTCTAGCACCCATTGCTGCTAAACCAATAGCCACTCCAGCCTGAGGTATCAAAGCAAGTCCTAAATAGTTACGGATAAGTTTATCTTTGCCAACTAATTGACAGCCTACAAAGGAGCCAGCATATTTACCAATGATCCTAACGATAAAATAAACAATGCCAATAACAAGTAAAGGTACACCATCCATCATCTCTTCACTACTGACTAATGCATCAAGATCAAAGTTTAGACCAGAACGCACAAAGAATAATAACAGGATAGGTGGACTAAAATAATTGAGTTGTTTAAACAATCTTTCATCATCACTGCAATTGATATAGATCATCCCCATTGACATACATCCTAGAAGTGGAGAGACATCAAGTAAAGCACAGATACCACAGAAAGAGAACAACATAGCAATGGAAACGATCAAACGATTATCCGTTGATCTTTTCTCTAATAGTTTTTTTAACCAAAAGCCAAAGAAACCACCAAGAATAAAAGTTGCTACATTATAGACAACTGGTTTGATGATATTACTGACTTGGAAATCACCTGTCATTGCTGCTAAAGCAAGAGAGATAGAAACACTATAAGCTATTAAACCGATCATATCATCTAAAGCAATATCTTGTAATAAAGTATCAACAAACTCACCTTTTGCTCCAGTCTGTCTTATCGTTACTACCGCTGAGGCTGGAGCAGTGGCACTAGCTAAAGCTGCTAAAACTATAGAGAAATTAAGATCTAACTTCAATAAATAGAAACAGCTGATAAATACTAACAAAGAAGCAAATAAAGCCTCAGCTAAAGCTATCACCACTACTTTTTTACCATTTCTTTTCAAAGTAGAAAAGCGAAAGAATTCACCTGTACTAAAAGCAATAAAAGCCAAAGCAATATCTGCGATAAAATCCATTGAATCAATGATCTCGCTAGGTATAAGATTCAAACAATATGGTCCCAAAATAATACCGGCAACAATATAAGCAGTCACATTAGGCAAATGTAATGGTTTAGTCAGCCTAGTCGCAGCAAAACCACTTATTAATATCAACGAAATTGAAATGATGACTATTGAAGTTTGGGAACCACTTGCTAATTTACTATAAAAAACGCTTAACACTTTATCACCTCAATTTAAATTACCCCATAAAGCCACTTGGTACTCTATAATTCTAGCTTCTCTATACAATAAATCACAATTATATTATTTTTGATAATAATAAATTGTTTTTATAGTAATATCTAAAACATACAAAAAATGGCTGTTCAGCCACTAAAACTCTTAAAAATGTCAAACAAAATTATAAATATCTTTTATAGCATTATAAATAATTAAAAATTATTTTTATATTTACAAAATCTTAAACATTCTATATTTCAAATTTAACATCCTTGCCAACAAGAATATCATCCGTTTTGATCAATAAATCACTTGGTAATTCAAAAGGTAATTCAAAAAAATATACTTTCTCATCTATTTTGCACAGCTTACTTTTAATGCTATCTGGAACTTTCTCATCAAGAGTGACAAGTTTTCCTTTTTTATCAATCTTCATTTCTGCAATAATCTTCATATGGCAAAATCTCGTTCAACAAGATATTCACTTTTCTTTTTGTAGCAATTAACAAACTATTTCTATCTGATTTATATCATCTTTGTAAAATTCAATTGGTCCAATGTTATCCACATCCATAACTATGCTTTCCTTAAAATTATAATTATCCTCTGGATAAATGTAGTCCCTAATTATTCCTTCCCATGATTTACCACTAGCATCAATGAGCTTAACTTTCTTCCCATAATAATTTTTCAAATCCATCATTAATTTTAGTTCTTTCTATCTAACCTACAAAACATCATTGTGATCTTGCCTTACAAATCCCCAAATTTCATTAAGCAATTCTCCATCCTTTGTGCACTCTCGTATCGCACATCTTGTGGCAGACATTTCATCTACAATTTCACCTTTGTCATTAAAGTAATAAATCTCAGAATAATCGCCTCCATTTGGTGTTGGTTGATCATGTCGTTTATAATTAGTCATCTTACTGTCCATAGCCTTGATTTTCCTCACTAATAACATCTACAATTTCGAACTTTTCAGGAGGATACAAGTAATCTTCTCCTGTTTCATCAACTATCCTATACCACTGTTTTTCTATAGAAAGGATTTCATATATTTTCCCATTAATCAGCCCTAAATCATCTGACTTCCCTAACCATTTCACTTTCATATTCATCTAAATTTTTATAAATCTATATCTAATTCAATAGGGCAATGATCTGATCCATATATTTCAGTATGAATGATACTATCTTTTACTTTTTCTTTTAAACGATCACTAACGACAAAATAGTCAATACGCCAACCCGCATTTCTTTCTCTTGCCTTTGTCTTATATGACCACCAAGAATACTCAACTTTTTCAGGATAAAGATAACGGTAAGTATCAACATAACCGTTAGATAATAGGTTACCAAAAGCTGCTCTTTCTTCATCACTAAAGCCAGCAGCGAAATGATTTGTACTTGGATTTTTTAAATCTATCTCATTATGAGCAACATTAAGATCGCCACAATAAATGATCGGTTTCTTTTGATTTAAAGCATTCAAATGTTCCAATAAGGCTTTTTCCCATTTTAAGCGATAGTCAAGTCTTGCTAATTGCTCTTTACTATTAGGAACATAGGCGTTTACCAAATAAAACTTTTCAAATTCTAATGTAATGACTCTTCCTTCCTTTGGATGATCGCTCATATCAATAAAATCAAAACTAACACTTAATGGCTCTTCTTTACAGAAAACAGCAGTAGATGAATATCCTTTTCTTTCTGCCGAATTAAAATATTGATGATATCCTTCTGTTTTTAGTTTAACTTGATCTGGTTGACACTTAGTCTCTTGTAAGCAAACAACATCTGCATCAAAATCTTTAAATATCTCTTCAAATCCTTTATTCATAACAGCTCTTAGGCCGTTAACATTCCATGAAATTAATCGCATAAATAACACCTCAAGACAATTATATCATTATTTTTTTACAATTCTTTTACAGTTTCTTTTCTAACGCTTACATTTTTCTCTATACCAAAGTTCAAAAATACTGTATTATATTATTAATGCAAAAGGAAGGAAAAATATGAAATCTTTATTAAAGAAATTAAATAACACTAAGGCTTTCAAGGATCTTAATGAAAAAGAATTCTCTTGGGTGCTTTATGATGTTGGAAATTCTGCATTTACAATGTTATCTTGTTCACTGATACCTATTTGGTTCAAATCATTGGCTATCGGAACCAATGCTGGTCAGATATCTAGTGACTCTGCTACTGCAATGTGGGCACTGGGAACATCTATCGTTACAATTATCGTTGCTTTGATAGGCCCAATGTGTGGCGCTATCGCCGACCACAAAGACATGAAGAAGATCTTCTTCTCTACAGCTGTAGCAATTGGCGTTATAGGTTGTGTAATCAATGGCTTTGCGACTAACTGGGTACTATTCTTAATACTTTATATCGTTGTAAAGATTGCTTATAGTGCTTCATTAACATTCTATGATTCAATGTTGAATGATGTAACTACAGAAGAGAGAATGGATGAAGTATCATCATATGGTTACGCTTGGGGCTATATTGGCTCATGTATCCCATTTACAGTTGCTCTTATCGCTTATGTATTAGGTCCAGATATGGTAGGTCTAATCTCAAATGGCTTATCAAAGTTCATTGGTTTTACTGTAACAGCCCTTTGGTGGAGCCTAGTTACTTTACCACTTATCAGAAATTACAAACAAATTAATTATGTCGATGCAGAAAAGCATTCTATCATTAGCGCTTTTGTTAAAATATTCAAGACATTAAAAAAGATCGCAACTAACGATAAAAAAGTCTTATTATTCTTGATCGCCTTCTTCTTATATATTGATGGAGTAGGAACTATCATTGATAACTGTATCAATATCGGTACTGACTTAGGTTTAAATACAGTAGGACAAGTTGTCTTCTTACTACTTACGCAGGTAGTCGCTTGGATTGGTTCATTAGTCTTCGCAAAACTTTCTAAAAAGCACGATACTGCTTCATTAATATTAGTATGTATCGTAGGTTATTTTGTTGTTTGCTTATATGCCTTAACATTAAAAGAATTATGGCAATTTGGCATCATGGCCTTTGGCGTAGGTTGCTTCCAAGGTTCAATCCAATCATTATCACGTAGTTATTATTCAAAGATCATCCCAGCTGAAAATTCTGGTGAGTACTTTGGTATTTATGATATCTTCTCAAAAGGGGCTTCCTTCTTAGGTTCAGCAGTCATTGCTTGGGTTAAGTTTGCTGGTGGTACGATCAATGTTGCAGTTGGTTTACTTACAATATTCTTTGCTTTAGGATTCATATTCTTAAAGTTAGCTGATAAACAACCAAAAATGTAATCAAAAAACTCTGGTGATCTCCAGAGTTTTCTTATGCTTAAATTGTGGTATTTCTACTTATTGTACTTGTAGAACCCTTCACCAGAAGACATACCAAGTTTTCCTTCATCAATATATTTTTTCAATATCTCTTCCATCTTTTTGAAGTTATAAGGCATCATCATCTTCTTTAATAAAGGTGAGAAGATGCCTGGAACACTTTGATATTGCTTAACAATATTATAAGCAGTTGTTAATCCAACAGTATCGAAGATTTGGAATGGTCCCTTAGGAGCACCAGTTCCTCTAGTCCAAGCAATATCAATACTTTGTGGATCAGAAATGCCATTAGCATAAAGATCAAGACCACTTAACAAGAATGGAACTAACATAGAATTTAATAAATAACCACTCTTTTCCTTCTTAACTGGTAAACCTATCATCCTAATATCATTTGCAAACTCTAATACTTCCTCAAAATATTTCATATCAGTTTCTGGTTGAGTCATAACTTCAGCAGTATTATTCTTCCAAATAGAATTAGCAAAGTGTAATGAAAGATACTTATCTGCCCTACCAGTATATTTAGCAAACATTGATGGTAATAAAGTGGAAGAATTAGTTACTAATACTGTCTTAGTAGGCATTAATGGTGATAACTTTTTGTAGAAAGCGATCTTATCATCCTTATTTTCAGCCATTGATTCAATAACGATATCAGCATCACTTACAGCTTTTGCTAAATCCAATTCCAACTTGATATTCTTATAAGCATTCTCTACTTTTTCTAGACATTCTTCCTTATTAAAATTATCTTCATCAGCTAAACCTGCACACCAACTATTCTTATCACTAGTCATCTTTTCAATAGCTTCAATATAAGTCTTTTTAAGATTATCGATCTTAGGTTGAGTACGAGTGATTGATCCTTCACTTCTTAACCAAATAGTAACATTAGCTCCACAATAAGCTGATTGAAAAGCAATCTGACTACCTAATACTCCACCACCAGCAACAACAACATTTGAATACTTCATTTAACACTTACCTCCCATATATTCATACCGAATCAATCTATCATATAAAGGCTTTAATCACAACATTAGAAAAAACAATAATTTCACAAACTTGTCACTTTCTTAATATTGTACTAATAATTAGAACTTCGATTAGGTTCCGATCCATTACTATCATGATACAAAATCTCTTCAATATCTGGATAACATTTAGGAATAACTAATTTTA
The DNA here is from genome assembly GCA_963606005.1 of Anaerovoracaceae bacterium. Lineage (GTDB taxonomy): Bacteria > Bacillota_I > Bacilli_A > Erysipelotrichales > Erysipelotrichaceae > UBA1783. The sequence goes on from CAVCVO010000020.1 coordinate 13,759, forward strand.
TCCTTTCATTCTTATAATCACTATAATAACAATGGAAAACATACTTATTTTCCTTATATACCGTAACATCTGTGAAAATATCTGTAGGCATATAGCTTGAACGACATACTCGATATATCCACCTATCTTTGCGATAAAATGAAAATTTCCAAGGAACAATATATTGCATAAATCTATAATAAGCAAAAATATACAACAAAAGCAAAATACCCATTATCAATGGTGGAGTCAAAAATGTATTTATATTTTCATGCCATTCTCTTGATGATTGCTATGGGAATTTTCTTTATTATCTTTTTCTATTTTTCTGCTAAACTATTAATATGATCAAAACATTTATTTTAGCCATTAGTGCTTTTATCTCTACTAACATCGATGACTTCTTTATAGATAGCATTCTTTTCTTTGATTGTAAATCTAAAAAAGAAACAAATGAAACCATCATTGGAAAATACCTTGGTATGGGTATACTTGTATCCATCAGTCTAGTCATCACCACAAACCTACCTAAAAGATTTATCGGTTATCTTGGTTTTATTCCGCTAGCTCTAGGTATTAAAGAAATAATAGAAAACTTTAAAAAAGGTGATGATGAGCTTAATCAAAACAGATCATCTAATAAGATCATCAATACAACACTAATAACAATATCAGATGGTGCTGATAATATAGGCATTTATATACCCATATTTGCTCAATTAAATCGAGTTCAAATATTGATCACTATAATAGTATTTCTAATATTGATCTATCTTTACAGTAAGTTAGCAATCTCTATCACAAAAATACCACTGATCAAAAAGTTCCTAGAAAAATATCGTAGTATCATTGTTCCTCTTGTATATATTTCCTTGGGAATATATATCCTTATAAATAGCATCATATAAAAAGCCATTTAAAATGGCTCTTCTACAATTCGATCAAACATTGTTGATAGTCTTCAACATAATATTTGATGATCTTTGTACCTTTAACAATAATGGTATGGCCTTCTTCTTCTAAGGCTTTTTTCTGCAACATTATTGCATCTGGAAATTTATCAATGAGTTGTCCATCTGATTTTATGGTTCGCCAAAAAGGAGTGATATCTTCTTTTCTTTGATAACTTGCCCAAGCAGCAATATTAACAAATATAGCTGCTGTCATCGGATCAGTAAAATCAGCATCATACTTCTTAGTTAAATAATCTCGCATCTGTCTAGTAGTGATAAGTTTACCATAAGGTACATTTTTCATAAGTTCATCATAGGCTGAAGGTGGTGCAATGAGCATTCTTCTACCGCCATACTTTTCAATAACGTTCTTATCTCTGACTATCTTGACTTTTGGCATATCCTTATCATTTTTAAGCATAGCATTATAGTCTTTGTCATCCTGTTTGTTCATAAAGTTTGCCCCCTTTATTTACCAAATTATTATAACAAAATTTTTATTTTACAAGATATTTTTTTCACAAGTAATTATTAAGATTGCTATTGTATTTCTCTAACCTTAGTCGATAGCCTTTTCTTTATGTTGTCATCAATTTTCTTATTGATCTTTTCTAATTGTTTCTTTTCCTCAGAAGATAATTCGTTATAGATCAGCTTCTCATATTCCTTCTCCGTCTTTTTGATTTCATTAACGATCAATATGCCCTCTTGAGAGAAAGTAACTTCATTATATCTCTTATCTTTTTCATAACTATTGACTTCTATCAAATTTTTAAACTCAAGCAATTGTAATTCAATCATCATCTGTTGTTTACTGATATTTAAGATATCGGCTAATTCTTCTTTAGAAATGACGTTGTCAGTTCCTAATAATTCTAAGATTGATAATTGACGATAATTCAACTTATATTTATAAGTAAGTGGTTCAAGTAATGACATATACCCCTTCATAAAACGATAATTTTTTAAAGTAAGACTATCATTTTTCAAGCCATAATCAACTACTGAAATACTTTCTTGACCTAAAGCAACATTAAATAAGTTTGTCCCACCATCTTTAGCATACTCTACTAGATATCTATAGATAAGCGGACGATAAGATTGATACTCTTCTTCTGATAAGACTTGTTGATAAAACTTGTTGAACTCATCAAAAGTCTGATGTTTCATAGCTACTACTTTTTCAGCCGTCATCTTATTGTTACTTAAAGAATTTTCATTCTTAAAGTAATAATAGATAGGGATCTGGATTGCAAAGAACACTTTACAATACTTGACATACTCAAGATTGAATAAGAAATCTTCACACCAGTTGATATCTTCTAACATTGATAAATGATACTTTTCAATGATTGAACGCTTATATAACTTATTCCATAAAACGCCATAATAGAAATCAGCTGGATCCTTGATCATATGATCAGCATATTCTTGTAACGAAAAGACTTTTTTGCTTTTGATTTTACCTTTAGTAGAGATCCTATTTTTAATGACACGATAAAAATCAGCAATAACAAGATCTGCTCCATTTTTATTAGCAGCATCAACTAAGCTTTTAGTCGCATAATCAGCTAAATAATCATCACTATCAACAAATTGAATATATTTGCCAGTAGCTAATTTCAAAGCTTTGTTTCTTGTCTTTGAAACTCCACTATTTTCTTGATGGATTACGATCAATCTGTCATCTTCCTTTGCTAACTTATCGCATATTTTGCCACTTTTATCTTTACTTCCATCATCAACAGCGATGACTTCGATATCTTGATAAGTCTGAGTCAATATTGATCTTAAACAACGTTCAATACTACTTTCACAATTGTACACTGGTACAATGATACTAACTTTATTTTCCATATGTTCCCCTTAAACCACAAAGTGAGAAGTCACTTTTTCAGTAACTTCTCATCATTTTTTATTTTTAATCAACAACAAATTTACCATCACGGTAATCTACTGTCAATGTAGCATCTTCATCGATCGCCGATTCGATCATCTTATAAGCAACCAATGTTTCAATGTTCTGTTGAATGAATCTCTTTAGTGGTCTTGCTCCATAAGTGACATCGCTACCTTGATCAATGATCTCTTGTTTTGCTTTATCTGTCAAGACAAGTTTAATATTTCTCTCGGCTAACCTCTTAGATAATAAACCAATGAACTTATCAACAATACCGCCTAAGATCTCATTAGTCAATGGATTGAAGATGATGATATCATCGATACGGTTAACAAATTCTGGTTTGAATGTCTCTTTGACAACAGCTTCGTACTCTTGTTGTTTCTTTTCCATATCTTTTTCAAAGGCATATTGTGAGCCCAAGTTACTAGTCATGATGATGATCGTATTCTTAAAGTCAACAGTTACACCTTTACTATCCGTGATCCTACCATCATCTAGGATCTGTAATAAGATATTGAAGACATCTGGATGAGCTTTTTCTATTTCATCTAGTAGTACAATCGAATAAGGTTTTCTTCTGACTGCTTCAGTCAATTGACCACCTTCATCATAACCAACATATCCTGGAGGAGCTCCGATCAAACGAGACACACTGAATTTCTCCATATACTCACTCATATCGATACGTACAATCTTATTCTCATCATCAAATAATTGCTCAGCTAATGCCTTAGCGACCTCTGTCTTACCTACACCAGTAGGGCCTAAGAACAAGAAGGAACCAATAGGCCTATTAGCATCTTGAATATGAGCTTTACTTCTGATAACGGCATTAGATACAAGCTGGATAGCTTGATCTTGTCCAATGACTCTTTCAGATAATTTATCTTTTAAACCTAAGATCTTTTGACGATCTGTAGCCATTAACTTACTGACTTCAATGCCAGTCCAACGAGATACGATCTTAGCGATAAGCTCTTCATCAACGGTCTCTTGGATAAGATTGTCTTTCTTGATCTGATTCTTAGCTTCCTTTATCTTTTTCTCGAGGTTAGGTATCGTTTCATATTGTAAACGAGCAGCTTCTTCATAATTAGCTTTATTTTGAGCATCTTCTAACTCTAATTTAGCTTTCTCTAACAATTCACGATTCTTCTTATTGGCATCCAATTGATCTTTTTCATCTTGCCATTTAGAATGAACTACTGATCTTTGTTGTTTTAGATCACCTATTTCATTTTTGATCTGTTGTAATCTTTCAATAGTCTTTTCATCGTCTTCTTTTTGTAAAGCTTTCTCTTCAATCTCTAGCTGCATGATCTTACGATTTAATTCATCTAGTTCATATGGTAAAGAGTCCATTTCAACCCTGATAGAAGCACAAGCTTCATCAATTAGATCGATTGCCTTATCTGGTAAAAAACGATCTGTGATATATCTATTAGATAATGTAGCAGCCGCAATGATAGCTTCATCTAAGATCTGTACACCATGGTGAGCCTCAAAACGATCCTTTAATCCTCTTAAAATAGATATAGTATCTTCAACGGATGGCTCATCAATAGTGACTTTTTGGAATCTTCTTTCTAATGCCTTATCTGTTTCGAAATATTTACGATATTCATTGAAAGTTGTAGCACCGATACATCTCAGCTCACCTCTAGCCAACATTGGCTTTAATAAGTTAGCAGCATCCATGCTTCCTTCAGTCTTACCAGCACCAACAAGATTATGGATCTCATCAATAAATAAGATGATATCACCATTGGCTTGTTTGATCTCATTTAAGATAGCTTTTAATCTCTCTTCAAATTCACCACGATACTTAGCTCCAGCGATAAGAGCTCCCATATCTAGTTCGATAAGTTTCTTGTTCTTTAAGTTTAAAGGTACATCTTGCTTATATATACGCCAAGCTAAGCCTTCAACAACAGCTGTCTTACCAACTCCTGGCTCACCGATAAGTACTGGGTTATTCTTTGTCTTACGAGACAAGATCTCGATGACCCTACGGATCTCTTCATCCCTACCGATGACTGGATCGACTTTGCCATCTTTAACATCTTGTACTAAGTCATGGCCATACTTCTCTAAAGCTTCTAAGTTGTCTTCACTATTAGCCTCATCCATTTTCTTACCCCCTCTTCTCTCTAATTCCTTCTGCAAAACATCCTTTTTATTTAAATGATATTTTTTAACTATTTCATTAGAAATAGGGGAATCATTAAACAACAAGTGAATGAATACAGTAGCGACTGTCAATATCTTCTCATCATGATCTTTTGCCCAATTTAATGCTTCAATGATGGCATCATTAACTTTACGATTAAATACCGGTTGAGGTATATAATCAACTGTCGCAATGTTATTTAATCTGTTCTCTGCAATCTTCAAACAATCGTTTTTATCAATACCGATCTTTTTGAACAATCCATCGATCGTATCATCAGAAAATATCTGATAAAACATGTGGACTGTAGTGATCTCGCTATGATGTAATTGCGAGCACATTTGATTTGCTTTCATCAATATATCTTGTAATTTTGTGGAAAAACTATTAAAATCCATAAAACCTCCTTTTTATCACTCTTAACATTAGAGTGCTAATTTATCTTTTGAAGAAAAGTAACGGAATGTTACTTAAATGACTTCTTAAACTTCTCGAATACTGATTTTTTAGAACCAGTTTCAATCTCTTTTAAGCGAGCAAATAATTGCTTTTCTTCTCTATTTAGTGAAGTAGGTACCTTAACATCTACTATAACGTATTGATCGCCATAGCTGTTGCCTCTGATATCTTTGACTCCCTTACCTCTCATACGGAACTTTTGTCCAGGTTGAGTACCAGCAGGGATAGTCAATTCTACATCACCATAAACTGTAGGAACATCAATAGAACAACCTAAAGTTGCATCCATTACCGAAATTGGTACGGTAACTAAGATATCATTACCATCTCTGACAAATGATGAACTACTGTTGACAATGATCTCAATGTATAAATCACCATTAGGACCACCATTATAGCCTCTATCACCCTTACCAGCTATACGTAACTGTTGACCACTTTGGATACCAGCAGGAATATTTACTTCAACTTCGATCTTTTTCTTAGTGAAGCCTTTGCCATGACATTTTGGGCAGACCTTTGCGATCTTCTTACCTGTACCTTGACAATCAGGACAGATTTCTTCTGATTGCATCATGCCGAACATCGTTTGACGTTGTCTTACGACTCTACCTCTACCACTACAAGTAGTACAGATCTTTATATCATCTCTGCTTCTTGCTCCTGAACCTAAACACTCAGAACATTGTTCTTCAACATCTAAGTTGATTGTCTTTGTTAAACCTTTGATAGAATCCATGAAATCAATATATAATTCCATGTATCTATCTTGTCCTTTTCTTGGCGAATTGCTGTTATAAGAAGACGATGATCTTCTACCAAAACTATCGCCAAAGAATGAACTGAATATATCATTTAAATCGCTAAAGTTACCACCGTTGAAATCAAATCCACCAGTGCCACCATTTTGATCCAATCCGGCAAAACCGTATTGATCATATATGCTCTTCTTTTGAGGATCATTAAGCACTTCATAAGCTTCTTGTACTTCCTTGAACTTTTCAGCAGCATCAGGTTCTTTGTTTAAATCTGGATGGTACTTTTTAGCCATAGTACGATAAGCTTTTTTAATCTCATCAGATGATGCACTTTTGCTTACGCCTAATACTTCATAATAATCTCTTTTTTGGCTTGCCATATAATTCCCTTTCATACCTGATGACCGGAGCACATCCGGTCATCAGATCATTTGTTTATTGCTTAATTCTTTTCTTTAAAATCTGCATCCATGTAGTCATTATTGCTGTTGTTTCCAGCATCAGAACTATATGATGATTGACCAGCGTTGTTATTAGCTTGTTGTTGATACATTGTTTGACTCATCTGTTGAGCTGCTTGTTCAAGAGCATCTAACTTAGTCTTCAAAGTATCATAATCGTTGTTGTTCAAAGCTTGTTGTAATTCATCTTTTAACTTCTCTACTTCTGCTTTTTGATCTGCAGGGAATTTGTCACCATTTTCTCTTAAAGTATTTTCAATCTGTAAGATGAATCCTTCAGCTTTATTACGTAATTCAGTTTCTTCTCTACGTTTGTCATCTTCTGCCTTATGCAATTCAGCTTCTCTAACCATTCTATCGATTTCTTCATCAGATAATCCACTTGAATTAGTGATAGTGATCGATTGCTCCTTACCAGTACCCTTATCAGTAGCACTTACATGAACGATACCGTTAACATCGATATCAAACTTAACTTCGATCTGTGGAACGCCTCTTCTTGCAGGTGCAATACCATCAAGTTTGAATGTACCTAATGACTTGTTATCTCTAGCCATTGGTCTTTCACCTTGTAATACATTAATATCAACAGCTGGTTGGTTATCAGCAGCAGTTGAGAAGATCTGTGACTTGCTTGTAGGGATTGTAGTATTACGATCGATAAGCTTTGTCATAACACCGCCTAATGTTTCAATACCTAATGATAATGGTGTAACATCAAGTAACAAGATATCATTTGGTTTATCTTTTGAATCTGGATTGATGATAGCGCCTTGGATAGCAGCACCCATAGCAACTACTTCATCAGGGTTAACACTCTTATTAGGTTCCTTGCCTAATTCTTTTCTAACTGACTCTTGAACTGCAGGGATACGAGTTGATCCACCAACTAATAATACTTGATCGATATCATTCTTAGTTAATTTAGCATCACTCAATGCTTGTCTAACTGGTCCAACTGTAGAATCGATAATACCCTTGATCATGTCTTCGAATCTAGCTCTTGTCAAGCTCATTTCAACGTGCAATGGGCCATTAGATCCAGCTGAGATGAATGGGATAGAGATCTGAACTTCTTTCATTGAAGATAAGTCTTTCTTAGCTTTTTCAGCAGCTTCCTTAATTCTCTGTAAAGCCATCTTATCATTCTTTAAGTTAACACCATTTTCTTTTTGGAAGTTATCGCAGATCCAATCAACGATGATGTTATCAATATCATCACCACCTAAGTGGTTATTACCAGCTGTAGCTAATACTTCAAATGTACCATCAGCTAACTGTAAGATAGATACATCGAATGTACCACCACCTAAGTCATAAACTAAGACTTTCTGTTCAACATCTTTCTTATCGATACCAAATGCTAAAGCAGCAGCTGTTGGCTCGTTGATGATTCTTTCAACTTCTAAGCCAGCAATCTTACCAGCATCTTTTGTAGCTTGACGTTGAGCATCATTGAAGTAAGCTGGAACAGTGATGACTGCCTTGTCTACCTTTTCACCTAAGTATGCTTCAGCATAATCCTTAATATAGCTTAAGATCATAGCTGAGATCTCTTGTGGTGTATAATACTTGCCTTCAAGTTCTACTTTTTCGTTAGTTCCCATCTTACGCTTGATAGAAATAACAGAATTCTTATTTGTTACTACCTGACGTTTAGCAGCATCACCAACGATCTTTTCACCGTTCTTGAATGCTACTACAGAAGGTGTAGTTCTATTTCCTTCTGGATTTGTTATAACTACTGCTTCGCCATGTTCGTAAACGGCTGCGCATGAATTTGTTGTACCTAAGTCAATACCAATAATCTTACTCATAAAAATCTTCCTCCTTATTCGCTGACTTTAACTAAAGCAGCTCTCAGTAATCTATCTTTTAACATGTAACCTGTTTGTAATACCTCAACGACCATATTAGGCTCAACCCCTTCGACTTTCTCAGTCATGATCGCATGATGGTATTTAGAATCGAATGGCTTATTCAAGCAATCGATCGGTTCAACTCCTTCGTTTGCTAGAGCATGAATGATCTGATCATATGTCAATTTCACACCTTTAACAAACGGATCGGATATATCTTTTCCAGCAAGGGCTAACTGTAATGAATCCAATGCTGGTAAAATATTCAAAGCAAATGATTGAATACGATACTTATTAGCTGTCTCAGCATCTGCACGTAATCTCTTCTTGAGATTTTCAGTATCTGCATAAGCTAAGTAATAAGCATTTTTCGCAACTGCTAATTCTTTCTGCAGATCATCAATCTGTTTCTGCAAGCTTTCTTCAGCAGTTAACTTCTTTTCTTTTTTCTTTTCTTCCTTTTTCTCCTCTTTTTTCTTTTCTTCTTTAGGAGTTTCATTAGAAGTTTCTTTGCTTTCTTCTTTTGCTTCTGTATCTTCTTTTACCGTTTCTTGTTCTTCAACATCAACGTTGTATACTTTTTCTTGTTCTTCTTTTTCAGAAGTAACATTTTCTTTTTTATTTTTCGTAAACATACTCACACTCACTTCTTCTTATATCGGTTTTCGATGAATGATGCAACGAAATCCAATACACTAACGATCTTGTTATAGTTCATTCTGCTAGGACCGATGACCATTAGTTTTCCTTCTTCTTTGCCCACTGTGAACTTAGAAGAGATGATCGCCATGTCATTCATCCAGATCATTTCGTTCTTGTCATCAGAACTACTTGCCTTAACAGAATCAGTACTTGTACCGATCTGACGCCACATCTTAGAGTTTTCTAACATCTTCATTAATGACTTCAGTTTCTCAATATCGTTGAATTCTGGTTGATAGAGCATATTACTCTGTCCTGAACAATAGACATTGTCACTAGCAAACTTAACAAAGGCTTGAACGAAGGCATTGAACAATGCTTCACTTCTCTTAACCGAGTTGGCCAAAATCGGTTTAATCTCATTAAGTTTCTCGACAACTGAATCTATTGGAGTTCCAGCTAAACGATCATTAAGAATATCTGTACAATTTTTAATGTCTTCTACCGTGACATTTTCGGCGAAATGGAATGTTTTATTTTCCGTATGCCCTTGATCAGTAATAAATACTGCCACGGCATTTTTCTCATCTAATGGGAATAATCTAATATGTGCAAGCTTTTGCTTATTAGCATCAGGTCCTAATACAAGAGAAGTAAGATTTGTCATATTTGATAAGATATCGCAACTCTTTTGAATAACATCTTCAATTGGAAGATCTGTATCAAACATTGACAACAATTCATTCTTGTCTTCATCTTGTAAGTCCGTCTGTAACAAGTTCTCGACATAATAACGATAACCGTTGATAGATGGGATCCTACCACTGGAAGTATGGGTCTTTTCCAAATATCCAGCGTTTTCTAAGTAATTCATCTCATTTCTGATAGTGGCACTCGAATAGTTCAGACCATAGGTTTCAACTAATGTCTTTGAACCGATCGGCTCTGCTGTATCAACGAACTCTTCAACAATAGCTTTCAAGATCAACTCTTGTCTTTCGGTCAACATACTTTCAACCTCCTTCTGGCACTCTTTTTCTACCACTGCCAATAGTATATAACAGCAAATTAGCACTGTCAACAAGAAAGTGCTAAAAGTTTGAAAATTATTTTCAGTTTTTTTATACCCATATCTCTATCTATTAGGGGTATAAAAGGGTATAATAAATACGGAGGTAGCATTATGTATTCAAGCAAAATAGAAGAATTAGAAAAGCAAATTGAGAGTTTACCAAAAGGGGCTATCAGCACAAAAACTATCAATGGTAAAAAATACTATTATCACCGTTTTAATGTAAATTCCAAAAGAATCGAAAAGTACATTCCTGAAAATGAAGTTGAATTAATGAGATCTCAGATAGAAAAAAGAAAACAATTAGAATCTAGGCTAAAACAATTAAAGAAAAATACAACTGTACTCAAAGATGAAGATTTCATTACTTATAAAACTATGATTCTTTTTGGAAAGCAGCTTCAAAATTGGGCAAAACTAGCAGAAAAGTATAAAAGCCGTGAAATATTTGACCAATTAAAGAAATACATATATTCTGAAGATCAAGATAAAGTTTTCATCCTCTATGGACTCCGTAGGACTGGTAAAACTACAATGATCCGTCAGATGATCTTAGAAATGAATGAAGAAATGTTATCTCAATCTGCATTTATTCAAATCACTAGCAAGAATACACTTTTTGATATCAATTCAGATTTAAAAGTATTGGAAGAAAATGGCTATAAATATATCTTTATCGATGAAGTTACATTAATGGAAGATTTCATTGAGAATGCCGCTTTATTTTCTGATATCTATGTTTCTAGTGGTATGAAGATAGTTTTAACCGGTACAGATTCTCTTGGATTTATCTTTTCTAAAGAACAACAGTTATATGATCGTGCAATTCTGCTACACACTACCTTTATTCCTTATAGAGAATTTGAAAATGTCTTAAATATCAAAGGCATAGATGAATATATCCAATATGGTGGAACAATGAGTATCTCTGGCAATAACTACAACATTGCTTCAACTTTCTCTAGTCAAGAAAAAGCAGACGAATACGTTAATACTGTCATAGCTAAAAACATTCAACATTCTCTTAAATACTATCAACACGAAGGTCATTTTAGAGATCTATATAATCTTTATCAAAGCAATGAATTAACAAGTGCCATAAATAGAGTCATTGAAGATATCAATCACCGTTTCACAAAAGAAGTTTTAACCAAGACCTTCAAGTCAAACGATCTTTCACTTGTAGCAAACAACCTATTAAGAAGTAGAGAAGAGCCAGTAAATCTTTATGAAAATATCGATAGAGAGCAAGTTGTCAATTCGATCAAAACAATGTTAGAGATTCTAAATAAAGATGAACAGACCCAAGCAATAACCGAAGAACAAGCTTATCAAATAAAAGAATATCTCTTACTATTAGATATGATCGAAGAAATAGATCAATATCACTTTCCTAACATCAATAAACCTAACAAAAAGATCGTCCTATCTCAACCTGGCTTGCGTTATGGACAAGTTGAAGCGCTAGTAAACTCACTATTGCTTGATGAGAAATTCAACAACTTATCCGCAATTCAACGCAAAAACATTTTAGAAAGAGCCATGAATACGATCAAAAGACAGATGATGGAAGATATAGTTCTATTAGAAAGTAAGAAAGCCTACCCAAACAAGCAAGTATTCCAATTACAATTTGCGGTAGGAGAATTTGATATGGTCATCTATGACAGTGACAATTTAACATGCGATATCTATGAGATCAAGCACAGTAACAAGATTGTGCCACAACAATATCATCATCTGATTGATAACGACAAATGTTCTCAAACAGAGTTTCGCTTTGGTAAGATCACATCAAAAAATGTCATCTACCGTGGCGAAAGCACAACAGTTGATGGTATAAGATATGTAAATGTGGAGGAATATTTAAAGTCACTATAGTTAGATTAATAGTCATACAAAGCATAATGTCATCATTTGATATTGTGCTTTTTTATTTGATCACAAATCAATAGACATTGTCGCTTTCATATTCTATAATGATTTTCAAAAACTAGGGGGTATATGATTGTGACAGAATTCTTATTAAAAACATTTGTACCAAACTATAGTGACGTTAAAAATGATACTGTTAGAAAGAAAAGTGGTTCTTTAAGTAGTATTGTAGGTGTCTTTTGTAATGTCATCCTTTTTACTACTAAATTAGTTATAGGTTTATTATCCAATTCTGTTTCTATAACTTCAGATGGCTTTAATAACCTTTCTGATTGTCTAAGTTGTGTCATCACTTTTATTGGTTATCATTTAGCTGGCAAGCCAGCTGATAAAGAGCATCCTTTTGGTCATGGTCGTTTTGAATATCTTACTTCGTTATTAGTTGGTTGTCTTATCATGTTATTTGGTCTAAGTTTTTTAAAGACTTCCTTTTTAAAGATCTTTGACCATGAAGAAATAAATATATCTTTATTAATGATCATCATACTTACTCTTTCGATCTTGATCAAGTTTTGGATGTATCTTTTCAATAAGAAATTAGCTAATATCTACTCTAACTCCACAATGTATGCAACAAGTCAAGACTCATTATCTGACTGTCTTACTACTTTCATTACTCTTATTGGCTCAATTGCTTCTTTATTTACCTCTTTACCAATAGATGGCATCATTGGTATGTTAGTATCTTTACTCATCATCAAATCAGCCATTTCTATAATCAAAGATACTATTGATACTTTATTAGGAAAACCTGCCGATAAAGAAACAATAAATGAAGTTTTAAGCATTGTCTTAGCCCACAAAGAAATATTAGGAGTCCATGATCTTATTGTTCATAACTATGGTCCTAATCATATGCTAGCTTCCTTACACGCCGAAGTTGATAGTAAGATGGATATCATGATTGCTCATGAATCAATCGATTATATTGAGAAAGAGCTAATGGAAAAGTTACATATCATGACTACGATCCACTTAGATCCAATAGAAACTGATAATGAACAATTAACTCAATACAAAGAAATATTAACAAAGATACTTAAAGAAATAGATCCTAACTTGTCATTCCATGATCTACGAATGGTCAATGGTCAAAATAATATCAATCTCATCTTTGATATCTTGTTAGATGATAAATTTGATCGTGATACTAAAGAATTAAAAAAGCAGATCGATGATAAACTTCAACTCACCGATCCACGTTTACACACAATAATTACTTTTGACACACAATTTTAGAAAGATATTAGAATGTCATCATTATTTACTGAATAAATCCTTCTGCAAGCAAGGCAATGAATTTATCATAACTATCACATTTCAATAATTTTTGTTGTGTAGTTTCACCTAAAACAATTTCCGTTAGTTTTGAAAATATCTCATTGAACTTTGCCTGATCCTTAGGAGCTATGGATAATAAAAATATAATATTAACCTGTTTTTCAAATACTTGTCGACTCTTTTTAAATACACAAGCGCAAATAACACTTTTCTTTCCCATTGGTTTAAGAGAATGAGGTATAGCGGTATTGCCAAATACGGTCGAAGACAATTCTTCTCTTTTCAACACATAATCATAATAATCAAAATCCACGTAATTTTTATCTACTAAATAATCGCATAATATTTTTACAATATCTTGTTCTTTAATAAAATCTTTATCTGTAAAAAACAACGAACGATCGAATAACGGTTCTAAATACTTTCTGATTTGGTCGTTCTTTTTTAATGCTCTTATTCTCTCAGCTGCTTTCTTTATATGTGCAATATCTTTTCCTGAAATGATTGGAGTTACATAAACTACTTTATCGCCATAATCTTTGCAGTCTCTTTGAGTTGTCAATATCAATTCAAAACCATCATTTTTCACATCTTTATCATCGGTTACAACTTTTACAACGTTAACTATATCAGACAATGAGGAATTAATCTTTCTTGCAGCAATCTGAGCCATATCATAATATGATGGGCAAACCAAAACGGTTGAAATCAATCTGTCTTCACTATCCTTTTCAAAGACACACCCCAAGTGCATAGCCATGTATGTAATCTCATCGTCATTTATTTTGTAACCTTTTTCCTCATATATAACATTAGCTATAAATACCGATACTTCATATATTAAAGGGTATGAGTTTTTAATAACTTCTACATAAGGATTTGCATTTGAATTACTATTTTTGATACGCGCAATTAAGTTTTTTATGTGTAATGCAAATTTCAAATAAAAATTATTAATTTGTAAATCCACAAAGAAATTTTCACTTACTTTACTTACAATTTTATCAACTAACTGTAAAGTATCTTTCCCAATAACTTTCTCTATGTTACTTCTATCTTCTAACTCCAAGTAATTAGATGGCATCACCATGCTTTCCAACAACAATGAAAAATCACAAATTTCTTCCTCAATGAACTTAAGTCCCAACAGATTTGAATATTGATAAAATAATTCTTTTGAAATATGATACTCTTTTGTGTTATCGTTAACATTTAATATGCTTTTTTCTTCCAATTTTCTATCTTTTCTAACTCTATCTACGATAACAATTAAATGAATCATTAGATTGAGGAGTGCAAAATCAGTTACGAAATAATTATTATCATTTAAAACATTACACAATATTTTTTTCATTTTTTCATATGTACTATTTTCAATAATATTATCAATAGCATTTGCTAATAGGCGTCCATCGTTAACCTCCTGGGAAATAATCGATGACATTACTTTCCTTTTAGCTTTTTCATCTCCACTTACATGATATCTTTCATTTACAAGTTCTAACGACAATAGCCTTTCATTCAAAAAAAATCTTATTTTCGATAAATCCTGCCTAATAGTTGAATCTGATACAGCTAATTCCTCAGATAGATCAAAAATATCTACTCCATCAGTGTTAGTGAATAGTTTTTTTAATATAATCTGTTGCCTATCAAAAGAATTTTCTGCGTACTTTTCTTCATTATTAATTATATTAAAAACTTCATTTTTCTTTTCAGCTATAAGTTTATAGCCTTTCTCTGATGACTCAATACACGATAACTCGGAGTTTATATTATTAACACAATATTTAACATTTCTTACAGATACGTCTAAATGAGTGGACAACATTTTAGATGTTTTCCACTCATTTTTACTATACAAATATTTTAATAATCTAATCTCCGTACTATTCATAATCAGCCTATTTTCTTTAAAAGACTATCATACATAGCAATCATTTTTTCTGCAATACGTTTTTCCGACATTATAGTCATTAAAGTATCTTGAGCATGAGTAAATAATAACGAATACTGAGCTCGTTCACCTGCTGCATCCCTCTGAACTACACCAGTTTGATATCTATGTGCTTCTTCAATTGCAGTATTTGCCTCTTTCATTTTGGAATTAGCTAAATCTTCATTACCATCTACAATTGCATCAAGTGCTTCTTTAATATAATTACTTGCATCCCCAGCATATAATATCATCTGCATAGCGATCTGAATCATTTCGTTCTCATCCATAATTTTAATCCTCACTCGTATTCTCTTTAATATATTTCTTGTACCAATAGTAACTTTGCTTTGGTATTCTTTTTAGATCTTTTATATTTTCGTTATCTCTATTAATATACACTAATCCATAACGTTTTTCAAAACCGTGTCCTGTACTTAATAAATCAATAAACGACCAACAGCAATAGCCTATTAATTCAACTCCATCATCTATTGCTTTACGACATTGCTCTAAATGTTTACTTAAATACTCAATACGATAATCATCGTTTATAGTACCATCAACACACTTTTCATGAGCAGCCAACCCATTTTCAGTTATAACTATTGGAAGCCAGTAACGGTAATATACAGACCTAAGCATATATCTTATGCCAACTGGATCAATTTCCCAATCCCAATCATTTCTTTCCAAACAATCATTGGCACACAATTGATATTTACCTGGTACTTTAGGATAAGTAATTGTTCCTTTTTGACCATCAATATTACCGGCCATGTCTCTCTTAGACTCACTTTCACAGCATTGACATGCTACATCAGATTTGTAGTAATTCAATGCGATGATATCGCTTTTTGCACTACAAAGCAATTCCATATCATTTTCCTCGATGATAGGTGGTAATGATGTTTCACAGTAATAGTCTAAAACATTTTTCATATAACGACCATTAAGGAATAATTCTTGGAAGAACGAATTTTGATAATCAGAGATATTCATCATAGCAATCGTATCTTCAGGATTACAACTATGTGGATATACTGGAACATATCCAAACACTGGTCCAACCTTTGCATTGGGAACCATTTGATGACACAAATTGACCACCTTTGCATGTGCAACAGCAAAGTGATGATTGATAATTAACTTATCCCTAACGAAATCATCTTTTCCCGTATAATCCAATCCATGTCCTCCATACATAAATAAAATGTCTGGTTCATTTATGGTAAAGTAATATTTAATTCTATCCCCAAACGAATTGAAACAAACTTTGCAAAATCTAACAAATGCATCAACTGTTTTCCTATTTTTCCATCCACCATATTTTAGTTGCAAAGATAACGGCAGATCATAATGAAACAATGTTGCCATTGGTGTAATGCCATATTTTTCCAGTTCATCAAGAACAGAGTTGTAGAAATTTATACCTTCCTGATTAATTTCACCATCACCATCTGGTATAATTCTTGGCCAAGCCAAGGAGAAACGGAAAGTTTTTGCCCCCATTTCTCCTAATAATCTAATATCAGTTTTATAATGGTGATAGAAATCAGAAGATATCGAATTATCAGCATATCCTGGTTTTATAGTTGACAAGTCAGCAACAGACAGTAACTTGCCCCCATCTTGTACTCCACCTTCTGCCTGATAAGCGGAAATAGATGCTCCAAACAAGAAATCTTTCGGAAATTTATCAACCTTATTCATTATTTAACTTCTTCCACAGTTTCTTTTGCAAGCTCTTCTTTTTCATATGCTTTCCAGAAAGGATAATAAACTATTGTGCATAAAACAAATATTACTGCCCATAAGATAACTCCACGGAAGTCATTTGATACGAAATAAGCATTAATACCTGTAGGCAAGAAAGACATTTGATAAGCTTGAGCTGGAATATTTACTAAACCTGCCTTCAATGTGAAATAAGTTATAGTTGGTGCAATAATACCATTAATCAAGAACGGAATCATTAACAATGGATTCCAAGCAATTGGTAAACCATAAATTGTAGGTTCATTAATATTGAATATTGCTGGAACGACTATAGCTTTGCCAATTGTTTTTAGTCTCTTAGATTTAGATGTCAATGCTAAGATTACTAATGGTAAAGTGCATCCTAAGCCACCGATATTCAACCATCCATTGAATATTACTTCAGTTGTATTTATGTTAGTTGCTGCCATACCAGCTGCAACAGCATCAATATTTGCTTGAATACCTATTGACCAAATAGGAACTACAACTGCTGCTACTGCCCAAGCATTTACTCCAAATGCGAATAAGAATATCATAATAAAGTAACTCAATAAGAATCCAATATATGATTGTCCTAAAACAAGTAATGGTTCAAATAAGTTTGACAAAGTTTCAAATAAGTTTACTCCACACTCAGTTAGTATAGTTGCACAAACAATAACAATTGCTACTGGGATCAAAGTGTTAAACCAGTTACAAATATATGCAGGAATAACTCCATCATCTTTAATTAATTTGTGTTTCGAGAACGGTAGTAAAACAGCAGCAGTAAATAATCCAATAACTAATGAAACGAATAAACCAGATGCTGAATATGACCCACCAAGTTCCATGCATAATAAATATGATGCGAAAGCTGTAAATCCTCCAACTAATGCTTGATCCTTAAATCCTTTTTTTGTTAAAACAAGATAAGGGATTAAGAATGCAACCATAATTCCCATTAGTTCAAATGAATAAGTACTAACTAGTGAAGAATAAGGTAACCAACTCAAGAAAGAAACTCCTCTTAAGTTTTTAATAAGAGACATAAAGGAACCTAATAAAATAAATGGCATAATAACCTGGAAAGATTCCTGAATAGCTTGAACCCAAGGATTTTGGGTAATCTTAGATAACTTTGGACCTAATACACTGGTCATCCAATCAATCATTTTTTGCATTTTTTAAATTCTCCTTCTATTTTTCTAATAATTTCAAAATTTGATTTAGCACAGCATCTCCATCAAGCATTCCATAAGCTTGACGAGAAATGACTTCAGATGGTACATCGCCACAGCGACGTGCAATTTCATCTTTTTCAGCCACAAGATGTGGTGCAATCATCACTGCATCGACATCATCAAGATAACTTTCTAACAGACTTTCGCCTCTAGCAAATACATCCATTTCGATTCCTCTCTTCTTAGCAGCTTTTTTTATATTTGTAGCCATAAATCCACTTGAAGCACCAGAACCACAACACAAAATTACTTTGATCATATCAATTCCTCCTTTACGATAACATTTTCATATATTTCCTTTTTGATTTCGACTTTTTATTTGCACATCCCCGGTGCAATAAAAAAGCAGATCGATGATAAGCTTCAACTCACCGATCCACGTTTACACACAATAATTACTTTTGACACGCAATTTTAGAAAGATCTAAACAGACAATAACACCATTTACATCTTGACCAAATTTCTTCCAAACCACTCTTTCACTTACTTCAAAGCCTAAGGATTCAAACATTGCTAGACAACCTCTGTCTTCTTCAAAACAGTCATATAGTTTAGTGATGCCATCTTCCTTGGCTTTTTCTATTAGTAACTTCAACCCTTGATAACCATAACCTTGATGACGATATTTATGTTCAATGACAATACCACATTGATATTCATTGTTATCTAGATAATAACAACAATATCCCACATATTCATTTAGATCATCATCCTTGATATAAGCAAAATAATATTTCTTAGAATGATTTCTTAAGTATTCTAAACCCCATCTTTCCTTAGGATATTCAATGACACCAGTATCATAGTCATATCTATTCTTACTATTGATATCATATCCAGCATTATAAGACATACTTAAAGGATCACTCATTACTTTTGCTTTATAAGCAAAATCTTCTTCATTAATAGGTTTTACTAATCTAATGTTCATATCTTTATCGCACTTTCCAAAGCCAATTTGATCATCTTATCAAGATTCTTCTCTATTTCATTTTGAGATACTTCTTCTTTTGTCTCTAAATTTACCGTAACTGCTAATATTGACAAAACATTAGCTTTGTATTTTAAGCCATTACAATATAAGCCATAAGTTTCCATCTCACTAGCTAATGTATTAACACTTTGCCAAGCTCTCCAAACTTTTTCTTGTCTATACAAGACATCACTACTAAAGACATTACCAACATGAACACTTATATCCATCTCTTTAGCTGTCTCTTCAGCTACTTTAAGCAAGTCATAACTACAAGTAGCCGCGATATTACCAGGTAATTCAAATTGATAAGCATAATTAGAGTCAGTACAAGCACCCAATGCTAATACAACATCATTCACTTTAATGTCTTGTTGTAAACCACCAGCAGTACCTATACGTATGAGGTTCTTACACTTATAAGTATTGATCAGTTCATAACTATAAATAGCCATAGAAGGTATTCCCATACCTGTAGCCATTACCGATAATCTTTTTCCTTTATAATAACCAGTATAACCATACATCAAACGATAATCATTAAACTGTTTATAATCTTCAAGATATTTTTCTGCGATATATTTAGCTCTTAAAGGATCTCCCGGTAACAATACCGTCTCTGCAATCTCACCTAATTCTGCCTTATTATGCCAAGTTGCCATCTTTATTCATCTCCTAACAATTCATTATATAAACCTTTTACATCTTCTACTATCAAACTAGCACCATTTTCTTTTAAGAATTCTTTACTTCTAAAGCCATAAGAAACACTGATACAAGCAAGTCCAGCATTTTTAGCTGTTTGAATATCAACTTCACTATCGCCAATATAAACTGCTTCTTCTTTTGTAACAGATAACTCTCTTAATACTTCATTAACACTATCCGGATAAGGTTTCTTACGGACCCCTTGCTTTTCTCCTACTGATATTTCAAACAAACTAGGAAAATAATCATCGATCAAGATTCTTACCGCAAAGTCCCCCTTATTAGATACCACTGCCCTTTTTATACCTTTTTCTTTTAAAGCAACTAACAACTCTTTAATTCCTTCGTAAGCTTTAGTCTTGATCGCACAATGATCTTTATAATAAGAAACAAATTGTTCAAATAGTCTTTGTATCTCTTTTTCTTCAGTATCATTTGGCGCTGCTCTTTTGATCAGCATATAGATACCATTACCAACATAACTTCTAACTTCATCAATGCTATGAGTTGGATAACCATTACTACTTAATATATGATTAGTAGAATCTGTTAGGTCTTCTAAAGTGTCTAATATCGTACCATCAAGATCAAATATGGCTAATTTATATTTCATAGATCATTCTCCTTATAAAAATGGACCATCGATATACCATATTTCTTTTCCTTATATTTAACTAATTTGCCATAGTTATCTTTCATCTTTTTATTTTCTTCAGTTCTTAAAGCAACAAACCCATCTTTTTTCAGCAGATCACTTTCTCCTAAAGCTTCCATAACAGGATCAAATATCGCATCAACAGTAAAAGGTGGATCAGCATAGATGATATCAAATTGCTCCTTACTACGTCCAATATATGAGAACACATCTTCTTTTAAGACTACTTCATTACCTTCATCAAGTTTACAATTTTTGAGATTCTCTTTGATGACTTTTATCGCATTGTTGTCATTATCGACCATTACTACTTTCTTTGCCCCTCTACTTAAGGCTTCAATACCCATAGAACCACTGCCAGAAAATAAATCTAAAAAGTTACTATCAGCGATATCAAATTGCCACATACTGAAAAGAGCTTCCTTGATCCTATCAGTTATCGGTCTAGTGTGCAATCCTTCTGGTGCAATTAACTTTCTTCTTTTGGCTTTACCAGCTATTACTCTCATATACGTTTCTCCCTTAATAATCATACAACAATTTAGTTCAAAAATATATTTATCAATTTCAAAAACCAACAAATCTATAGTAAAATCTTTTTGGGTATTTTTATGTTAAAGACTATTACTTATCTTATCGAAACAGAAAGTCAGCCAACCGTAAGTCAATTCTTACTAGATCAAGGCATCTCTAAAAAAGCTATCAGCACAATGAAATTGCAAGAAAATTCTATTCTTGTAAATGAACTAGCTGTCTTTACTATTTATCGTCTTCAAAAAGGCGACAAACTCAAGATATCAATAGATGAAAATAGCGACGAAGAAAATATCGTGCCGATAAAAATGGATCTTAATATCTTATATGAAGACGATGATCTGATCATCATTGATAAACCCTATGGTTTGACTGTTCACCCTTCTAAAAAATATTTCACAGATACCTTATCTAATGGCTTAGCTTATTACTATCAAAGTCAAAATAAAGATATCTGTACTCATTGCATCACTAGACTAGATAAAGACACAAGCGGTCTTACTTTATTTGCGAAAAATAGGATCAGTGCCAATTACTTATCTAAGATGATCGCTAATAAAGAGATCAAAAAAACTTATTATGCTTTGGTGGTAGGAAAATTTGAACATGAAATCGGAACCATTGATGCCCCAATAGCTAGATTATCGAAAGGAAATATCTTAAGAACAGTCGACGCTAATGGTAAAAGAGCCATCACTCACTACAAAGTCATTAAATACAATCAAGCGGATAATATTAGCTTAGTTGAATGTATATTAGAAACTGGTAGGACTCATCAGATAAGAGTGCATCTAAACTACTTATCTCATCCAATAGTCGGTGATGACCTGTACAATAAAACTGACAAAAGACTAAATAGACAAGCATTACATTGTGGTAAACTCAGTTTCACTCATCCATTAACTAATGAAAAGATTGAAATAGTAAGTCAACTACCAAACGATATGGCATCTCTTATTTGACAATCAGTAACAGCGAATCTATAATTTTTTAAGAAAAGAGGTTAGAACATGGACTTCACAAATAAAAAGATATTAGTTGTAGGCCTTGCTAGAAGCGGTTTAGCAACTATCAAATTACTAAAAAAGATCAATCCTGATATCAACATTACCTTATCAGAAAGTAAACCTATAAATGAAATAGCTGAAGCAAGCTATCTTCAAAGCATTGGTGTTAAGATCACTGATCAAAGTTTAGAAGTATTTAAGCAAGATTATGATCTAGTCATCAAAAATCCTGGTGTTAATTATAGAAGTGAAAAGATCACTTTACTTCATGAAAGAAATATCCCAGTCATAACAGAAATAGAACTAGCTTATCTAGTTAGTAAACCTCAGCATTATGTAGCAATCACAGGTACAAATGGCAAGACAACTACTACTACCTTAGTATATGAGATTCTAAAAGCTGCTTATGGAGATAAAGCCTTAGTAGGAGGCAATATTGGTATTCCATTATGTGAATTAGTCTTAGAAAATGACTTATTGAACAATGAAGGTTACTATATTGCCTTAGAAATGAGTAACTTCCAATTAGTAGACATTGACACATTTAGACCAGAGATCGCTACTATCTTAAACTTAGCACCAGATCATCTTGATGTGATGAAAACAGAAGATGCTTATTACTGTTCAAAAGTCAGAGTCTATGAAAATATGAAAGATGAAGACACATTCATCTTTAATGATGATGATGCCATCATTAAAGAATACAGCGAAAAATATCCGATCAACTGTAAAGAAGAACATTTCTCATTAGAAAAAGACAATGGTTCTAACTACTTAAAGGATGGATTTATTTATGTAAATAACAAGCCATTATTAGATATCTCTAAGATCAAAGTAGTTGGTAAACATAACTTACAGAACATTATCGTAGCTTCCATTGCTTGTAAAAAATTAAATGTTTCTGATGAAGTTATCCAAAATACTGTCTATAACTTTAATGGTGTAGAACATCGCTTAGAATTCGTTAGAGAAGTAAATGGTGTTAAATACTACAATGACTCCAAAGGAACAAACACTGATGCTACTATCACAGCCTTAAAATCTTTTGACAAAGGGGTCATCTTACTTGTAGGTGGCTTTGAAAAAGGTTTACCAATGGATGAACTAAAGAAACATTTAGGTTGTGTTAAAAAGATCATCGGTTTTGGTATCAGTGCACCAAGAATACTAAATGATCTAGTAGGACAAAATGGTATCATCGTAAGAGATTTACCACAAGCCTTACAAGTAGCAAATAAATTAGCTGAGCCAGGTGATACAGTCTTACTATCACCAACAACAAGCTCATTTGATCAATATTCATGTTTCGAAGAACGTGGAGATCATTTCAAAAAATTGGTAAATAACCTATGAGTGATAAATATATCGCAGTAATTGACTCAGGAATGGGTGGTTTAACGGTAGTAGATGCTCTAAGAAAAATGTATCCAGAAGAAAATATATTATTTTTTGCTGATACAAAAAATCTTCCTTATGGAGATAAAACAAAACAAGAGATAACTGCTCTTTCTTCCAAAACTATCGAATACTTAAACAAACAACTAGTACAAGCCATAGTGATCGCTTGTAACACGATCGATTCTAATGCAGGTAAAATATTACAAGAAAATAGTAAAATACCTTTATATAGGATCATTGATCCTACTTCTCTACAAGCAGCTAAGATCACTAAAAACAAAAAGATAGCAGTACTAGCAACAAGTGCCGCCATAAATAGTGATGCTTACAAAAATACATTACTAAATATAGACAAAGACTTAACTATCTATCAGATAGCCTGTCCAAAACTAGTGCCACTTATCGAATCAGGCCATTTTGATAAAAATGATAAGCTCATCCAAGATGCAGTAAAAGAATATTTACTACCACTACTTGAAAAAGATATAGATACATTAATATTAGGTTGTACACATTATCCATTATTAACAGATATCTTCAAACAATTGGCCCCAAATGTAAATCTCGTATCATCATCATTACAAGCAGCTAAAGCTTATTATGATGACAACAATGATAATCACAATAAAGAAGGCAAAACCATCTGTTATGTTTCAAAAGATCCAATATCTTTCAAGCAAAGAGCTGACAGATTCTTAAAACAAGACTTAAATGTAAAAGAGATAACGATTGATTAACCGTTATCT